>DYOR01000001.1:36169-91628 GCA_020720385.1 Rubrivivax sp.
GCGCCGACGGCACGGCGATCGTGGAGATCACCTACGCCAAGAGCTTCGGCTCGTGGGTCGACGGCTGGATCACGGTGGCCGCCTCCGGCGTCGCCGGGACCGAAGGGCGGGCCACCTATGTGCTGGCACCCATCCCTGTGGACGCGGCATCGATCAAGAACAAGGACGTGCCGCCGGCCTACGTGCGCAGCCCGTACGGCGTGGTGGGCAACTGCAGCTCGCCCAACTGACCGCGGCCGCATCGGACTTATCCCACGGCCGACCTCGAGTCGGCCGTGTTTCTTCGGGGCCATACTTCGGCCCGTGACCCGCTCCCTCGCCCTGTCCCTCGTCGGCATGCCCGGCTGCGGAAAATCCACCGTCGCTCGGCACCTGGCCCGGCAGCTCGGCCTGCAGTTCGTCGACAGCGACGCCGAGATCGAGCAGCGCATCGGCATGCCCATACGCGAGTTCTTTGCCGCCCACGGCGAAGCGGCGTTTCGCGACATCGAGCAGGAGGTCATCGAGGCCTCGAGCACGCGCCCCGGGCTCGTCCTGGCCACCGGCGGCGGCGCCGTGCTGCGCCCCTCCAACCGCGAGGCGCTGCACTCGCACACCCATGTGCTGTACCTGCGCGCCACGCCCGAGGAACTGCACCGCCGCCTGCGCCACGACGGGCATCGGCCGCTGCTCCAGGTCGCCGACCCGCTGCGCAAGCTGCGCGAGTTGTACCGCGAGCGCGACCCGCTGTACCGGCGCACGGCGCACTTCGTCGTCGAGGCCGCGCGCCCCTCGGTGCCGTCCTTGATGGGCATGGTGCTCATGCAGCTCGAACTTGCCGGACTCGTCGACCCCGGCCTCGTGCCGTCCACCATCGACATCCCCGGCACCTGACCCGCCAAGGGGCGGCCGCAGCCCGACTCGGCAGCCCGAGTCAGCGGCCCATCACCGGCCGGTAAACTCGCGCGCCATGAACGCAGCGCCCACCAGCGCCGTGACGGTGAGCACGCCGCACGGCCGCTACGACATCCAGATCGACGGCGCATTGCTGTCCTCGCCCGCCGCCTGGGCCGGCCTGCCGCGCGCGGCGCAGGCGGTGATCGTCACCAATCCCACCGTCGATGTGCTCTACGGCCCCGCCCTGGAGCAGGCCCTGGCACCGCATTACGGCCAGGTCAGCCGGGTGCGGCTTCCCGACGGCGAGCAATACAAGAACTGGACCTCGCTCGAGCTGGTCTTCGACCACCTGCTGGCGCGCGGCTGCGACCGCCAGACGGTGCTCTTTGCCCTGGGCGGCGGCGTGGTGGGCGACATGGCCGGCTTTGCTGCGGCCACCTTCATGCGCGGCGTGCCCTTCGTGCAGGTGCCCACGACGCTGCTGGCGCAGGTGGATTCCTCGGTGGGCGGCAAGACCGCCATCAACCACCCCCTGGGCAAGAACATGATCGGCGCGTTCTACCAGCCCGAGCGCGTCGTCTGCGACCTGGACACGCTGGACACGCTGCCCGAACGCGAGCTCGCCGCGGGCCTGGCCGAGATCATCAAGTACGGGCCCATCGCCGACATGGCGTTCTTCGACTGGATCGAGGCACACCTGCCCGCGCTGCGCCGGCGCGACAGGGCGGCACTGGCGCATGCCGTGCGGCGCGCCTGCGAGATCAAGGCCGAGGTGGTGGGGCAGGACGAGCGCGAGCACGGGCTGCGCGCGATCCTCAACTTCGGCCACACCTTCGGCCACGCCATCGAGACCGGCCTGGGTTACGGGCAATGGCTGCACGGCGAGGCGGTGGCCTGCGGCATGGTGCTGGCCGCGGCACTGTCGGCCGAGCTCGGCCTGGTGAGCGCGGACTTCACGCAACGCCTGACGCGGCTGATCGAGAGCGCGGGGCTGCCCGTGGTCGCCCCCGCCATGGACGGCGCGCGCTGGCTCGAGCTGATGCGCGTGGACAAGAAGGCCCAGGGTGGCGAGATCCGCTTCATCGTGCTCGAGGCCCCCGGTCGCGCGGCGCTGCGCACGGCCCCCGACGCCACCGTGCTGCGCGTGATTTCACGTCACGGCGCGCGCGCGTGAACCTCGACGACCTGGCGCCCTGGGCCAGCGACCCGCGGCGCTCGCGCGGACGCCGCATTGCCGAATGGCTGGCCCCGCCGCGCAACGAACACCAGCGCGACCGCGACCGCATCGTCCACAGCACGGCGTTCCGGCGCCTCGTCTACAAGACGCAGGTGTTCATCAACCACGAGGGCGATCTCTTCCGCACGCGGCTCACGCACTCGCTGGAAGTGGCGCAGCTCGGCCGCTCCGCCGCGCGCGCGCTGCGGCTCAACGAGGACCTGGTGGAGGCCATTGCGCTGGCGCACGACCTCGGCCACACGCCCTTCGGCCACGCCGGCCAGGACGCGCTGCATGCCTGCATGCACGAGCACGGCGGCTTCGAGCACAACCTGCAAAGCCTGCGCGTGGTGGATGCGCTGGAGGCCCGCTACCCCGCCTTCGACGGCCTGAACCTCACGTTCGAGACCCGCGAGGGCATCCTCAAGCATTGCCCGCGCAGCCAGGCCGAGCGCATGCTGCGCACCGAGCCCAATGGCCCGGGTCTGCGCTTCCTGCAGGGCACGCAGCCCAGCCTGGAGGCACAGCTCGTCAACCTCGCCGACGAGATGGCCTACAACGCGCACGACATCGACGACGGCATCCGCTCGGGCCTCATCACGCTGGCGCAGATGGAAGAGGTGGCGCTCTTCGTGCACTGGCGCGACGAAACCCTGGCCGAGCACCCGACGCTGGGAGACAAGCCCGGCCGGCGCCTGCTCTTCGAGACGCTGCGGCGCATGCTCTCGGCGCAGGTGGGTGACCTCATCGCGGCCACCGGCCGGAACGTGGCCGCGCATGCCCCCGCCGACGCACAGGCCGTGCGCCAGTTGCCGCCGCTGGCCGGCTTCAGCGCCGAGCTGCGCGCACGCAACACCGAGCTCAAGCGCTTTCTTTTCCGGCAGCTCTACCGCCACCCCCAGGTGGTGCAAACCACGGCCCTGGCGCGCACCGCGGTGGCCGAGCTCTTCGCCGCCTACATGGCCGCACCGGGCGAGATGCCCGCCGACTTCGCCGCCGCCCCCGAACTGCCGCGCGCCGTGGCCGATTACATTGCCGGCATGACCGACCGCTTTGCCCTGCGTGAACACACCCGCCTGACCGGGCGGCGCCTGTTCGCCGAGTGAGGCCACGATGGCCCGGCTGGCGCGGCTGGAGGTTCCCGGGCTGGCGCACCTCGTCATCCTGCGCAGCAACGGCGGGCAGGTGGCCTTTGTCGACCGGCAGGACCGCCAGACCTTTCTCGCCGCCCTGGCCGAGGCGGCGAGCACCAGCGCGGTGCAGGTGCATGCCTACGCCCTGTTGGCCACCGAGGTGCAATTGCTGCTCACCCCGGCCGAGCCGGGTGCCCTGGGGCGCATGGTGCAAGGCCTGGGTCGTCGCTATGTGAGTGCCTACAACCGCCGGCATGGCCGCGCCGGAACCTTGTGGGATGGGCGCTTCCGCGCCGCCGTGGTCGAACCCGGCCCTTTGCGGCTGGCCGCGCTGCAACTTGTCGACACCGCCTGCAGCGAGGCAGGCAGCACCAGCATCGGCCACCGCACGGGTGCGGGACCCGACCCGTTGCTGGTGGACCCGCCGGAGGTCTGGCAACTCGGCAACACGCCCTTCGAGCGCGAGGCCACTTATCGCGCCCGGCTCGCCGAAGGGGTGCCTCACGCCAGCGCCGAGCGCTTGCGCCACGCGGCGCTGGGTGGCTGGGTGGCCGGCACGGAGGCCTTTGCCGCGCAGCTCGGCGCCACCCTGGGCCGGCCCGCGCGCCCGCGCCCGCGCGGGCGCCCACGCATCAGCCACCCGTGAAGTCCAGGCGGCGCAGGCGTCGCCCGGCCGAACATGCTCGCTGTTTATATGTCCCCAATTTATACACACCAGGACATTTAGTTCAGTTTATGGAGTCTGACCCTATAATTTATTTGTTGCCGCGATTGCTGCGCTGCGGTAGGCTCGTTGTCCACTCGCGCCTTGCCGACCATAGGAGCGCCGTTCGATGCAGCAGCCCACCCCCGCCTCCCGCGAAGAGATCTCCAGCCTGAGCCGCGACGGCCTGTACGACCCGGCGGGCGAGCACGACGCCTGCGGCGTCGGCTTCGTGGCCCACATCAAGGGCACCAAGTCGCACGCCATCGTCGGCCAGGGGCTGAAGATCCTGGAGAACCTGGACCACCGCGGTGCGGTGGGCGCCGACAAGCTCATGGGCGACGGCGCGGGCATCCTCATCCAGATGCCCGACGGCTTCTACCGCCCGGAGATGGCCGCGCAGGGCGTGACCCTGCCCCCGCTGGGCGAGTACGGCGTGGGCATGATCTTCCTGCCCAAGGAGCACGCCTCACGCCTGGCCTGCGAGCAGGAACTCGAGCGCGCGGTGAAGGCCGAAGGCCAGGTGCTGCTGGGTTGGCGCGAAGTGCCGGTGGACCGCGACATGCCGATGAGCCCGGCGGTGCGCGCCAAGGAGCCGGTGATCCGCCAGATCTTCATCGGCCGCGGCGCCGACGTCATCGTCCCCGACGCGCTGGAGCGCAAGCTCTACGTCATCCGCAAGACCGCCAGCGCCGCCATCCAGGCACTCAAGCTCACGCACAGCCGCGAGTACTACGTGCCCAGCATGAGCTGCCGCACCGTGATCTACAAGGGCCTGCTGCTGGCCGACCAGGTGGGTGTGTACTACAAGGACCTGCAGGATCCGCGCGTGGTCACCGCGCTGGCGCTGGTGCACCAGCGTTTCTCGACCAACACCTTTCCCGAGTGGCCGCTGGCGCACCCCTACCGCATGGTGGCGCACAACGGCGAGATCAACACCGTCAAGGGCAACTTCAACTGGATGCGCGCGCGCGAGGGGGTGATGAAGTCGCCCGTGCTCGGCGACGACCTGGGCAAGCTCTACCCCATCACCTTCGAGGGCCAGAGCGACACCGCCACCTTCGACAACGCGCTGGAACTGCTCACCATGAGCGGCTACCCGCTGGCGCACGCGGTGATGATGATGATCCCCGAGGCCTGGGAGAACCACGAGCTCATGGACGAGCGCCGGCGCGCCTTCTACGAGTACCACGCGGCGATGCTCGAACCCTGGGATGGCCCGGCGGCGATGGTCTTCACCGACGGCAAGCAGGTCGGTGCCACGCTCGACCGCAACGGGCTGCGCCCGGCGCGCTACATCGTCACCGACGACGACCTGGTGGTGCTCGCCAGCGAGAGCGGCGTGCTGCCCGTGCCCGAGGGCAAGATCATCAAGAAGTGGCGCTTGCAGCCCGGCCGCATGTTCCTCATCGACCTGGAACAGGGCCGCATCGTCGAGGACGAGGAACTGAAGACCCAGTTCGCCAACGCGCGCCCGTACCGGCAGTGGATCGAGAACGTGCGCGTGCGCCTCGACTCCATCGACGTCAGCGCAGGGCCGGCGCGCCACGCCGAGACCCTGCTCGACCGCCAGCAGGCCTTCGGCTACACCCAGGAAGACATGCGCTTTCTGCTCGCGCCCATGGCCACGCAGGGCGAGGAAGCCATCGGCTCGATGGGCAACGACTCCCCGCTGGCGGTGCTCAGCGACAAGAACAAGCCCCTCTTCAACTACTTCAAGCAGCTCTTCGCCCAGGTCACCAACCCGCCGATCGACCCGATCCGCGAGGCCATCGTGATGAGCCTGAACAGCTTCATCGGGCCCAAGCCCAACCTGCTCGACATCAACGCGGTGAATCCGCCGATGCGCCTGGAGGTGAGGCAGCCGGTGCTCGATTTCGACGACATGGCGCGCCTGCGCGCCATCGCCCAGCACACCGGCGGCAAGTTCAGGAGCTACGAACTCGACATCACCTACCCGCGCGCCTGGGGCTTCGAGGGCATCGAGGCCAAGCTCGCCTCGCTGTGCGCCGAAGCCGTCGACGCGCTGAAGAGCGGGCACAACATCCTCATCATCACCGACCGCCGCCTGCAGCGCGAGCAGGTCGCCATCCCTGCGCTGCTGGCACTGTCGGCCGTGCACCACCACATGGTGCGCGAGGGCCTGCGCACCACCGCCGGCCTGGTGGTGGAGACGGGCTCGGCGCGTGAGGTGCACCACTTCGCGGTCCTCGCCGGCTACGGCGCCGAGGCCGTGCACCCCTACCTGGCACTGGAGACCCTGACCGAGCTGCACGGCAGCCTGCCCGGTGCGCTGAGTGCGGAAAAGGCCCTCTACAACTACACCAAGGCGATCGGCAAGGGCCTGTCGAAAATCATGTCCAAGATGGGCGTGAGCACCTACATGTCCTACTGCGGTGCCCAGCTCTTCGAGGCCATCGGGCTGGAGAAGAGCTTCGTCGACAAGTACTTCCGCGGCACCGCCAGCCAGGTCGGCGGCATCGGCGTATTCGAGGTCGCCGAGGAGGCGCTGCGCATGCACCGCGCGGCCTTCGGCAGCGACCCGGTGCTGGCCCATGCACTCGACGCCGGCGGCGAATACGCCTGGCGCACGCGCGGCGAGGAGCACATGTGGACGCCCGACGTCATCGCCAAGCTGCAGCACAGCGCGCGCGCCAACCGCTTCGACACCTACAAGGAATACGCCCAGCTCGTCAACGACCAGAGCCGCCGCCACATGACGCTGCGCGGCCTGTTCGAGTTCAAGGTCGACCCGGGCAAGGCGATCCCGGTCGAGGAGGTCGAGCCGGCCAGCGAGATCGTCAAGCGCTTCGCCACCGGCGCGATGTCGCTCGGCTCGATCTCGACCGAGGCGCACAGCACGCTGGCCATCGCCATGAACCGCATCGGCGGCAAGAGCAATACCGGCGAGGGCGGCGAAGACCCGGCGCGCTACCGCAGCGAGCTCAAGGGCATCCCGGTGGCTGCCGGGACCAAGGTCAGCGACATCATCGGCGCCAAAGTCATCGAGGCCGACTACACGATGCGCGAAGGCGACAGCCTGCGCAGCAGGATCAAGCAGGTGGCCTCGGGCCGTTTCGGCGTGACCACCGAGTACCTGGTGAGCGCCGACCAGATCCAGATCAAGATGGCCCAGGGCGCCAAGCCCGGCGAGGGCGGCCAGTTGCCCGGTGGCAAGGTGAGCGAGTACATCGGCATGCTGCGCTACAGCGTGCCGGGCGTGGGCCTCATCAGCCCACCGCCGCACCACGACATCTATTCCATCGAAGACCTGGCGCAGCTCATCCACGACCTGAAGAACGCCAACCCGCGTGCCAGCATCAGCGTCAAGCTGGTGAGCGAAGTGGGCGTGGGCACCGTGGCCGCGGGCGTGGCCAAGTGCAAGGCCGACCACGTGGTCATCGCCGGCCACGATGGCGGCACCGGCGCCAGCCCCTGGAGCAGCATCAAGCACTGCGGCACGCCGTGGGAGCTGGGCCTGGCCGAAACGCAGCAGACGCTCGTGCTCAACCGCCTGCGCGGGCGCATCCGCGTGCAGGCCGACGGCCAGATGAAGACCGGGCGCGACGTCGTCATCGGCGCGCTGCTGGGGGCCGACGAGTTCGGCTTCGCCACCGCGCCGCTGGTGGTCGAGGGCTGCATCATGATGCGCAAGTGCCACCTCAACACCTGCCCGGTGGGCGTGGCCACGCAGGACCCGGTGCTGCGCAAGAAGTTCTCGGGGCGTCCCGAGCACGTGGTGAACTACTTCTTCTTCGTCGCCGAAGAGGCACGCCGCATCATGGCGCAGCTGGGCATGCGCAAGTTCGACGACCTCATCGGCCGCGCCGACCTGCTCGACATGAAGAAGGGCGTGGCGCACTGGAAGGCGCGCGGGCTGGACTTCACGCGCATCTTCCACCAGGCGCCGCTGCCTGCCGACGTACCGCGCCACCATGTCGCGGCGCAGGACCATGGCCTGGACAAGGCACTGGACGTGAAACTCATCGAACGCTGCCGGCCCGCCCTCGAGCGTGGCGAGAAGGTGCAGTTCATGGAGGACGCGCGCAACCGCAACCGCAGCGTCGGCGCGATGCTCTCGGGCGAGCTCATCCGCCAGCACCCGCAGGGCCTGCCCGACCACACCGTGTTCATGCAGATGGAGGGCACCGGCGGCCAGAGCTTCGGCGCCTTCCTCGCCGCCGGCGTCACCCTGTACCTCATCGGCGACGCCAACGACTACACCGGCAAGGGCTTGTCCGGCGGCCGCGTCGTCGTGCGTCCGAGCATCGATTTCCGCGGCGATGCGACGAAGAACATCATCATCGGCAACACCGCGCTGTACGGCGCCACCAGCGGCGAGGCGTTCTTCCGCGGCGTCGCCGGCGAGCGCTTTGCGGTGCGCCTGTCGGGGGCGACCACGGTGGTCGAGGGCACGGGCGACCACGGTTGCGAGTACATGACCGGCGGCACGGTGGTCGTGCTCGGCCGCACCGGGCGCAACTTCGCCGCCGGCATGAGCGGCGGCGTGGCCTACGTCTACGACGAGGACGGCCACTTCGCCGGCCGCTGCAACGCCAGCATGGTGGCGCTGGACAAGGTGCCGCCGCGCGAGGAGCAGGCCGGCACCGCCGCCGGCTGGCACCGCGAGCAAACCGACGAGGCCCTGCTCAAGAAGCTCATCGAGGAGCACCACCGCTGGACCGGCAGCCTGCGCGCACGCGAGCTCCTCGACCACTGGGCGGATTCGCGCAACCGCTTCGTCAAGGTCTTCCCGCACGAGTACAAGCGCGCGCTGGCCGAACGCGCCGCCAAGGCCGATCTGGTGGCCACCAGCGGCCGCGCGGCGAGCGCCTTCGTGGCCGTGGCCCACAAGTAGTTCGAGGACAGGACGAGCATCATGGGCAAGGTCACCGGTTTCCTGGAGTACGAGCGCCTCGAGGAGGGCTACGAGCCGGTCGCGACGCGGCTCAAGACATGGAAGGAATTCGTCGTCGGCCTGAGCGAGGACCAGGCCAAGGTGCAGGGCGCGCGCTGCATGGACTGCGGCACGCCGTTCTGCAACAACGGCTGCCCGGTGAACAACATCATCCCGGACTTCAACGACCTGGTCTTCCGCGGCGAGTGGCAGGCCGCCAGCGAGACGCTGCACCAGACCAACAACTTCCCCGAGTTCACCGGCCGCGTCTGCCCGGCACCGTGCGAAGCTGCGTGCACGCTCAACATCAACGGCGACGCCGTGGGCATCAAGAGCATCGAACACGCGATCATCGACCGCGCCTGGGCCGAGGGCTGGGTGCAGCCGCAGCCGCCAGCGCTGAAGACCGGCAAGCGCGTGGCCGTGGTCGGCTCCGGCCCCGCCGGCCTGGCCGCCGCGCAGCAGCTCGCGCGTGCCGGCCACGAGGTCACCGTGTTCGAGAAGAACAGCCGCATCGGCGGCCTGCTGCGCTACGGTATCCCGGACTTCAAGATGGAGAAGACGCACATCGACCGCCGCGTCGCGCAGATGCGCGCCGAAGGCGTGGTCTTCCGCACCGGGGTGCTGGTGGGCACCTGGCCCGCCGCGAGCAAGATCACCAACGACGCCCAGGAGACCCTCGGCGCCGAGCAGGTGCTGGCCGAGTTCGACGCCGTGCTCCTGGCCGGCGGCAGCGAGACGAGCCGCGACCTCGTCGTGCCCGGCCGCGAACTCGACGGCGTGCACTTCGCCATGGAGTTCCTGCCGCAGCAGAACAAGGTCAACGCCGGCGACAAGCTCAAGGGCCAGATCAAGGCCGGCGGCAAGCACGTCATCGTCATCGGCGGCGGCGACACCGGCAGCGACTGCGTGGGCACGAGCAACCGCCACGGTGCCGCCAGCGTGACGCAGTTCGAGCTCCTGCCCCGGCCGCCCGAGGTGGAGGACCGCCCGCTCACCTGGCCCTACTGGCCGACCAAGCTGCGCACCAGTTCCAGCCACGAGGAAGGCTGTGCGCGCGAGTTCGCCATCGCCACCAAGGAGTTCATCGCCGGCAGTGGCAAGGACAAGGGCCGCGTCGTTGCGCTGAAGACGGTGCAGCTGCATTGGCAGGACGGCCGCATGGTCGAGATGGCCGGCAGCGAGAAGCAGTGGAAGGCCGACCTCGTGCTGCTGGCGATGGGCTTCGTCGCCCCGGTGGCGTCGGTGCTCGAGGCCTTCGGTGTGGACAAGGACGCGCGCGGCAACGCCAAGGCGAACACCGAAGCGGCGGGCGGCTATCGCACCAGCGCGGCCAAGGTCTTCGCCGCCGGCGACATGCGGCGCGGGCAAAGCCTGGTGGTGTGGGCGATCCGCGAAGGCCGCCAGGCGGCGCGTGCGGTGGACGAGTTCCTCATGGGCACGAGCACGCTGCCGCGCTGACCTGCAGGCCTTCGGGGCCACATCGGGGTGGGGTTCGCTGACACATTTCTTTGCTCAGGGTTCTCCCGGGGGCGCGCAGGCTGCATGCGAGAATGCGCGCCTTTGCACAGAGCGTGATCGGGCTCGTTCCCGGTCCGTCGTTCGCTTGACCTCCAACCCGTTCATCGAGATCGACCACGTCACGTTCGGCTACGACAGCAGCCGGGCGATCCTCAAGGACGTCTCGCTGCAGTTCCCGCGCGGCAAGGTCACCGCCATCCTCGGCGGCTCGGGCTGCGGCAAGACCACGCTGATGCGCCTCATCGGTGGCGTGCACGGCGCCGACCGCGGGCGCGTGGTGTTCGACGGCGAAGTGGTCGACGCGCGCAACCAGGCGCAGCTCTACCGCTTGCGCCGGCGCCTGGGCATGCTCTTCCAGTTCGGCGCGCTCTTCACCGACCTGACGGTGTTCGAGAACGTGGCCTTCCCGATGCGCGAGCACACCACCCTGCCCGAGGCCATGATCCGCGACCTGGTGCTGATGAAGCTCAACGCCGTGGGCCTGCGCGGGGCGGCCGGGCTGCGCATCTCCGAGGTCTCGGGCGGCATGGCGCGGCGCGTGGCGCTGGCGCGTGCCATCGCCCTGGACCCCGAACTCATCATGTACGACGAGCCCTTCGCCGGGCTGGACCTGATCAGCATGGGCGTGGCCGCCAAGCTCATCCGCACCCTCAACGACGCCACCGGGGCGACCTCGCTGGTGGTGTCGCACGACGTGCCCGAGTGCATGGCCATCAGCGACTACGTGGTGCTCATGTCCAACCAGGGGCGCATCGTGGCGCGCGGCACGCCGGCCGAACTGATGGCCTCGATGGACCCCGAGACACGCCAGTTCGTGCGTGGCGAACCCGACGGCCCGGTGAAGTTCCACTACCCGGCGCGCGGCATCGCCGAGGACTTCGGCCTGGCCGGTGCCGCGGCCGCGGCCACCGCGGCTGCCGGGGCGAAGGCCTCATGAACGCCATCGCCCGCCTGGGCGCCGTCGCCCTGGAGCAGTTCCGTGGCTGGGGCCACGCGGCCTTCTTCTTCCTCGAACTGCTGCGCGCCGTGCCCGCCTCGCTGCGCCGCTTCGGCCTGGTGGTGGGCCAGGTGCACGCCATCGGCAACCGCTCGCTCATCATCATCCTGTCCTCGGGGCTGGCGGTGGGCTTCGTGCTGGCGCTGCAGATGTACTACGCGCTGGTGACCTACGGCGCGGCGGAGAGCCTCGGCCTGATCGTCAACCTGGCTTTGGTGCGCGAGCTCGGGCCGGTGGTCACGGGCTTGCTCTTTGCCGGCCGCGCGGGAACGTCGCTGACCGCCGAGATCGGCCTGATGAAGGCCGGCGAGCAGATCGCCGCGATGGAGCTCATGGCCATCGACCCCAAGGCGCGCGTGCTCGCTCCGCGGCTCATCGGCGGCATCGTCTCGATGCCCATCCTGGCGATCCTGTTTTCCGCCATCGGCATCCTTGGCGCCTACGTGGTGGCGGTGCTGCTCATCGGCGTGGATGCCGGAAACTTCTGGTCCATCATGCAGACCAAGGTGGACGTGTGGCGCGACGTCGGCAATGGCCTGGTGAAGGCGGCCGTGTTCGGCGTCATCTGCACCGTGGTGGCGCTGTACCAGGGCTTCGAAACCGAAGCCACGCCCGAGGGCGTGGCCTACGCCACCACGCGCACCGTGGTCATTTCTTCGTTGTGGGTGCTGGGCATGGACTTCATCCTCACGGCGCTGATGTTCTCGACGCCCTGAGGCGCAGACAGGTAAAAGAAAATGGGCAAGAAGGGTATCGAGATTCTGGTCGGCTTGTTCGTGCTCATGGGCATGCTGGGCCTGGTCTTCCTCGCCTTGCAGGCGGCCAACCTGGGCAGCGTGGGCGGTGGCGACACCTACACGGTGAAGGCACGTTTCGACAACATCGGTGGCCTGAAGGTGCGTGCGCCGGTGCGCACCGCCGGCGTCACCGTGGGGCGGGTGACGCAGATCGCGCTGGACGGCAAGACCTACCAGGGCGTGGTGACGATGGAAGTCGGGCGCAGCTACAAGTTTCCCAAGGACTCGGCGGCGAAGATCCTCACCGCCGGGTTGCTGGGCGACCAGTACATCGGACTGGAACCCGGCGGCGACGACAAGGACCTCGCCCCGGGCGACACCGTGCCGCAGACGCAGTCCGCGGTGGTGCTGGAAAACCTCATCGGGCAGTTCTTCACCAGCAAGGCCGAGGGCCCGGCCGCGGGCGCGTCGGGGAGTGCCCAGTGAATGCGCAGCGCGTGCCGCGGCACGCGCGGGGTGCCGCGGCACTCGCGGCACTCGCCGTACTGGCCGGATGTGCCACGCTGCCACCCGGTGCCGCTGCGCCGGCGGGCGCGGCCGACCCCTGGCAGAACTGGAACCGCAAGGTCTTCTCCTTCAACGAGGCGCTGGACAGCGCGGTCCTCGAGCCCGTGGCGCAGACCTACCGCGACGTCGTTCCCGCCCTGGCGCGCACCGGGGTCGACAACGTGCTGGGCAACCTCTACGACGTCTGGTCCACGGCCAACCACTTCCTCCAGGGCAAGGTGCAGACCGGCCTGGAGATGGGCATGCGCGTGCTTGCCAACACCGTCTTCGGCCTGGGCGGCCTGCTCGACCCGGCCACCGAGATGGGACTGACGCGCCGCTCCGAAGACTTCGGCCAGACCCTGGGCCGCTGGGGTCTGGGCAACGGTCCGTACCTGGTGCTGCCCGTGTTCGGCCCTTCCACTTTGCGCGACACCGCCGGGCTGGTGGTCGACCGCCAGGCCTCGCCCGCGAGCCTGCCGGACAGCACGGCGGCGAGCTACACCGTGAGCGCCCTGGAACTCGTGAATGCGCGTTCCCATCTGCTCACCACGGGGCAGTTGCTCGATCAGGTGGCACTGGACAAGTACAGCTTCGTGCGCGACGCCTACCTCGCCCGGCGACGCGACGCGCTGTACGACGGCGCGCCACCCATGGAAGCATTCATCGACGACGGCGCCGACCCGCCCGAGCCCCCGGCATCGGCGGCGTCCAGCCCCGGGCGGTGAACCGCAGCACGGGCTGGCGCGTTATGGTCTGGCGGTGCCCATCCGGGCGCCGCTCTGTAGAGAGGATACGAATGTTCAAGAACCTGCTGCGCAGCGCGCCCCTGCTGGTGTCCCTGGCCGCCGTGATCGCGCCGGCCCATGCCGAAGTCAGCCCGGACGCCCTGGTGCGCCAGATCTCGGTCGACGTGATCGAGGCGGCCAAGGCCGACAAGGCCATCCAGGCCGGCGACTTCGGCCGCATCTCGGCGCTCGTCGACACCAAGGTCATGCCCAGCGTCAACTTCGAGGTCGCCACGCGCTCGGCGGTGGGCCCGCAGTGGCGCGGCGCCACGCCCGAGCAGCGCACGCGCCTGCAGACCGAGTTCAAGGTGCTCTTGCTGCGCCTGTACTCCGGCGCTTTGCAGCAGGTCAAGGACCAGAGCGTCGAAGTCACCAAGACCCTGCCCGTGCAGGGCAGCACCCAGGTGGTGGTGCAGACCGAGGTGCGCGGCAAGGGCGAGCCGATCAAGCTCGACTACCGCATGGACAAGTTCGGCGGCGCGTGGAAGATCATCGACGTCAACGTCGGCGGCATCTGGCTGGTGCAGAACTACCGCTCGCAGTTCGCCGAGCAGCTCAGCAAGGGCGGCGTGGACGGCCTCATCAATTCCCTGGTCGAGCGCAACAAGGCGGCCAGCAAGGCCTGAACGGCGAAACGATGAAACTGCCCCCGCAAGCCACGCTCGAGCAGGCCGCGGCCTTGGCGCAAGCGCTGCCCGCGGCGGTGGCCGACGGCAACGGCGTGCTGCGCATCGATGCCAGCGACTTGCGCAGCTTCGACAGCTCCGCCATCGCCCTGCTCATGCAGGCGCGCCGCATGGCCCAGGCGGCCGGCCGCGGCTTCGAGGTCGCCGGCGCGCCGGCCAAGCTCGCCGAGCTGGCGCGCCTGTACGGCGTGGAAGAGCTGCTCGCATTGCGCAGCGGCACGCCCGCGGCTTAGCCCTCGCGCGCCGCGGCCGCGGCGCAGCGACCTGTTCCCGCGCCACGCCCTCAGGCCTGGTAGGCCCCCGGCGACCAGTGCGCCGCAGGCTCCAGCGGCCGCGTGCCCACAGGGGGCGAGAACTCCGCGACCGGTCGCAGCGACATGCCGTGCACCGCGCCGGGCTCGACGCCCCGATGGCGCAGCAAGGAGCCCATGGCCAGCGCGTAAAGCCCCGCCGCGGCGTCGCGCAGTGCCCTCGTCGGGGCCATGAAGTTGCCCTGCAGCGCGTTGGCGAGCACCGCGTCGGCGACACCCGGGCCGACGCACAGGTTGTTGACCAGACGCGTCGGCACCGGCCTGGCCGGGTCGTGCACGTGCACGAAGCGCGCCGGGCGCAGGGCCGCGTTGACCAGGGTGTTGTGGGCCATGAAGAGCCCCTGCTCGCGCTCGTCGTAGCCCTCGGCGCCGAAGGCCAGAAGGGTCGGGTTGCGCGTCGTGCGGCTTTGTCCGATGACGTTGCCGATGACGAAGGCCAGCCCGCCGTGGGGGAACTCCAGCTCGTAGGAGGCGCGGCCGCCGCTGCCGTCGACAAGCTGGTTGTAGTGCACGTGGTTTTCGCGCGCGCGCGATTTCACCAGGTGCCCCTGGTTGCCGCCGCCCAGGCGGCTGCCGCGCAGCGTGAAGCGCCGGATCTGGCCCACGTAGAGCAGGTGCGGCAGCGCGTGGTCGGGGGATGGCGCCTGGCCGAACTCGCTGTCCTCGACGACGAGCTCGGCATCGGCGAAGTTGGCCGTGAGGATGCCGTTCTGGTTGTCGAAGAAGGCGCAGCGCCGCACCACCAGGCGCCCGCGCTCGAAGCGGATGCCCGCGCCGTTGCCGTCGGGCACGCGGGTGCCGCGGAACTCGATGTTCTCGATGCGGATGTCGCCGTCGCGCACCACCAGGATGGCCTTGCCCTCGGCGTCGCGCCCGGCGGCGTGCAGCACCGCGCGGCCGCCCACACCACGCAGCGTGAGCCTCTTGTGCGCTATCACCGCCACCTCGCCGTGGTACGCGCCGGCCGCGAGCTCGATGATGTCGCCGTCACTCGCCTCGCGCAGCGCCTGCACCAGGCTGCCGCCCGGCGCCAGGCGGTGCACGGCGGCAGCGGCGCGCGCGGCCGGCACCGCGGCCAAGGGGCCCGCGAGCACCGCCCCGAGAGCGACGCAGGCCGCTCGCCGGCCGCCCGGCGCCGGGGCCGGCGGCGGCTTCACTGCTCCTCGGCCCAGGCGAAGCCGTCGCGCGCCACCAGGGCGCTGGCGGCGGCGGGGCCCCAGCTGCCGGCGGCATAGGGCCGCGGGCCCGCAGGGTCGCTCGCCCAGGCCCGCAGGACCGGCTCCACCCAGCGCCAGGCCTGCTCCTGCTCGTCGCTGCGCACGAAGAGGTTCAAGCGCCCGGCGATGGCATCGAGCAGCAGCCGCTCGTAGCCACCCACGCGCTGGCTGGCAAAGGCCTTGTCGAAATCCAGGTCCAGCGACACCGGCGAGAGCAGCTCGCTGCAGCTGCCGCCGCGCTTGGCCAGCAGGTTCAGCTCCAGGCCGTCCTCGGGCTGCAGCTTGATGACCAGGCGGTTGGCCTGCCCGCTGCCGGGAAAGATGGCGTGCGGCACGGGGCGGAAATTGACCACGATCTGGGCATCGCGCGCCCCCAGCCGCTTGCCCGTGCGCAGGTAGAAGGGCACGCCCGCCCAGCGCCAGTTCTGCACCTCGGTGCGCAGGGCGACAAAGGTCTCGCAGGCGCTCGCCGCAGGCACTTTCAGCTCCTCCAGGTAGCCCGGCACGGCCTGGCCCTCCACCGTGCCGGCGCGGTACTGGCCGCGCACCACGTCGCGCGCCACGCTCTCGGGGGTGAAGGGCTTGAGCGAGCGCAACACCTTGAGCTTCTCGTCGCGGATGGCGTCGGCATCGTTGCTCGAGGGCGGCTCCATGGCGATCATGGTGAGCAGTTGCAGTGCATGGTTCTGGACCATGTCGCGCAGCGCGCCGGTCTGGTCGTAGAAGTCGCCGCGCTTGCCCACGCCGATGCCCTCGGCCAGCGTGATCTGGATGTTGGCGATGCTCTCGCGCCGCCACAGCGGCTCGAACAAGGCGTTGCCGAAGCGCAGCGCCATGAGGTTCTGCACCGCCGCCTTGCCCAGGTAGTGGTCGATGCGCAGCGCCTGTTCCTCGCGGAAGGCCGAGCGCACGACGCGGTTGATCTCCTGCGCGCTGGCCAGGTCGTGGCCGAGCGGCTTTTCCAGCACCACGCGCACCTGCGGGCCGTTGAGCCCGGCGCGGCCGAGTTGCTCGCAGATCACCGGGAAGAGCTGCGGGCTGGTGGCCATGAAGAACACCACCGTCTCGGCGCGGCCGCCGCTGCGGCCCTCCTCGGCCCGGGGCTCCTCGATCCAGCGCTTGACGCCCGCGAAATGCTCGGGCTGCGTGACGTCCATGCGCCGGTAATGCAGCAGCTGCGCGAAGCGCGCGAATTCCTCGTCGCTGGGGCGCTTGTCGGCGTCGACGCCGGCGAAGCGCTCGCGGATGTAGGCGCGGTACTCGTCGTCGCTGCGCTCGTCGCGCGCCAGTGCGAGCAGACGCCCCCCCGCCGGGAGCTGGCCGTGGCGGTTGGCCTGGAAGAGCGCGGGGATGAGCTTGCGCCAGGCGAGGTCGCCGGTGCCGCCAAAGACAACCAGATCGAAGGACATTGTGCGTCCGCCTCAGTGAGGTGCTCGAGTGATGGGTTGCAGGGCGGCGCCGCCGCCGACTCCCGCGCTGCGCCCTCGGGCATTGCCCTCAGGCATGGGCCCGCAGCAAGGCCTGTTCGAGGTCGGCGATGAGGTCGTCGACATGCTCGATGCCCACCGACAGGCGCAGCAGATCGGCCGGCGCCGGCGTGCCCGCGCCTTCGACGCTGGCACGGTGCTCGATCAGGCTCTCCGTGCCGCCCAGCGAGGTGGCGCGCTTCCACAACCGCGTGTTTGCGGCCACGGCCACGGCAGCCGCCTCCCCGCCCTGCGCACCCGCGGCCACGCGCAGCGAGAGCATGCCGCCGAATCCGCCCTTCATCTGGCGTGCGGCGATGTCGTGGCCACCGAAACCACGCAGCCCGGGGTAGAGCACTTCGGCAACGCGCGCGTGCCCCTGGAAGTGCTCGGCGATGCGCTGCGCCGAATCGCAGGCCGCGCGCACGCGCAAATGCAGCGTGCGCATGCCGCGCAGCAGCAGCCAGGCCTCGAACGAACCGAGCGTGCCGCCGAGCTGCGCACGCAGCTTGCGCACGCGCTGCCAGTGCTCGTTGTCGGCGCGCGTGGTCAAGGTGCCGGCGATGAGGTCGGAGTGGCCGTTGAGGTACTTGGTGGCGGCGTGCATGACGATGTCCGCACCCAGCGCCAGGGGTTGGGTGAGCATGGGCGTGGCGACGGTGGAGTCCACCGCCAGCAGCGCGCCGGCGGCATGCACGGCCTGCGCCGTGGCAGCGATGTCGGTGAGTGTCCACAGCGGGTTGGCGGGCGTTTCCACCCACACCAGGCGCGTGCGTCCCGGCCGCAGCGCGGCCTGCAGCGCCTGCGCCGCGCTCATGTCGACGAGTTCCACCTCCAGGCCCCAGGCCGTGGCAAAGGTCGTCAGCCAGTTGCGCAGCGACCAGTACATGACCTTGGGCGCGATCACGTGGTCGCCCGGCGCGAGCGCCTGGAAGACCGCCGTGGCCGCAGCCATGCCGCTGGCGAAGAGCAGCGTCTGCTGGCCGCCCTCGAGCGCAGTGAGCACCGCCTCGGCCTGGTCGAAAGCCGGGTTGTCGGCGCGCGCGTAGACGCGCCCGGAGCGGTACTGGTTGTCGGCGTCGCGCAGGTAGGTGCTGGACACATGGAGCGGCGGCGTGATGGCGCGCGTGCGCTCGTCGATCCAGCCCAGGGCCTGGGCGGCAATGGTCTCGGGACGGGTGTGCTTGGGATCCATGGGCGCGTCGCGGAGGGGGGTCGGTCCATGCTAACCCGGGAGCGCGCCGCGGGCCCTCAGCGCTGGTACGCCCCCGGCGTCCACCGCTCGCCCTCGTCCTTGAGCGCGCGCGTGCCCACCGGCCATTCGAACTCGGCCTGGGGCGCGAGGTCGCGCCCGGCGACACGGCGCGGGTCCACGCCGCTGCCGCGCCACACCGAACCCGGAGCAAGCTCGAAGGCGTAGGTGTCGATGTCGCGCAGCATGCCCGCCAGGGCCTGGCGGTTGCCCTCGAAGTGCCCCGGCGCGCCGAGCCAGAACACCCCCGGGCCCACGACCAGGTTGTTGATCACCTGGATGTCGGTGTCCGCCGGCAGGTGGTCCTTGAACACGCGCAGGAACCACGCCGGCATCCAGCCATGGTTGACGAAGGTGTTGTGCGCCACGTACAGCGCGTTGCGCTCCCAGGGCTGGCCGTCGGTGGCGTAGGCCAGCACCACCGGGTTCTGCGTGTCCGCCCCCTGGCCGATGACGTTGCCGATGACGGTGGCCATGCCGCCGGCGGCGAGATCGATCTCGTAGGACGCGCCACCGCGGGTGCCGTCGTGGATGAAGTTGTAGCCGATGAAGCTCTCGCGCGCGCGCAGCTTCATCAGGTGGCCTTCGAAGCCCTGCTGGAAGCGCGTGCCGGTGACGCTGAACTTGCCGATGCGCCCGATGTTGATGAGGTGGTACAGGCCGCCCACCACCTTGGGTGCCATGCCGAAGACGCTGCTCTCGATGCGCAACTCGGCCGCGGTGTCGTTGGCCGCCAGCAGGCCATGCTCGTTGTCGAAGAAGCTGCAGTGCCGAATCGACAGCTTGCCGCCCTCCTGGCGCACGCCCGCCGCACCGCCGTCGTTGGCGCGGGCGCCGCGGAACTCCAGGTTCTCCAGCGTGACCTCGCCGCCGCGCACGACCCACAGCGCCTTGGCCTCGCGCATCTTGCCTTCGCCCTGGACCACCGCGGGCTTGCCGCCGGCCACGCCGCGCAAGGTCAGGCGCCGGTTCTCGATCACCAGGCGGCCGAGGTACTCGCCCGGCAGCAGCTCGATGGTGTCGCCGTCCCTGGCCTGTTGCAGTGCCTGGGTCAGCTCCATGGGCGTGCCCTGCGGCCCGGCCACCAGCGTCTGCTGCGCCACGGCCGCCGTGGCACCGAGCAGCGCCAGGAGCAGGGCCAGTGTCCGCCCGCAGCTTCTCGTGAGCGTCGAAGTCATGGCTTGATCGGGTTGTGGTGGTGGAGCGTGCATGAGTATCGCCTCACCGCGGCGGCCCGGCGCTTGCGCCCCTGGACTGCGGGGGTGGGCAGCGCCCACGTCGCCGTCGCAGCGGCCCCCACCGGGGCAGCTACATCGGCACCTCGATGCGCATCTCGCGCCAGCGCAGCAGCACCGACTTCGGCCCGATGCGCTCGAGCACGACGCCCGGCGCGGCGGCCTCGCCCTCGCGCACCACCTGTCCGTTGACGAGCACGAAGCGCCGCGCCGCGTTCTCGCTCCAGATCGCCCCGCCCAGCGCCAGCGGGGGCAGCTCGCGGCGCAGCTCCGCACCGAGCTCGGCCAGGGGCAGCGGGCGCGCCGCCACCGGCTGAGCCGGGGCGCTGGCCGGCGCCGCGCTCGCCGCCTGCGGTCGCGGCTGGACCACCGGCGCCGAAACCACCGTCGGCCGCGTCGCCAGGTCGTTGCGGGCCGTGGCGGGCGCGCCTGGAGACGCGGGCGCGGAGGGCGGCACGCGCCCGGGCTCGGATTGCGGCACCGGCGCCGGCGCGGCTGCCTGCGCCGGCGCCGGCGCGGGTGTGGCGGCGGTGGATGGGGGCAGGGTCAGCGCCACTGCGGCCACCGGCGCACCTGGCGTGGTTGGCGCGCCGGGCACGAGCCACCACCAGGCAGCGGCCAGGCACAGGCCCAGAGCCAGGCCCGCCACTATCCACGGCGCCCAGGCGTTGCGCCGGGTCTGCCCGGAGCGATCGGCCGGCAGGGGCTGGGCATTCAGGCCCGGCACTTGCCCGCTCTCGCGTTCGGCTTGCGAGCGGCGCAGGGCATCGAGGATGTACGACATGATCAGCGCGCGTCGTGCAGGCTGGGCTCGTCCACGCCCGCGACCCGGTTCAACCGCATCAAGGTCATGGGCCCGGCCTGGCCATCGGGAGAAAGTCCCTGCGCCAGCTGGAAGGCAAAGACGCGCTCGCGCAGCGGCTGCGAGGGGTCGGCACCCACGGCGCTGAGCTGCCGTTCGAGCCAGGCGCGGGCGCCGGGCGCAGCGATGGCCGGCTGGCCTTCGCGCCAGCCCGGAGGCACGCGCCAGAAGGTGGCGAATTCGCCGCGCCAGGCACTCGCCAGCGCAGGCAGCGTGAGCACGAAGCGCTGGTGGCCCACCTCCAGCGTGGCGCGTTGCTCGTCGAGTGCGGCGAGCACGGCATAGACCGGCGCCGCGCCGCTACGGTACAGGGTGACGAGGCCTGGCCGCGCCAGCTGGCGCACCACCGCCAGCCCGCCCGCGGCACTGCGGAAGCACGCCAGCTGCGCCTGCGCCACCGCCGCGCAGGGCTCGCCCTCGCCGATGGCCACGTTCCAGCGCAAGGCCAGCTCACGCCACGCCGTGGCTTGCTGTGCATGCGCCGCGGCGAGCACGGCGGACGCGTCGCCCGCCGCCGGCGGCGCGACGGCGTCGGCGACGGCGTCGGCGCCGCGGGCCCGTGCCGCGGCCGACGCGGCCGACGCTGTCGACGCGGCCGACGCTGCCGGCGGCGTGCCGGCCAGCGGCAGCGCGGCGGCTACCGACGCCGCACCGGGCGCGAGCGCCGCAGACGCCGCGACCCCCGCGGGGCGTGCGCCCTGCGCCACTGGAGCGGCCGCCTCACGCTGCTCCAGCGCGAGCAACGCAGCCCCGCCGCCGACGAGCAGCGCCAGCACCGCCAGGGCCACGCTGCGGCGTCGCCATGCCGGCGCCTCCGCGGCGCCGAAGACCTCGCGCGCCGCCTGGTCCACCGTGCGCTTGTCGACCTGGGCCCGCGCCTGCGCGTAGGCGCCGAGCATGGCGCGGTCGGCGAGCAGGTTGATGCGCCGCGGCACGCCGCCGCTGAGCTTGTAGATGCGCAGCAAGGTGGCCTTGTCGAAGGGCAGTGGCGCGTTCGGGCCGGCCACCGAGAGGCGGTGGCGGATGTACTGCCGCGTCTCGGTGAAGGACAGCGGCCCGAGGTGGTAGCGCGCGGTGACGCGCTGGGCGAGCTGCTCGAGCCCCGGCCGCGCGAGCATGTCGCGCAGCTCGGGCTGGCCGATGAGGATGATCTGCAGCAGCTTGCGTTCGGCCGTCTCCAGGTTCGTCAGCAGGCGCAGCTGCTCGAGCACGTCGGCGCTCAGCGCCTGCGCCTCGTCGATCACCAGCACCGCCTGGCGGCCCTGCGCGTGCAGGGCGAGGAGGAAGGCGTTGAGCGCGTCGACATGCGCCTTCACGCTGCCGCCGTCGGCGGGGGCGGGGATGCCGAACTCGCCGCACACCGTCTGCAGCAGCTCGATGGCGGTGAGCTTGGGGTTGAAGACGTAGGCCACCGCGCAGCGCTCGGGCACCTGCTCGAGGAAGCAGCGGCACACGGTGGTCTTGCCCGCGCCGATCTCGCCGGTGAGCAGGACGAAGCCGCCCCCACCGCCCAGCCCGTACAACAGGTGCGCCAGCGCCTCGCGGTGCTGCTCGCTCATGAAGAGGAAGCGGGGGTCGGGAGCGATGGAGAACGGCTCCTTGCTCAACCCGAAGAAGGTGGCGTACATGGCGTGAGGATAACGAGGTGGCGCGCGGGGCCCCGGCGGCGCCTGTCGGCGGGGCTGCGAACACGCCTGCACCCCGCCGGTGGCGCGACGCCCCATGGCGCAGCGCTCAGGCCTGCAGCAGATCGAAGAGGGTGCGTGCGACCACCTTCGTCGCCCCGCGCAGATCGGCCAGCACCAGGTGTTCGTCGGCGCGCTTGGCGTTGCTCTCGAGCACCGTGCGCGGGCCGGCGCCGTAGATCACCGCGGGCACGCCGCAAGCCGCATACAGGCGCACGTCGGTGTACAGCGGCGTGCCGCCGGTGGGGAGGGCATGGCCGAACACGGCCAGGCCGTGGCCCTGGATCGCCGCCACCAGCGCGGCGTTGCCGGGACTGGGCCGCAGCGCGCGGGCAAGCAGCAGGCGCTTGATCTCCACGCGCACGCCGGGGGGGCACGGCGCGGCACCGCCGCTGGCGGTGGGCGCCAGGGCGGCCTCGATGAGTGCGCGCACCTCGGCTTCCACCGCCGCCGGGTCTTCCTCCGGGATCATGCGGCGGTCGAGCTTGAGCACCACCTTGCCCGGCACGACGTTGGTGTGGCTGCCGCCTTCGATGCGGCCCACGTTGAGGTAGGGGTGGGTGATGCCCGCCACCGCCGAGCGCCGCGTGCGCAGCAGCTCGTTGTGGGCATAGAGCGCGGCGAGCAGCCGGGTCGCGGCCTGCAGGGCGTCGATGCCGCTCTCGGGGTAGGCAGCGTGCGCGGCCAGGCCGTGCAGCGTCACCTCGAGCTGCAGGCAGCCGTTGTGGGCGGTGACCACCTGGTGGCTGAAACCCGCGGCGATGAGCAGGTCGGGCTGCGTCAGCCCCTGCGCCAGCAACCAGCCCGGGCCGAGCTCGCCGCCGAATTCCTCGTCGTAGGTGAAGTGCAGCTCGACGGCGCCACGCAGCCACGCGAGCGGTTGCATCCCTGGCTCGGGCGCTGCCCCCAGCGACTCCAGCGCACGCAGCGCGTAGGTGTAGGTGGCGAAGTCGCTCTTGTTCACCGCCGCGGCGCGGCCGTAGAGCTTGCCGTCCGCGACTTCGCCGCCGTAGGGGTCGTGGGTCCAGCCCTCGCCGGGCGGGACCACGTCGCCATGGGCGTTGAGCGCGATGGTCGGGCCGCCGGCGCCGAAGCGGCGGCGCACGATGAGGTTGGTGATGGATTGCAGGCCCTGCGCCCGCACCTCGGCCTGCGGCACGGCATGCTGCTCGACGGCCAGGCCCATGGCCGCGAGCAGTTCGGCGCTGCGCCGCGCGTGCGGCGCGTTGTCCCCCGGGGGCGTGTCGGTGGGCAGGCGCACGAGGGCCTGGAGGAAGCGCACCTGCTCGTCGAAGTGCGCGTCGATCCAGGCGTCGAGCTTGTCGTGGTCGGTCATTCGCGGGCCAGCCCTTCGAGCAGATGGGTGAACGCCGCCAGTGCCAGCTCGGCATCGTCGGCGGTGATCGTTTCCAGCGGGTTGTGGCTGATGCCGGCGTTGCCGCCGCGCACGAAGAGCATCGCCTGCGGCATCACCTCGTGCAGCTTCATCGCGTCGTGCCCGGCACCGCTGGGCAGGCGCTGCACGGGCAGGCCGAGCGCACGCACGGCAGCTTCCCAGCGGTCCTGCCAGGCCGGCGCGCTGGCCGCGGCGGCGGCGCACAGCGTCGATTCGAGCGTGAACGCCAGGCCGCGCCGCGCACAAATGCGCTCGAGCTCGGCGCGCACGTCGGCCGCCAGCGCGTCGCGCGCGGCGTCGGTGGTGGCGCGCAGGTCCAGGCTGAAGCGGCAGCGGCCGGGCACGACGTTGATCGAGCCCGCGGGCACCTGCAACAGGCCCACCGTGCCGACCACGTCGGGCCGGGCCGCGGCGCACCGCTCGACGAAGAGCACGAGCTCGGCCACGGCGCAAGCGGCGTCGTGGCGGCGATCCATCGGCGTGGTGCCCGCATGGCTGGCGATGCCGAGCACTTCGCCCAGGAAACGCCGCCCGCCGTTGATCGACGTGACCACGCCCAGCGGCAGGTCCAGCGCGTCGAGCACCGGCCCTTGTTCGATGTGCATCTCGACGAAGCCGAGGTAGCGCGCCGGGTCGCGCTCGAGCGCGGCGATGGCGGGCATGTGGCCGGGCAGGCCGGCGGCACGCATCGCCTCGCGCATGCTCACGCCGTCGGCGTCGCGCTGCTCCAGCCACGCCGGGTCGAAGTCGCCGGTGAGCGCGCCGGACCCGATGAAGGTGGCCTCGTAGCGCTGGCCCTCTTCTTCGGCGAAGGCCAGCAGCTCGATGCCGAAGGGCAGGCGCCGGCCCTGCGCGTGCAGCGCACGCACGGCGGCCAGCGGCACAAGGACGCCCAGCCGCCCGTCGTACCTGCCGGCGTTGCGCACGGTGTCGTAGTGGCTGCCGGTGAGCAGGCGCCGGGCGCTGCGCGCGGCGCCGTGATAGACGCCGACGACATTGCCCACGGCGTCCACGCCGGCCTCGTCGAAGCCGGCCTCCTGCATCCACGCCTGCAACTGGCGCGCGCAGGCCTGGTGCGCTGCGCTGAGGTAGGTCACGGTGAGCTGGCCCAGCTCGGCGAAGCCCGGGTCGCTGTGCGCGGCGAGCGCCTCGGCCCGGTCGCAGACGAGTTCGCCGGCGCGGGGCTGGACACCGAAGCGGTCGCCCAGACGCAACTCGGCGATGCGGTGCACCTGGCGCAGCGCTTCGGCGAACTCGAAGTCCGCGTGTCCGGCCAGCCGGCGCTCCAGGGTGGCGATGATCTCGGCGCGCGTCAGGCCGTGCCCGCGCGGCCCGCGCACGGCGAGGATGAAGGGCCAGCCGAACCTGGCGTGGTATGCGGCGTTGAGCTGGCGCATGCGCGCGAGCTCCTGCGGCGTGCACGCGGCCAGGCCGGCCTGGCCCTGCTCGTGCGCGCTCGCGGCGCTGAGCGGTGTGGCGAGCGCGGCCTTGGCGGCGAGTTCCGGGTGCGCGCGCAGGAGCGCCAGTTGCCGCTCGCGCCCGGCCTGGCGCACGGCCTGCACCAGCGAGTGCTTGAGCGCGGCCAGCGTGGCGCAGGGCCGCTGCGCCGCGGCGGCCTGCGCGACCCAGGGCGAATGCTCGTAGATGCCGTCGAGCAAGGCGACAAAGTCGGTCGCCGAGGCGGCATTGATCTGGTCGAGCGTGAGCATCTCGGGCTTGCCGTGGTTGGCGCAGGGGGTGCGGACGGGCGCCCTTCAGACGCGCCAGACGAAGGCGCTGGCGGCGTCGAAGGGGTGCGTGGCGCGCCAGTGGCGCGCGATGTCGATGCGCCGGCAGATCCACACGCCCGCGTGCGCCTGGACATGGTCGAGGAAGCGCTGCAGCGCGCCGATGCGCCCGGGCTTGCCGAGCACGCGGCAGTGCATGCCGATGCTCATCATCTTCGGCCGGTCCTCGCCCTCGGGGTCGCCCTCCGCGTACAGGGCGTCGAAGGCATCGCGCAGGTAGGCGAGGAAGTGCGCGCCGGTGTTGAAACCCTGCGCTTGCACGAAGCGCATGTCGTTGGTGTCCAGCGCGTAGGGCACCACCAGGTGCGGCGCCAGGCTGCCGTCGCTGCGCTGCACCTGCAGCCAGAACGGCAGGTCGTCGCCGTAGTGGTCGCTGTCGTATTCGTAGCCGCCCTGCTCGGCCACCAGGCGGCGCGTGCGCGGGCTGTCGCGCCCGGTGTACCAACCGGCGGGCCAGGCGCCGCCGCTGAGCTCGCGCAGCCCCTCGGTGGCCTGGGCGATGTGCGCGCGCTCGGTGGCCTCGGGCATGTGCTGGTGGTGGATCCAGCGCAGGCCGTGGCAGGCGATCTCGTCGCCGCGGGCCATGAACACCGGCACCAGTTCGGGGTAGCGCTGCAGGGCCGAGACGACGCCGAAGACGGTGAGCGGCAGGCCGCGGCGCTCGAATTCGCGCAGCACGCGCCACACCCCGGCGCGCGAACCGTACTCGTACATCGACTCCATGCTCATGTGCCGGCTCTCGTAGGCCGGGGCGGCGACGAGCTCGGAGAGGAAGGTCTCGCTCGCGGCGTCGCCGTGCAGCGGGTTGCTCTCGCCACCCTCCTCGAGGTTGAGCACGAACTGCACGGCGATGCGCGCGCCGCCCGGCCAGCGCGCATGGGGCGGCTTGCGGCCGTGGCCGCGCAGGTCGCGGGGATAGGGCAAGGGGCTCATGGCGTGACGATCATGGCAGGGGTGATCTGGCGCGGTGGCCGAGAATAGCGCCCCTGGGCACGCGGCCGGCGGGCGCCGCACAAGGAACCGGATGCAAGCCATGGGCCAACTCAGCACCCACGTCCTCGACACCGCGCACGGTTGCCCCGCGGCGGGCATGCAGGTCACCCTGCAGCGCCTGGACGGCGCCGGGGCGCAGACGCTGCGCCAGGTGACCCTCAACGCCGACGGCCGCGCCGACGCCCCGCTGCTCGACGCGCAGACCATGGCCGCGGGCCGCTACCGCCTGCTCTTCGAGGTGGCAGCCTACTTCCGCGCGCGCGGCCTGGCGCTGCCCGAGCCACCGTTCATCGAGGTGGTGCAGGTCGACTTCGGCATCGCCGACGCCGCCGCGCGCTACCACGTGCCCTTGCTCGTCGGCCCCTGGAGCTACAGCACCTACCGCGGGTCCTGAACCGCGGCACGCCGCTTGCAAGAGCCTCGCCGACCATGCAAACCTACCTGCTCGACTGGGCCCACCTGCTGCTGCGCTGGACGCACGTGATCGTCGCCGTCGCCTGGATCGGCTCGTCGTTCTACTTCGTCTTCCTCGACAACAGCCTCACCCGGCCGCAGGACCCGGCACTGCGCGCCAAAGGCGTAGCCGGCGAACTCTGGGCGGTGCACGGCGGCGGCTTCTACCACCCGCAGAAGTACCTCGTCGCGCCGCCCACCCTGCCCGAGCGCCTGCACTGGTTCTACTGGGAGAGCTACTCGACCTGGCTGTCGGGCTTTGCGCTCTTCACCGTGCTCTACCTGTTCAACGCCGGCACCTTCCTCGTCGACCGGCGCGTGCACGACTGGTCCCCCGCCGCCGCGGTGGCCACGGCGCTGGTCTTCCTCGCCCTGTTCTGGTGGGTCTACGACCAGATCTGCCGCCGCGTCGGCGAAGCCCGGGGCGCGGTGGGTGCGCAGGCCACCGTCGGCGCCCTCGTGCTCGCCGTGGTCGTGATCGCCTCCTGGGCCGCCTGCCAGCTCTTCGCCGGCCGCGCCGCCTTCCTCATCGTCGGCGCGATGATGGCCACGGCGATGAGCGCCAATGTCGCGCACTGGATCATTCCGGGCCAGCGCAAGGTGGTCGCGCAACTCGAGGCCGGCCAGCCGGTGGACGCGATCCACGGCCAGCGCGGCAAGCAGCGCAGCGTGCACAACACCTACTTCACGCTGCCGGTGCTGGTGGCGATGCTCTCCAACCATTACGGCTGGCTCCACGAGGGCCGGTACAACTGGCTCGTGCTGAGCGCGCTGATGCTCGCCGGCGCGCTCATCCGCCACAGCTTCGTGGCGCGCCACAAGGCGCGGGTGGAGGGCCGGCGCGTGCCCTGGGAATACGCCGCGGCGGGCAGCGCCCTGCTCGTGGGTCTGGTGGTGGGGATGGCGCCGGCGCCGCAGGCGGGCACCGCGGCCACAGCGGCCACGGCCACGCTGGCCGAGGTCACGGCGGTCATCGAACGGCGCTGCCTGGCGTGCCACAACGCCCAGGTGCAGAACAAAGGTATCGCCCTGCATACGCCGGCACTGATCCGGCAGCACGCGCAGCAGATGTACCAGCAGGTGGTCGTGTTGCGCGCCATGCCGCTGAACAACGCCACGCAGATCACCCCGGCCGAGCGCGAGCTCGTCAAGCGCTGGTTCGAGGCCGGCGTGCCTGCGCGGTAACCCCTTCGGCCGCAAGCTCGCTGGCGCGCATGCCGACCCAGGCGAGGCCGCCTTGCCAGGGCCGCCCGGCACCCGCTCAGGCCAGGCGGAAGCGGCCGACTTCCTCCTGCAAGCCCTCGGCCTGCTGGCGCAGCGCGCCGGCCGAGGCCGAGGTCTGCTCCACCAGCGCGGCGTTCTGCTGCGTATTGCGGTCGAGTTCCTGGATCGCCGCGCCGATCTGGTCGACGCCGCTGGCCTGCTCGCGCGCCGAACTGGCGATCTCGCTGAACTGCTGCTTGATCTGGCCCGCGTTGTCCACCACCTGGCCGATCGTGAGCCCGGCCTGCTCGACGATGCGCGTGCCCGCCTCGATGCGCCCGACGCTGTCGGAGATGAGCGTCTTGATCTCGCGCGCCGCCGTCGCGCTGCGCTGGGCCAGGCTGCGCACCTCGCTGGCGACGACGGCGAAGCCGCGCCCCTGCTCGCCGGCACGCGCGGCTTCCACCGCGGCGTTGAGGGCCAGGATGTTGGTCTGGAAGGCGATGCCGTCGATGGTGCCGATGATGTCGCCGATGCGCGTCGATGCCGACTGGATCTCGCGCATCGTGCTCACCACCTGCTGGATGACCTCCCCGCCTTGCTGGGCCACGCGGGCGTTCTCGGCCGCCATCGCGGCCGCATCGGAAGCGCGCGACGCGGTGGCTGTCACCGTCGAGCCGATCTCCTCCATCGTCGCGGCTTGCTGCTGCAACGAGGCCGCGGTGGTCTCGGTGCGCGCCGACAGGTCGGTGCTGGCCGAGGCGATCTCGCCGCTGGCGCTGCGCAGTTCGTGCGCCGACACGCTCACCCGGTCGATCAGGTGGTGCAGCGAATCGTAGGCCGTGCGCAGGTCGACGATGACCTGGGCCGGTTCGTCGCGGCCCCAGGGCTCGCTGGGCGCCCGGCGCAGGTCGCCCTGGGCCATTTCGCGCAGATGCTCGCTGATCAGGCGCAAGCCACCGCGGGTGACGAGGAAGAAGCAGCGGAAGAAGTAGCCCCCCAACAGCATCCCCAGGCCGATGGCGGTGCTCGAGATGAGCAGCGAACGCTCGACGCCGTACTGCCGTGCCGCGAGCACGCCATCGAGCGCCGACAGCGTGCGATCCGACAGCGCATAGAGCTCGCCCAGCCGCTGGTCGGCGATGTCGTAGAAGGCCTTGGCGCCGACGGCGCCGCTGCCGGCCAGCACGTCCTGCGCGGCGCTGCGATGCAGCGCACGCAGCGACTCCAGCGTCGCCTTGGGCTGGATGGCGCCCTGCAGCGTGGCATCGGCGGCAAAGGCGTCGGCATAAGCCGCGAACATGCGTTCCAACCCGATCGTCAGCCGTGCCATGCGGTCCACCAGGACCTGGGCACGCTTGGCATCGGGCCGTGTGATGAGTTCGGCGCCCAGGCGACGGATCTGCGACGAGGCGATGTTCACCTCGGGCAGTTCGAGCACGGCGGCGCGGACGAGGTGGAAAGAGGCCGCCTGCGGGTCCAGCACCAGGGTCGAGTTGCTGCCCAAGTTCCTGATCATCGTCAGCAGAGCGGCCACGGGGCCCACCGCGCCGCCGGCCCCCGCCGCGGCGCCACTGCCGGCCAGCTGGGCCTGCGCCGCCTCGTGCACGGCCTTGAAGTCCGCGGCGGTCCCCACTGCAGCGCCTATTTCGGACTCGAGCGCCTGCAGCGTACCCAGCCGCTGCGCCAGTGCGCTGGCGGCGGCCTGGCGCTCGGCCGGCGCAATGCTCTCGCCGGCCGCGGCGCGGTCCTCGATCGCCCGCAGCTGCTGCGACGACTGCATCAGCGGCATCGCCGCCTTCACGTAGCTCACCCCCTGGCGTTCGAGCATCACGAGGTGGCGCTGTTCGAGCACGCCCTGCGCGAACCACACCGCCATGAGGATCAGGGGTACCAGGAAGCACAGCGAAATGACCAGCGCCTTGGTCTTGAAGTCGATCTGGCGCATCAACTTGACGCCGGGCGCCCAGACGCCGTGCGGATAGAACAGTCCCATCGGCGCCGGCAGGCTGCGCGGCGGCGTGGTGGATCGGGGTGCGGCTGGTCTCATTGGGCTCGGGCTCATGCTTTGAGGGGGGTTTGGGCCGTGTGGTCAATCTCCTTTCGGCAGCCGGGTCGGCAACTTGAGGCGCCGCCAGGCCGGGACATGAACTCGTGCCCGACCCGCGTGGCACCCGCGCGCCCGCCGGTGGCGTGTCCGGGCTGACCCGCTCCCGCGGCCCGTGCACCTTCGGCCAGAATGAGGCATCACCCTCAATGCGACCCCAGGAGACCCCATGCAAGGCCAGATGATGCAGCAGCCGCTGCTGATCTCGAATCTCATCGTGCACGCCGAGCGCCACCATGCCGGGCGCGAGGTGGTGTCGCGGCGCGTCGAGGGCGACATCCACCGCAGCACCTACAAGGAGCTGGCCTCGCGCTCGCGGCGCATGGCCAATGCCCTGGCGGCGCTGGGCGTGGGCTTCGGCGACCGCGTGGCCACGCTGGCCTGGAACGGCTACCGCCACATGGAGCTGTACTACGCGGTGAGCGGCTCGGGCGCCGTGCTGCACACCGTCAACCCGCGCCTGCACCCGGACCAGATCGTCTACATCGCCGACCACGCCGAAGACAAGGTGCTGTGCTTCGACATGACCTTCCTGCCGCTGATCCAGGCGGTGGCGCGGCGCACCAGGACGATCAAGCATTTCGTCGCCATGACCGACCGCGCGCACATGCCCGCGCCCGAGGTCGCCGCCACCATCCCCAACCTGCTGTGCTACGAGGACCTGGTGGCGGCGCAGGACGACCGCTTCGAGTGGCCGAACTTCGACGAGAACACCGCCAGCAGCCTGTGCTACACGAGCGGCACCACCGGCAACCCCAAGGGCGTGCTCTACAGCCACCGCTCGACCCTGCTGCACACCTTCGCCATCGTCATGCCCGACGCGCTGAGCTGCTCCGAGCGCGACGTCATCCTGCCCGTGGTGCCGATGTTCCACGTCAACGCCTGGGGCCTGCCCTACGCCGGCTGCATGACCGGCGCGAAGATGGTCTTCCCCGGCCCGGGGCTGGACGGCAAGAGCCTGTACGAGCTCTTCGAGAGCGAGGGCGTCACCTTGTCGGCCGGCGTGCCCACCGTGTGGCAGGGCCTGCTCGCCCACGTGGAGGCCAACAACCTGAAGTTCAGCACCATGAAGCGCACGGTGATCGGCGGCTCGGCCTGCCCGCCGGCGATGATCCGCGCCTTCGGCGAGAAGCTCGGCGTGCACGTGCTGCACGCCTGGGGCATGACCGAGATGAGCCCGCTGGGCACCTGCTGCACCTTCAAGGCCAAGCACGCGGGCCTGGGCCAGGAAGAGCGCTACGCGGTGATGGCCAAGCAGGGCCGCGTGGTCTACGGCGTGGACATGAAGATCGTCGACGACCAGGGCGCCGAGATGGCCTGGGGCAGCGAGACCTCGGGCGACCTCTACGTGCGCGGGCCGTGGATCATCGGCAGCTACTTCAAGGACGAGGGCGGCAACCCGCTCATCGACGGCTGGTTCCCCACCGGCGACGTGGCGCGCATCGACGCCGACGGCTACATGCAGATCACCGACCGCAGCAAGGACGTGATCAAGTCGGGCGGCGAGTGGATCGGCTCGATCGACCTGGAGAACATCGCCATGGCCCACCCGGCGGTGGCGATGGCCGCGTGCATCGCCGCCAAGCACCCGAAGTGGGACGAGCGTCCGCTGCTGGTGGTGGTGAAGAAGCCCGGCGCGCAGGTCACGCGCGAGGAACTGCTCGCCTTCTTCGAAGGCAAGATCGCCAAGTGGTGGACCCCGGACGACGTGACCTTCGTCGAGGCCATCCCGCTCGGCGCCACGGGCAAGATGCAGAAGAACAAGCTGCGCGAGCAGTTCAAGGACTACCACCTGCCCACGGCCTGAAGCCGTCACGGGGTGCCGCGCGCGGCACCCCCCTGTGTCCAGCGGGCTCAGCCCGGACCGCTGAGGGTCCGGTCCTTCGCCAGGCACGAGGCCGCGCGCAGGCGCGCCCTCGAGTCCGCGCTCAGTCGCCCGGAATGTGCGCGGAATGCAGGTGCACCGGCCGGGCACTGCGCTTGCGCCGGCGGATGTTGAGCGTCTCCACCGCCAGCGAGAAGGCCATGGCGAAGTAGACGTAGCCCTTGGGCACGTGGTGGCCCAGCCCTTCGGCGACGAGGACCACGCCGACGACGACGAGGAAGGCCAGCGCCAGCATCTTGATCGTCGGGTGCTCGGAGACGAAGCGTCCGATGGGGCCGGCAAAGAGCATCATCAGCGCCACCGAGGCCACCACCGCGGCGATCATCACGCGCACGTCGTCGACCATGCCCACGGCGGTGATGATGGAGTCGAGCGAGAACACCATGTCGACGATCATGATCTGCAGGATCACGGCCGACACCGTCGCCCCCGCGGCGCCGGCCGCGTGGCCCTCTTCGCCTTCGAGCGACTGGTGGATCTCGCCGGTGCTCTTCCAGATGAGGAACAGACCGCCGCCGATGAGGATCAGGTCGCGCCCCGAGATCGCCTTGCCGAGCACGCTGAACAGCGGCACCACCAGGCCGATGATCCAGGCCAGCAGGAGCAGCAGGCCGATGCGCATGAACATCGCCATGAACAGGCCCAGCCGGCGCGTCCACTCGCGCTTGTCCGGCGGCAGCTTGTCCACGAGGATGGAGATGAAGATGATGTTGTCGATGCCCAGCACCAGTTCCAGGGCAGTGAGCGTGGCCAGGGCGATCCAGGCCTGAGGGTCGGTGAGGAGTTCGATCATGGGGTGGTGGTCGGTGCGGTCGTGAGTGGCCGCGCGGGGGCGAATATCGCACGGCCTGCGGGGTCGTGCAGCACACACCGCGGCGCCGGCCAGCTGCCGGCGCGCACGAGGGCCTTGTTCCAGGTGCCCGCCCGGCGTCGCCGCTCCGGGCTCAGGTGCGCGCGGCCCGGCCTTGCGTCTGCCGCATCTGTCGCGTCTGCCGCATGAGCCAGGGCACCAGGGCCGGATCGTCGTAGGCGGGCTCCCAGGCGCCGTGGCCGACACCCGGATAGACGATGAACTCGGCCTCGCCGCCGCAGGCGCGCAGGGCATCGATGCAGGCCTGCTGGCGCGCCAGCGGCACCACCGGGTCGTCCGCGCCATGATAGGCGCGCACGGGCACCTGGCTGGCGCGGCACACCTGCGTGGCGTCACCGGCGCCGCAGATCGGGGCGATGGCGGCCAGGTCGCCCGGATACGCCGTGGCCCAGTTCCACACGCCGTGGCCGCCCAGGCTCAGGCCCGTGGCGAGCACACGTGCCGGGTCGATGTGCCAGCGCGCCTGCAATGCCTTCCGCAGGGCGTGCAGCCGTGCGGGGGGCCAGCCGCTGGGCACCTCGAGCTGCGGCGAGCACAGCACGAAGGGGTACTCGCGCCCGGCGGCGGCGTGCTTGGGCGGGCCGTGCGTGCGCACCTTCTCGAGGTCCACCCCGCACTCGCCCGTGCCGTGCAGGAAGACCAGCAGCGGCCAGGCGCGCCGGGCGCGCTCGTCGTAGCCACGCGGCAGCGTCAGCCACGCGCGCATGGGCGCGCCGGCGCCGGGCAGCGGCAGTTCGATGCTGCGCGTCAGCGGTGCAGCGGGTGGCACGTGGGCACACGCCGTCACGAGCAGAGGCCAGGCAAGCAGGGTTCGGCGGGTCGGCATCCGGGGTCCTTCCGCGCAGCAAGTCGATGCAGTCCGAGGGCCAGCGGCCGGTGACCTGGCCAGCGCGGCTCGGGCACCTCGAAGCGCACCATTTTCAGGGCCAGAGCACCACGACCCACACCGCGGCGGCGGATACCAGGCTGAGCATCACCGCGGCGCTGCCCAGGTCCTTGGCGCGGCCGAGCATGGCGTGAGGCTGCGGGGAGACGGCATCGGCCACGGCCTCCAGGGCCGAGTTGAGGAGTTCCACGATCCACACCAGCACCACGCTGGCCGCCATGAGCAGGCCCTGCCATCGGCCCGGGGCGATGAAGGGCACGAGCAACAGCATGGGCACGCCCAGGGCCAGCTCCTGGCGAAAGGCCGCCTCGTGCCGTACGGCGGCGCGAAACCCGGCCACGGAGTAGCGCAGCGCGGCCAGGATGCGGCCCAAGCCGCCACGGCTCTTGAACGCCGAGTGTCCGGCTTCGCCCTGGGGCGCGGATGAGGGTTCGATGGGCATGCGGCGGGCGTTCGTCGGGGCTTGCAGGTCAGCGAGCGCGACGGTACCACCGCGGCGCCCGAGCTCGGCGCGCCCGGCACGGCGGCCCGCGCGCGCCCGGCGGCGATGCGCGCATGAGGATGAGGAACTCCCGGCCAAGCGCCGGGCACGGCGCTCGGTCGCCAAGCAGACCGACGCTCACTCGAACCGCAGCGGCGCTTCCAGCAGCGGTGAGTACTCCGGGTTGTAGGTGCCGCCAGCCGTGTAGGGCAGATTCGGGTCGATCAGGGTTCTGATGCTGCCCAACCGGAAGTCCACGGAGGCGGGGGCGTCCAGATGCACCGGGCGGTCGACGATGATGTCGCCCAAGGCGTAGGCGCTGCCATCGAGCCGGCCATGTGCCTGGGCCGGCGTCCTGAAGTAGCGGAAGGTGAGCGCCGTTTCCGGGAACACGTCCTTGCCCAGCTTGTAGCTCTGCGTGGCCACCACCTGGCGGTAGCGGCGCGCGCCGTCCAGGGCATCGCCGGCCGGGGGGAAGATCAGGTCGGCCTCCAGGCTGCCGTCGGCGCGCAGGTGGCCGCGCCGCGCGGTGAATTCGCGCATCAGCTTCTGGCGCAGCGCCTGGCTTGCCTGGAAGGCCTCGGCGCTGGAGGTGTCCAGCACCGCCGGCCAGTCGGCGCTGTAGCGGTTGAGCGCGCTGATCCGGCCGATGAAATGGCGGTTCATCGCGCCTGGCATGTCGCCATAGAGGCTGGCGCCCACCACGGTCTCCAGGAAGTGACGGAACTCGCCCTTGTTCATGCCGCGGTTGATGGGGTCGCCCTGGGTGGCCCGGCCCGGCGTGGTCTGGGCGGAGGCGCTGCGGTCGGCGCGGTAGCCCAGATAGTCCATTTCCCTCCAACCGATCGCCCCGGCGAACTTGCGCGGCAGTGCCCAGGTGCTGTCGACGGTGTTGCCGGTGCCGGAGGTGAACGAGGGGAACTCGCTCTTGCGTACCGCGCTGTGGCAGCCGAGGCACTGCATCATCTCCTCGCGGGTCTGCGGCCGCAGCGTGCCGCCGGCATCCTCGATCCAGCCCGCCAGATACCAGCCGGCGCCGTTGTCGATCCAGCCCTGGGCGTCGTTGCCGTAGATCGACTTGCCTTCCTCCTTGTCGCCGGGGCGGAAGTGGTAGTGCTTGAAATCCTGCCACTTGATCATGTAGCGGACTTCCTTGACGCGCCGGGCGCGGGTGCCGGGGAAGGGGCCGTAGGTGGCGTCGGTGCCGTCGGCGGCGACATCCACATAGTGCAGCGGATGGGCGTACTCCGTGCCCAGGGGGTACACGCCCTTTTCCAGCGGCACCGTCCTGGCCATTCCTCGGTAGGCGGTGCCGTCGGCCGGGGTCAATCGGTCCTGGATGGCCTTCTCCACCAAATCCAGGTTGGCGGCGTAGGTCGCCAGGTCGAAGCTGCCGTCATCCTTCTGCATGAAGGGCGCCGGCAAGCGGATGTAGATGCCGGACACCGAGCCTGTCATGGGCGTGAAGATGCCGTAGGGCATGAAGTTGATCGACCTCCAGCCGGTGATCCACTGGCTGCCGTCCTTGAACAAGCCCCCCGTCTCCCGGGCGGAGCGCACGAAGCCGTCGGCCCCGGCAGGCAGGTCGGCCGGGTCGAGAGCGGGGAACAGACGCCAGTCGCCCGCGCCGGCATCCCAGTTTCTCGGGTCGCCGCCGCGCCGAGCGCGGGCCGCCGTCCAGTTGTCCTCGCGGATCCAGGCCTGCATGTCCCACGCAGCCGCGTCCTGCCCCAGGGCCGTGAGCCTGGCGCGCAACCGTTCGGGATACAGCGTGTTCTCCCAGCGGTTGACGGTGGCCAGCGGCGCGGTGGTATCCAGGGGTGCGAAGCTGTAGTCGGTCTGCAGGTTGCCGATGTTGTGGGCCAGACCGGCCTGGGGGTTGTTGGCCATGCCCGCCAGGAAGAGACCGTTGTTGTGGCAGTACTGGCACGCGTTCTGGCTGCCGGCGGAGGTCTCGATGTAGCACTGCGCCGGCACGTGGGCATAGGGATTGGCGAACAGCAGCGGGCTCACCCGCTCGCCCACCAGCGAGGTCGCCGCGGGGCCCGCCGTGGCGGCGGCGGCAGGGGTCCCTTCCCCACCACCACGGCAGCCGACAAGCCCGCCGGCGCCCAGGCCTGCAGTGGCCACGGCAACGGTGACACATGTCCAGCAACGGCGCTTCATCTGCTCACCCTCGTCCGCAATGGAAAAGGGGCCCGACTCGCGTCAGGCCCTGCAGCGACTCCTGGCGGTGATCACTTGAACGACGGCAAGCCACCGATGTAGCCGACCGGCGCCTGGAACTTGTCGATCTTGGCGGCGAGCTGGCTCTTCAGGTCGGCCGGCACGGCGCCGGGCAGATCTCCCCAGTGCTGGTTGTTGCTCATGATGTAGGCGCCCTTGCCATTGAGGTCATCCACCACCTGCAGGCCGGTGTTCTCGGCGCCGGCGGTGGAGGACAGGATGCGCGTGAGCTTCTTGGTGTCGACGTTGTAGGCCCACACGTAGTTGTTGACGTGCATGCCCGAGTCCTCGCCGATGAACAGCGTGCGCATCTTCTCGGAGAAGAACACGTTGTCGGTGTTGGCCACCTTGTCCACGTCGGCGGTGTTGCCGCGGGCATCCACCGGGATGTCCCGGCCGAGCAGCGCGGCCTCGACGTACATCTTCGTGCCCACGTAGTCCGATGCGATGGTCTCGGCGCCGTTGGCCGTCTTCTGCGCGCCGGCAAGGTCGATGGTGAAGGTCGCACCCGAGGACACCTTCGTCAGCTTGATGTGATCGGCAGGCTCGCCGGTCATGCTGGTCATGCTGTCGCGGATGGCGGACATGGCCATGTAGACCTTCTTGTCTTTCGCGTTGTGGGCGACGCCTTCCATCTTGGTGAACTCGGTGGTGGCGCCGAGCAGCGCCGCGTAGCGGCGCGTCTCGATGAAGGCGGCGGCCCTCTCCATGCCGGGCTTGAGCGCGAGGCACTCGTCGGCGGTGGAGCCGACGCGCACGCGCGTGTAGCCGGCGGCGCAGGTGCCGGCCGCGGGGGCCACCGCGTCGAAGATCGAGGCGAAGATGACGCCGCTGTCGATGATCGTCTTGATTTCGGCATCCGTGGCATGGCCCAACTTGTACCAGGTGAGGTCGGCCTTGCCTCCGTCGGCAGCCGAGGTCTGGTTCCACTTGGCGGCATAGATCGTGCCGGCGGACAGGTCCTTGGCCTTGTCGGCCACGAACATGGCCATCAGGCCGTGGGTACCGTCGTCGCCCAGGTAGGCGGTGCGGTCGTCGGCCATGAGCTTGGCCTGCTCCCAGGTGCCACGGCCCATGGCGTAGTGCTTGACCACCGTGGTGCTGCCGTCCTTCTTGACGGTGACTTCGGGAATCCAGCCGTAGTGGTAAGGGTTGGCGGGCCTGCTGTTCTTCCAGTACAGGTCCGTCATCGCCTTGACGCCGTTGGTGGTGGTGGCGTAGCCGCCGACCAACGGGTTGTACTGGAGGTCGTAGTCCTCTTCGGAACCCAGGTGGGTGTTCCACGAGGTCTGGGAACCGAAGCAGTTGATCCAGGTGCCGTTGACGGATGAGAAGTCGATGGGCTTCTGTGTCTTCACCGAGAGCTTGCCGTCGGCTGCCTGATCAAGGCCGGAGAGCAGCATGCCGGTGGGCACGCGGGAATACCAGCTGGGTGCGGTCCAGGATTCGGCGCCGTCCGACAACAGCCAGTCGTACTCGAGGTGGGTCACCAGGAACAGGTTGCCTTCGACGTTGAGCAGGCTGTTGGCGTCGGGCGTCTCCAGGACCACCGGCTTGCCGAAGGGGTCCATCAGCGCCTGCATCTGGTGGTCGTAGGCCTGGCCGGCCGGATGGGCGTTGCCGCCCACCTTGTCCTTCACGCCGAACAGCGTGTGGTAGGTCAGGGCGAAGTCCTTGGTCGTGCCATCGTCGTAGGACACCACGGCCTTGGCGACGGTCTGCGTGACGGACATGCCGGCCACGTCGGTGGGCGCGGCGACAGTCTGCACGAACTCGACAGACTTCACTTGGACATCGTCATCGCTGTCGTTGCATGCGGTCAGGACGGAACTCAGACCAAGTGCACAGAGCACTGCCCAGGGAATCAGCTTGCGGTTCATCGAGCCTCCAGAGATCGGGTTTGTTCCCTCGCGGGCGAATGGCGCATTCTGTGGACCCGACATTTCATTTTCGTGAAGGAGCAGTCCGCACCGATGTGGCCGTCGGCACCCGGAGACCGTTGCCGCCCCGCAGTCATCGGAACGCCTTGCGCGCCTCGACGAACCCGCCGCCCGACCAGCGCGCGCCACGTCGCCGGCTCCTCCTGCGGCGTCGATGACAGAATGGTGACAATGGCTCGAACCCGAGAGCGTTTCTCCATCCACGCCAGCGTGGAGCAGGTGCTGCTGGCCACCGCACTCTTCTGGGCGCTGGCGGCCAACCGCCTGTTCGTCGTCGGTGCGCTCGAGAACCGCCTGTGGACCGAACCCCGCGACTGGGGCTTCGCCCTCGCCCTGGTGGTCCTCCTCACCGCCCTGCACTACCTGCTGCTGGCCCTGCTGGCCAACCGCTGGACGGCCAAGCCGCTGCTCGCGCTGCTCATCGTCGCCACGGCCTGCGCCACGTATTTCATGCAGGCTTTCGGCGTGTACCTCGACCCCTCGATGCTGCGCAACGTGCTGCGCACCGACGTGGCCGAGGCGCGCGAGCTCTTCTCCTGGGGCCTGGCGCTGCACCTGCTGGCCTACGGCGTGCTGCCGCTGGTGCTGCTGTGGCGCGTGCGTTTCGTGCACCGGCCCTGGCTGCGCGCCACGCTCGTGCGCCTGGGCAGCATCGCGCTCGCCGCGGCGCTGTTCGTGGCCACGCTGGTGGCGGTGTTCCAGCCCCTGGCCTCGCTGATGCGCAACCACAAGGAGATGCGCTACCTCATCACGCCCGGCAACTACCTCTGGTCCGCGGGCACCGTGATCGCCGAACAGACACGCGGTGCGGCCCAGCCACGCCAGGCCATCGGCCTGGACGAACGCCTGGCCGCGGCCCGCGGCACGCAGTTCCTCGTCCTGCACATGCTCGGCAACCACGGGCCGAGCTACTTCCGCCGCTACCCGCCGGCGTTCGAGCGCTTCAAGCCCGCCTGCACCAAGGACGACCTGCAGCTGTGCAGCCGCGAGGAAGTCGTCAACGCCTACGACAACGCCCTGCTCTACACCGACCACGTGCTCGCCCGCGTGATCGCCAAGCTGCAGGGCGCGGCCGCGCGCGTGGACTCGGCCCTGCTCTTCGTCTCGGATCACGGCGAGTCGCTGGGCGAGAACAACCTCTACCTGCACGGCATGCCCTACGCCATCGCCCCGGACGTACAGACGCGCGTGCCGATGGTGATGTGGCTCTCGAGCGGCCTGCCCGCCGACGCAGGCCTCGACCCCGACTGCCTGCGCCGCCGGGCGGCGCAGCCGGCGACGCACGACAACCTGTTCCACACCATCCTCGGCCTGCTCGACGTGAAGACCGCGCTCTACGACCCGGCCTGGGACCTCGCGCAGGCTTGCCGCAAGGCCGCGGCCCCTTGACCCCAGCGGCCCCGCCGCGGCACGAACGAAGGCCCGCCATGCCCCTCATCGACGATCCGCGAGCCCTGCTCCTGGCCCTGTACCAGGCCGCCGTGCGGCGCGCGCTGCCGGCGCACAGCCTCGGCGCTTTCCTGCCGCCGCCACCGCCGCGCGGGCGCACCCTGGTGCTGGGCGCGGGCAAGGCCGGCGGCGCCATGGCCGCGGCGGTGGACGCGCTGTGGCCGGCCGACGCGCCGCTCGCCGGCCTGGTGATCACGCGCTACGACCATGTCCCGCCCGCCTACCGCGCCGCGCCCGGGCGCATCGAGGTCGTCGAGGCCTCGCACCCGGTGCCCGACGAAGCCGGCCTGCGCGCCACGCAGCGCATCGTCGAACTCACGCGCGGCCTCACCGCGGACGACCTGGTGCTGTGCCTCGTCTCCGGTGGCGGCTCGGCCCTGCTCTCGCTGCCCGCCGAAGGCCTGACCCTGGCCGACAAGCAGGCGGTGAACAAGGCGCTGCTCAAGAGCGGCGCGGCGATCGACGAGATGAACTGCGTGCGCAAGCACCTTTCGGCGATCAAGGGCGGGCGCCTGGCCGCCCTGTGCGCCCCGGCGCGCGTGGCGAGCCTGCTCGTCAGCGACGTGCCCGGCGACGCCCCCGAGGTCATCGCCAGCGGCCCCACCGTGCCCGACGCCAGCACCTGCGCCGACGCCCTGGCGATCTGCCAGCGCTACGGCATCGCCTTGCCGCCCGCGGCACGCGCCGGGCTGGAGAGCGGTGCCTTCGAGACCCCCAAACCCGGTGACCCGGCCTTTGCCGGCAACGCGGTGCATCTCGTCGCCACGCCGCAGCAAAGCCTGCAGGCCGCCGCCGCGGCCGCGCGCGCCGCCGGCGTGCCGGCGCACATCCTGAGCGACGAGATGGAGGGCGAGAGCCGCGAGGTGGGCAAGGTGCACGCCGCGCTGGCGCGCGCCGTGGCGCGCCACGGCGAGCCCTTCGCGCGGCCCTGCGTGATCCTCTCCGGCGGCGAGACCACGGTCACGGTGAAGAGCCGCGGCGGCCGGGGCGCGTCCAGCCAAGCCGCCCCTGGCCGGGGCGAGTCCAGCGAAGCCGCCCCTGGCCGGGGCGAGTCCAGCGAAGCCGCCCCTGGCCGGGGCGGCAGAGCCACCGAATTCCTCCTCGGCTGCGCCCTGGCGTTGCACGGCCAGGTCGGCGTGCACGTGCTGGCTGCCGACACCGACGGCATCGACGGCATGGAGGACAACGCCGGCGCCATCGTCACCCCCAGCACGCTGGCCCGCGCCCGGGCGCTGGGACTCAAGGCCGCCGATTACCTCGACCGCAACGACGCCTACAGCTTCTTCGCCGCGCTGGGCGACCTGGTGGTGAGCGGGCCGACCTTCACCAACGTCAACGACTTCCGCGCGCTGCTCATCACCTGAACGCCCAGGCACGGCGGCCCAGGGCCGAGCGCTGACCAGGCCTACTTCGTGAGGAACGCCAGCACCCGGTCGGCGAACCTGCCGTAAGGCGGCATGAGGAACTTGAGTGTCGAGAAGCGCGCCTGGTAGAACACCGGGCGCAGCTTGGAGAAGGTCTGGAAGCCCTCCACGCCGTGATAGTGGCCCATGCCCGAATCGCCCACGCCGCCGAAGGGCAGGTCGTGCTGGCCGACGTGAAACAGCGCGTCGTTCACCGACACCCCGCCGGACATCACGCGATCGAGCAGCATCTGCACCTGCGCCGCGTCGTGGCTGAAGGGGTAGATCGCCAGCGGCCGCGGCCCGGCGTTGACCTGCGCGATCACCGTCTCCAGCGAGTCGAACGCGCGCAGCGGCAGGATGGGGCCGAAGATCTCGCGCTGCAGCAGCTCGCTGTCCTCGGGCGCGTCGAGCACGATGTGCGGCACGATCTTGCGCGTGGCTCGGTCCCAGGCCGGCCCGGGCAGCAGCGGCACCAGGGTGGCACCGCGCGCGCGCGCATCCTCCAGCGCATGCACCAGGCGCTCGAACGAGCGCTCGTCGACGATCGAGGTGTAGTCGGGCGAATCCAGCCGCGGGTAGCGCCTGGGGACGATCTGCAGCGCCAGCTTCACGAACTCGGCGATGCGCTCGCGCGGCAGCCAGGCATGGTCCACCGTGGTACAGATCTGCCCGGCGTTGAGGTACTTGACGAAGAGGATGCGTTCGGCCGCCAGCGCGAGCGGGAAGTCCGCGCAGACGATCGCCGGCGCCTTGCCGCCGAGTTCCAGCGTCACCGGGCACAGGTTGGCCGCCGCGGCGGCCATCACCGCGCGGCCGGTGGCCCCCGAGCCGGTGAAGAGCAGGTGGTCGAAGGGCAGCTGCGAGAAGGCGATGCCCACGCCGCCGCTCTCGTCGAAGAACTGCAGCTTCTCCGGCGGGAAGTAGGCCGGCATCTTCTCGATGAAGAGCTGCGCCAGGTGGCGCGAGTTCTCGCTCATCTTCACCAGCGCGCGGTTGCCGGCGGCGAAGATCGCCGTCAGCGGCACCAGGCTCAGGTTGACGGGGAAGTTCCACGGCACGATCACCCCGACCACCCCCAGCGGCTGCGGGATGACGCGGTTGCGCGCACCGAGGAAGTTGCGCCAGTCCACCGCACGGCGCTGCGGCTTCATCCACGCGCGCAGGTGCTTCACGGCGTGATCGATGCCGTCGACGGCGGGGAAGATCTCGGCCAGCAGCGTCTCGTGGCGCGAGCGGTGGCCGTAGTCGGCGCTGATGGCGTCGCACAGCGCGTCCTTGTGCTCGCGGATGAAGCGCTGCAGGGTGCGCAGGTCGGCGATGCGCTCGGCCCGCGTGGGCACGGGGTGCGCCAGGTAGGCCTGGCGCTGCAGCTGCAACGCGGCGGCGAGGGTGGCGGCGATGTCGTTCATGACGCCATCATGCACCCGGGGCAGCAGGGCGCTCGCAAGCGCGCGTGCTGCGGCCCGGCCGCCTCGGGTCTAATCCAGGGCTGCGGCATCCCTGTCGTACCGCGACACCGACCGATGAAGCCACTCCACCACCCACTGCGCTGCGCCCTCTCATGATCCGCTGCGACCACACCCCCGCCTGGGCCGCGCTGCAGGCCCATTACGCAACCCAGGGCCGAGGCCTGGACCTGCGCCAGGCTTTCGCGCGCGACACTGGCCGCTTTGCCGCCTTCGGCTTCGAAGCCCCCGAGGTCTTCGCCGACCTGTCGAAGAACCTCGTCGACAGCGCCACGCTGCGCCTGCTGCGGCAACTCGCCGACGAATGCGCGCTGCCGGCGCGGCGCGACGCCATGCTGCGTGGCGAGGCCGTCAACGCCAGCGAAGGCCGCGCCGTGCTGCACACGGCGCTGCGCGCGCCGCGCGGCGCGGCGCCCTTCAGCCAGCAGGTGCACGAGGTGCTCGACGCCATGCTCGCCTACGCCGAGCAAGTGCGCGGCGACGCCCAGTTCACCGACATCGTGAACATCGGCATCGGCGGCAGCGACCTCGGGCCGCAGATGGTGGTGCTGGCCCTGGACGCCTACGGCGCGCCGGGCCGGCGCCTGCACTTCGTGAGCAACGTCGACGGCCACGACATCGCCCCGCTGCTGGCGCGGCTGGACGCCCGCCGCACCCTCTTCATCGTCGCCAGCAAGACCTTCACCACCCAGGAGACGATGGCCAACGCGCGCTCGGCGCGCGAGTGGTTCATCGCCCAGGGCGGCAGCGAGGTGGCGCGCCACTTCGCCGCGACGACGACGAACGTGCAGGCCGCGGCCGCCTTCGGCATCACCACCACCTTCGGTTTCTGGGACTGGGTGGGCGGGCGCTACTCGCTGTGGAGCGCCATCGGCCTGCCCATCGCCATCGCCGTCGGCGCGGCAAGTTTCCGCGACCTGCTCGCCGGCGCGCACGCCATGGACGAGCACTTCGCGCAGGCGCCGCTCGCGCGCAACCTGCCCGTGCTGCTGGGCCTGCTCGACGTCTGGTACCGCAACTTCCACGGCTTCTCCAGCCGCAGCGTGGCGCCCTACCACCAGGGCCTGCGGCGCCTGCCCGCCTACCTGCAGCAGCTGGAGATGGAATCCAACGGCAAGAGTGTCGATGCCGACGGCGCCGCCCTGCCCTTTGCCACCAGCCCGGTGGTGTGGGGCGAGCCCGGCACCAACGGCCAGCACGCCTACTTCCAGATGCTGCACCAGGGCAGCGAGGTGATCCCGGTGGAGTTCGTCGCGGTGAAGAACCCGGCGCACGCCCTGACCGACCAGCACCGCATGCTGCTTGCCAACTGCCTGGCGCAAAGCCAGGCCCTGATGCTGGGCAAGACGGCAGCCCAGGCGGCGGCGGAGAAGGCGCCCACGGCGGCCGCGGGCATGGATGCGGCGGTGCTCGCCCGGCAGCGCAGCTTCCCCGGCAACCGGCCGAGCACGACGCTGGTGCTGGAGGCGCTCACCCCGCGCAGCCTGGGCGCGCTCATCGCGCTGTACGAGCACCGCGTCTTCACCAGCGGCGCACTGTGGGGCATCAACAGCTTCGACCAGTGGGGCGTGGAGCTGGGCAAGGCGCTGTGCGGCGAGCTGCTGCCGCGCATGGCCTCGGGCGACACCGCCGGGCTGGACGCCTCCACCGCCGGCCTGATGAAGCGGCTCACGGCATGAAGATCGTCTTCGACTTCGGCGGCGTGCTCTTCAGCTGGCACCCGGTGCGCATGCTGCAACGCGAGCTGCCGCACGTGGCGCCGAATGCGGCGGCCGCCGTGCACTGGGTGGCGCACATCTTCCAGGGCTACGCCGGCGACTGGGGCGACTTCGACCGCGGCACGGTGAGCGTGCCCGAGCTCGTGCAACGCATCGCCACGCGCACCGGCCTGGCCGCGGCCGACGTGCGCACGGTGATCGATGCCGTGCCGCGCGAGCTGCAGCCCGTCCCGGAAACGGTGATGCTGCTGCGCCGGCTGCATGCGGCCGGCCACGAGCTCTATTTCCTGTCCAACATGCCGGCGCCCTACGCCGAGCAGCTGGAGTCGGAAAACGACTTCATGCGCTGTTTTCGCGACGGCGTGTTCTCCGCCCGCGTGCAGCTCGCCAAACCCGAGGCGGCGATCTTCGAGCTGGCGCGCGAGCGCTTCGGCGCGCAGGCCAGCGAACTCGTCTTCCTCGACGACCACGTGCCCAACGTCGAAGCCGCGCGCAGCCTGGGTTGGCATGCGCTGCACTTCAGCCATGCGGCGCAGGCCGAGGCCGCCCTGCGCGAGCTCGGGTGGCACGCGTAGCGGCGCGCTTCGCGCGCTGCGCTCAGTCGCGGTAGCTCGGCGGCGGCGCCTCGCCGTCGCTGACCCACGCCTCGAGCAGCGTGTAGCCCACGGCCAGCACCACCGGGCCGACGAAGATGCCCACCAGGCCGAAGGCGAGCAGGCCGCCGATGACGCCGGCGAAGATGAGCAGCAGCGGCAGGTCGGCCCCCATCTTGATGAGCAAGGGGCGCAGCACGTTGTCCAGCGTGCCCACCACGACGGCCACGACGAGCACGAACACGCCCCAGCCGGTGTCGCCGTTGAAGAAGGCCCAGCCGGCCGCGCCCAGCAGCACCGGCGCCGGCCCGATCTGGGCGATGCACAGCATGAACATGAGTGCCGTGAGCAGGCCGGCGAAGGGCACGCCGGCGAGCAGCATGCCCAGGCCGCCGAGCAGCGCCTGCACGAAGGCCGTGACGCCCACGCCCAGGGCCACGCCGCGGATGGCGCCGCCGGCCAGCACCACCGCTGCCGCCCCGCGCTCGCCGCCCAGGCGGCGGGCAAAGCGCCGCACGTGCTCGGCGGCCTCCTCGCCGCTGCCGTACATCACCGCGGCGATGACCACGGTGAGCAGGAACTGCAGCAACAGCATGCCGACGCCGCCCACCTGGCCGACGAACCAGCGCGTCACGCTGCCGGCGTAGGGGCTGAGCTTGGGCAGCAGGTCACGCAAACCCAGGTCTGAAGCCTGCTGCCAGGCGCGCTCGGCAAAGCCACCGACCAGCGGCAGATCCAGCAGCCAGCGCGGCGGCACGTCGGGCAGGGTGTAGGTCGAGGCAAGCCGGGCCCACTCGATCATGCGGTCGGCGTTGCCGACGATGGTGACGATGGCCAGCGTCAGCGGCACGACGAAGAGCAGCAGCAGCGCCAGCGTCATCACCGCCACCGCCGGCGAGCGCCGCCCGCCCAGGGCGTGCTGTACGCGCAGCATCAGCGGCCAGGTGGCGACGACGACCATCGTCGCCCAGATCGCCGGCCCGAGGAAGGGCCGCAGGATCCACAGCGACACGCCGAGCAGCGCGCCGAGGAAGAGCACGCCGAAGGTGGTGCGCGCCAGGTCGCCGGGGCGCTGTGGCGTCATCATGGCAGGCGCGCGCCGGGCCGCACGCAGGTGGCGAGCGCGGCGCTCACCGTTTGGGCTCGCTGTAGGGCGTGACGCTGCTGGCTTCGAGCCGCCAGCTCGCCGCCCCCATGAAGGAGTCGACCTGCTCCTGGGTCAGCGTGCCGCTGATCCACACCGCGTCCATCGAACGCAGGCCCTTGGCCGGGGTCTTGGCGAGCACGTCGATGATCTGGTTGGACGGCGGCGGCGGGCTGTGGATGCAGGCGCCGAAGTAGGGCACGAGGAGGAACTCCTTGAGGCCCTCCTTGCTGTCCTCCAGCGGCACGACGAAGCCCGGGATGCGCACCTGCTGGCCGACCATGGCCTGGTTCACCGGCGCGTGGTCCCACACCTCGCGCATTCTCTTCATCAGCGTCATGGCACGCGGGTCGCCGTCGTCGAGCATCTGGAAGTCCAGGCCGCGGAACTCCTTGAAGGGGTCCCAGTCGGCCGGCACCAGGGCTTCCCAGGTGATGGTGCGCACGCCGCCCGCCGTCGGCGCGGGCGCCGATTTCGCAGCGGCCGCCGAAGCCGAACCCAGCGCGGGCTTCATCAGCGGCACGCCCTGGGCCCGCGCCGGCGCAGCCGCCGCGGCGGCGAGCAAGGCACAGGCAAGGGACAGGCGAAGGCAGTGGCGCAGCATGGGCGGGGTCGGTGGCGGGGTTCAGGTGCGCGGCGACAGGCCATCGGCCAGCGAGAGCCGGTAGGCACGCCAACCCGGCACCAGGCTGGCAAGCATACCTGCGGCGAGCACGGCGGCGAACAGGGCCCATTGTTCGGGCGTGGGCGCGGTGGCGGCCAGGGCGATGCCGAAACGCTGCTGCACCCAGGGCCCGGCGATCAGCACCGCGGCGGCCGCCGCCAGCGCACCGAGCAGCGCACCGGCGAGCGTCACCAGCGCGCCCTCGGCGGCGAGCAGCACGAGCACATGGCGCGGGCCGGCGCCCACGGCGCGCAGCACGGCCAGTTCGCGCCGCCGTTCGTTGAGCCCGGCGAGCACCACCGCCACCAGCGAGGCCAGGCTCACCAGCGCCACCAGGCCGCTGATCGCCAGCAGCGCGCGCTCGCCCAGGCCCACCGCGGCCCAGAGCTCGTCCAGCGCCACGCCGGGCAGCACCGCCATCAGCGGCTCGCCCTCGTACTCATTCACGAAACGCTGCACCTTGAACACCGCCACGCGGCTCCTCAGTCCCACCAGCGCAGCGGTGACCTGCTTGGGCTCGAGATCGAACTTGCGCGCGTTGCGCGCCGCGATGGCCATGCCCGGCACCGGCGCGCCGCCCATCCAGTCGAGGTGGATGGCCTCGATGGCCTGCAGGCTGATATGCACGGTGCGGTCCACCGGCGTGCCGGTGGCTGCCAGCACGCCGACCACGGTGAAGGGCTTGTCGGCATGTTCGCTGGCCAGCGCCCCTTCCACGCCGCCCAGGCCATGCGTGAGCGTGAGGCGCTGGCCCAGGCGGTAGCCCAGCGCGCGCGCCACCTCGGCGCCGAGCACGGCCTCGTACAGGCCGGCTAGCGTGCCGCTGAACGCACGGCCCTGGGCCAGCAGCAGAGGCTGGCGCTCGCCGTAGAGAAAGCGCGTGAAGTACTCCGGCGTGGTGCCCAGCACCGGGTAGCCGCGGTGCGAATCACCCAGCGACAGCGGCACCGTCCAGGCCACCGCGGGCTGCGCCGCCACGGCACGCAGGCTGTCCATGCGGATGTTGTGGGTCGCGCCGCCGACGCGAAACACCGCGTAGAGCATGAGTTGCACCGGGCCCGTGCGCGCCCCCACCACCAGATCGGTGCCGCTGACGGCGAGCGAGAAGCTGCTGCGGATGTCCGTGCGCAGCCGCTCCAGCGTGAGCAGCAGCGCCGTGGCCAGGGCGATCGAGAAGACCACCAGCGCCAGCGTGCCGCGGCGGTTCCAGGCGCTGCGCGCGGCGATGTGCAGCAGCGCCTTCATGCGCGCGCCTCGTTCAGGGCGGGCAGCGACAGCCGCTCGTCGAAGCGCGCCGCCAGGCGCTCGTCGTGGCTCACGAAGACCAGCGTGCTGCCGGCCGCGGCGCACGCGCCCAGCAGCAAGGCCATGAAGTCGTCGCGCAGCGGGCCGTCCAGCGCCGAGGTCGGTTCGTCGGCAATGACGACCTCCGGCGCGCCGATGAGCGCGCGCGCCGCCGCCACGCGCTGCTGCTGGCCCACCGAGAGCGCGTCGGCGCGCCGCGTCCACAGCGCCGGCGGCAGCGCCACGCGCTGCAGCAGCGAGCGCGCCGCGGCGGCGGGCGAGCCGGCGCAGCGCGAGGCGCGCAGCTTGGAGAAGCGGCACGGCAGGAGCACGTTGTCGAGCACGGTGAGGTAGGGCAGCAGGTTGAACTGCTGGTAGATCACGCCCACGTGGTCGGCGCGCCGCGCGTCGCGCCGGCCGCCGCGCAGCGCCGCCCAGTCCTGCCCGAGGAGTTCGACCTGGCCCTGCCGCGCGAGCAGCACGCCGGCCATCAGCCCGAGCAGGGTGCTCTTGCCGCAGCCGCTGGGGCCGTGCAGGAAGACCGTGCGCCCGGCAGCCAGATGCAGGGCCTCGATGTGCAGGACATCGTGGCCGGCACCCGGCCAGCCATAGCGCAGATCGCTCAGGCGCAACAAGGCCGGCGCCGCGCTCAGCGCGCCAGCGCCACGCGCGAGGCCGGGCGCACCAGCGTGGCCTTCATCTGCCCCCTGGCCGTGACCACCTGGAGCTCGACGCGGCGCAGCCGCGCGAAGGCCGCGAACAGCCCCACTTCGACGAAACCGGCGCGCGCGCCGGCCTTGCAGGTGAATTCGAAATGCCCTTCGAGGTCGCCGTGAGCATCCGCCACGGCCGCGCCACTTCCACCCAGCCCGAGCGGTGCCGAGACCAGTTCCACCTTGGCCGGCGTGCAAGCGGCCGCCGGGTCGATGCGAAACAGCGTGCCCGCGTCGCGCAGCCGCGCCAGGGCCGAGGCCACGCGCTCACGCTCGGCGTCGCTGCGCGGCGCGTGCTCGAAGCCCAGCAGGTTGTCGAGCGGGGTGTCGAGGTCCAGCGTCAGGCGGCCGGGTTCGACCGCCAGGTCCAGCCGCGCCACCCCGTGTTCGTGGGCTTTGCCCGCCCAGGCCGGGGCGCCGGCGGCGCCGAGCGCACAGGCCGCGAGAAGAGTGGGAAACCAGCGGCCCATCGGGACTCCATCGCTGCGGGCCCCATGGCCCGCTCAGAGCCGCCATTGTGCCGCGCACCCTGGGCCGGCTCGGCATCGAGCAGGTCCTCGGCAAAGCCCTCCGAGCGAAAGCACTGCGGCTGCGTGTCGGGCCACTCGCCATCGGGCTCGCGGCGACGGCGGTCTTCAGGGCGCAGGCCAGTGGCGTTCATGGGCAGCTCCGCGGTGGGCATCGACGGGAGGTATCGCCTTGGTGCGCGACACCGCCAATGTGCGCCGCCAATATGGCAGGGTGATGAATGGCGCGCAGGCCCGGCCGCAGGCGACCCGTGGCGTAGCATGGGCAATGCCATGCCCGCCACCCTCGAAGGCCAGCTCGTCGTCGCCATCTCCTCGCGCGCCCTGTTCGATTTCGAGGAGGAGAACCGCGTCTTCGAGGCCAGCGACGACCGCGCCTACATGGCGCTGCAGATGGCGCGCGTGGAGCAGCCCGCGCGGCCCGGCGTGGCCTTCTCGCTGGTCAACAAGCTGCTCGCCTTCAACGCCGCGCGGCCGCGCGTGGACGTGGTGATCCTCTCGCGCAACGACCCCGTGTCGGGCCTGCGCGTGTTCCGCTCGGCGCAGCACTTCAAGCTGCCGGTGCAGCGCGGCGTGTTCACGCGCGGCCAGCCGCCCTGGCGCTACCTGCGCCCGCTGGCCGCCAACCTCTTCCTCAGCACCAACGAGGCCGACGTGCGCTCGGCCCTGGCCGAGGGCGTGCCCGCGGCGCGCGTCTACCCGGAGAGCGCGCGCGCCTCGGCCGCGCACCCCGGCGAGGTGCGCATCGCCTTCGACGGCGATGCCGTGCTCTTCTCCGACGAGGCCGAGCGCGTCTACCAGGCGCAGGGCCTGGACGCCTTCCAGAGCCACGAGCGCGAGCGCGCCGGCACGCCGCTCGCCCCCGGGCCCTTCAAGCCGCTGCTCGAGGCCCTGCACCGCCTGCAGCGCGAGCCGGTGGCAGGCATGCGCATCCGCACCGCGCTGGTCACCGCGCGCAGCGCCCCGGCGCACGAGCGCGCCATCCGCACGCTGCTGTCGTGGCAGATCGAGGTCGACGAGGCGATGTTCCTCGGCGGCCTGCCCAAGGGCAGCTTCCTGCGCGAGTTCGAACCCGACTTCTTCTTCGACGACCAGACCGGGCATGTCGAGAACGCTTCGCCGCATGTGCCGGCCGGGCATGTGGCGTCGGGGGTGAGCAATCCCTGACGCAGGCACGCGCCGCAACGGCCCCCGGCGCAGGGCCCGGCGCGGCCCGCCCGCTACGGCTTGAAGTCCCCGCCCCAGGCCATCACCAGGCGCTGCGGGGCGATGTACTTGCGCCAGGCGGCGTTGACCTGCTCGACGCTCAGTCTGGCGATGGCCTCGTCCACCTGCTGGGCAAAGGCGAAGCGGCGCTCCAGGTGCAGGTTGCTGGCCAGCTGGCCGGCCACGACGGCATCCTGTGCACGTGCCAGGCGGCGGTCGTTGAGCAGCCCGGTGCGGCCTTCGTCGAGCTCTTGCGGCGTAAAACCGTCCTTCAGTGAGCGCGCCAGTTCTTCCTTGAAGGCCGCTTCCACCTTGGGCTGGTTCTGCGGCGCGAAGATGGCGCTGAAGGTCCAGTCGGAGTTCTCGTCGAGGGAACTCCAGGCGATGCCCGTTCGCACGTCGTAGCTCAGCCCGTCGTGCTCGCGGATGCGTTTCCACAGGCGCGAGCTGCCACCCTGGCCGAAGATGTAGTTGGCCAGGCTCAGCGCGGCGTGGTCGGCATCGCGGTCGGAGAGCGCCAGCGGCAGGCGGCCGCGCAGATTGGCGTTGGCCTTGTCGGGGGTGCGCTCGAGGAAACGCGCGGGCTCGACGGCCACCAGCGGCCGCGGCAGCCGCGTGTAAGCCAGCGCCCCGGCCGCGGGCTGGCGCCAGCTGCCCAGCGCGGTGTCCAGTGCCTTCCTCACCGCCGCCGCATCCATGTCGCCCACGGCCGTGAACTCGCCCTGCGCGGCACTCAGGAAGCGACGGTGGAAGTCGCGCAGTTGCTCCGCCGTCACCGCCTTGACGTCCTGCTCCATCTCGTCGAAGGTCGGCGCGTAGCGCAGATCGCCGCGCGGGTAGGGGTTGCCATGACGCGAGACCCGATGGCCAATCACGGCGTCGGGCTCCTTGCGCTGGCGCTCGATGCCGGTGAGCCACTGGCGGCGCAGCTCTTCCAGCGTGTCGGCGGGAAACGCCGGCTCGCGCAGCAAACGCCCCACGAGTTCGATCACCGCAGGCAGGCGCTCGCGTTTGGTGCTGATGCCGACCTGCAAGGTCTGGCCGCTGCCACCAAAGGTCACCTCGGCCTGCTGCTTGTCGAACGCGTCGGCGATCTGTTGACGTGTCAGGCCGGCGCCGCCCTTGTCGAGCAAGCTGGCGGCAAACGTCGCCACGGTCTCCTCGCCCTTCAGGCTCTTCGCATCACCGTAGTGCAGCCGCAGCCGCGCCTGCACCGCGGCGCCGCGCGTGCCCTTGGGCAGCAGCGCCACCTTCAGGCCCGAGGGCAGGCTAGCCAGCTGGGTGCGTGCATCCAGGTTCGCCGGCGTGGCGTCGAAGGCCTCGGCCTGCGCCGCAGCGGCATCGCCGCGGTAGCCCTTCACCAGTGCGGCCACGTCGACACGTGCGCCCTGCGGGGCGCGCTCGGGCTTGGCGCTCGGCAGGTACACACCCACGGTGCGATTGTCGGCCAGCAGCCACTGGCCGGCCACGCGCTGCACATCGGCCAGCGTCACCTTGCGCACGGCGTCGCGCTGCAGGAAGTGCAGGCGCCAGTCGCCCAGCGCGATCGCGCCGGACAGGGCCACGCCGATGCGCTCGGGGTCGGCGTTGCCCTGGTCCCAGGCGTTGAGCCACTGCGTGCGCGCGCGCTCCAGCTCTGTGGTGGTGACGGGCTCGCTGCGCAGCGCATCGGCCGTGGCCGCCATCGCCGCGCGCGCCTGCGCCACGTCCTGGCCCGGCGCCAGCGAGGCACCGAGCATGAGCACGCCAGGCTCGGCCAGGTCCCAGGCGAAGGCAAAGGTCTGCGCCGCCAGTTGACCCTCGACGAGGCGCTTGTGCAGCCGCCCGCCGGGCGTGTCACCCAGGGCGCTGGCGATCATCTCCACGGCGGCGAAGTCAGGCGAGGAACCGGCCGGCACGTGGTAGCCCATGTACAGCGTGGGCGTGCCGCCGACGCGGCGCACGCTGACCGTGCGCTCGCCATCCTGCGGCGGGTCCAGCGTGTAGGTCGTCGGCAGCGTGCGCTGCGGCCGCGGGATGACGCCGAAGTCCTGTGCCACCCAGCCCAGCACCTTGGCCGTGTCGAAGCGCCCCGAGACGATGAGCGTGGCGTTGTCGGGCTGGTAGTAGCGGCGGTAGAAGGCCTGCAGGCGCGGGATGTCGACGTTCTCGATGTCGCTGCGCGCGCCGATCGTGCTCTTGCCGTAGTTGTGCCACTGGAACATCGCCGCCATGGTCTGCTGCAGCAGCACGCGCCCGGGGCTGTTCTCGCCCATCTCGAACTCGTTACGCACCACCGTCATCTCGGTGTCCAGGTCCTTGCGCGCGATGAAGCTGTGGACCATCGCGTCGGCCTGCCAGCCGAGGTACCAGCGCAGGTTGTCCTCGCTGGCCGAGAAGCTGGCGAAGTAGTTGGTGCGGTCGAAGGAGGTGCTGCCGTTGGCGCGCAGGCCGCGCTTGGTGAACTCGGCCCACACGTTGGCCGTCGTCGGCGTGCCCTTGAAGAGCAGGTGCTCGAGCAGATGCGCCATGCCCGTCTCGCCGTAGCTCTCCATGCGCGAGCCGACGTGGTAGGTGACGTTGACGGTGGTGGTGGGCTTGGAGTCGTCGGGTGCGAGCAGCACCTGCAGGCCGTTGGCGAGGCGGTATTCGGTGATGCCCTCGACGCTGGTGATGCGGGTGATGCCCGCGGGCAAGGGCTGCGCAGCGGCCGCGGTGGCCAGGAAGAGGAGCGCGAGGAAAGCGAACCAGCGTCGGATCATGGGTGCCATGGAAATGCGGCGGACGGTGCCGGGGAACGCAGTGTATGGACTTCCACGCCGCCGGGTCGCACGGCTCCGCCCGGCTCGCACGGCGATGGCGCCCTCGGCTCAGCGGCTGCGGTACGCGCGCAGCGCCGCCAGGTCGCGCACGCGCACGCCGCCGTACTCGACGCGGATCACGCCGGCCGCCTGCAGGCTCGCCAGGGCCTCGTTGACGCGCTGGCGCGACAAGCCCACGAGGTAGCCCAGCTCCTGCTGCGTGATGCGCAGCCACTCGCCCACGCCGGGGTAGAGCAGCGGGTGGAAGAGCGCGGCCAGGCTGCGTGCCACGCGCTCGTCGGGGTGGGTCAGGCGGTCGATCTCGCGCGCGGCGATGAACTGGCCCAGGCGCTCGTTGAGCTGCATCATGACGAAGCGGTTGAAGCCGATGCTGCGGTCGAGCAGCCAGTGGAAGGTGCCCGCGGTGATGCCCGCCACCACGCTCTTGCGCAGGGCCTGGATGTTGTAGCGGTAGACCTCGCCCTTGAGCACCGTGCCTTCGCCGAACCAGCCGCCGGGCGGCACGCCGGTGAAGGTGATGGGCACGCCCAGCGTGCTGTCGTTGCTCATCTTCAGCAGGCCGTCGATGACGCCGAACCAGTAGGTCACCGGCCGGCCCACGCGGCACACGAGCTCACCAGGCGCGACATGCACCACGCGCAGGTCGCCCAGCACGCGCGCGCGCTCGCTCTCATCGAGCCGGTCCAGCCAGGGGATGTGGCGCAAGTCCTCGGGCTGCGAGGCGCGCGAGCGCGAAGGCTGCACCGTGGCAGCACCGGTGGCCGGGGGGAGCAGGCGCGACGGCATGGCGGTTGCGGATGGGCGATTGGGGGGAGCGGGAAAGGCCTGACAGGACGAACCCGTGGATTGTCGTCATAACGACAACATGGCGTCAAAGTCGCGCCCAGAATGCAGCGCACACCACAAGGAGACCTCCCGGTGCTGACGACGTTTCCCCGTCTGATGCTGGACCACGCCAAGCAGCGGCCCGACGCGCCGGCGCTGCGCGAAAAGGTCTACGGCATCTGGCAGACCACCACCTGGGCCGAGCTCGCACTGCTCGTGCGGCGGCTGGCCTGCGGCCTGGCGCACGCGGGCGTGAAGCGCGGCGACCACGTGGTCGTGGTGGGCGAGAACCGGCCGCGCCTGTACGCCACCATGCTCGCCGCGCAGTCGCTGGGTGCGGTGCCGGTGCCGCTGTACCAGGACGCCGCGGCGCCCGAGTACACCTTCCCCATCAACAACGCCGAAATCGCCTACGCCATCGTCGAGGACCAGGAGCAGGTCGACAAGATGCTCGAGCTGCGCGAGAACTGCCCGCAGCTCGCGCGCATCTGGTTCGACGACCCGCGCGGCCTGCGCAACTACAACGAGCCCGGCCTGGACTCGATCGACGCGCTGGTGGCCGCGGGCCAGGCGCACGACGCGGCCAATGCCGCGCTCTTCGACAGCGAGGTCGAACGCTGCCAGCCGCACGACGTGGCGGCGCTGTTCTTCACCAGCGGCACCACCGGCAACCCCAAGGGCGTGGTGCACACGCACTTCACGCTGCTCGACCGCGCCGACGCGGGCAAGCGATTCGACCACCTCACCGAGACCGAGGAAGTGCTCGCCTACCTGCCGCCGGCGTGGATCGGCCAGAACATCTTCAGCTACGCGCAGTGGCTGGCTTGCGGTTACGTCGTCAACTGCCCCGAGTCGGCGGCCACGGTGATGATCGACCTGAAGGAGATCGGGCCGACCTACTACTTCGCCCCGCCGCGCATCTTCGAGGGCCTGCTCACCACGGTGATGATCCGCATGGAGGACGCCAGCCGCTTCAAGCGCTGGCTCTTCCACCGTTTCATGGAGGTGGCCAAGCGCATCGGCCCGACGCTCATGGACGGCAAGCCCGTGGGCGCCGGCGCGCGGCTGCTCTACGCGCTGGGCAACTTCGTCATCTACGGCCCGCTGCGCAACACGCTGGGCTTCAACCGCGTGCGCGTGGCCTACACCGCGGGCGAGGCCATCGGGCCGGACCTGTTCACCTTCTACCGCAGCATCGGCATCAACCTCAAGCAGCTCTACGGTTCCACCGAGACCGCCGTGTTCGTGTGCCTGCAGCCCGACGACGCGGTGCGTGCCGACACCGTGGGCGTGCCCATCGAGGGCGT
>DYOR01000001.1:91728-129123 GCA_020720385.1 Rubrivivax sp.
GCCCCCAAGTACGTCGAGAACAAGCTCAAGTTCTTCCCCTTCATCAAGGAGGCGGTGGCCTTCGGCGACAAGCGCGAGAAGGTCTGCGCCTTCGTCAACATCGACTTCGAGGCGGTGGGCAACTGGGCCGAACGGCGCAACCTGCCCTACGCCGGCTACACCGACCTGGCAGGCAAGCCCGAGGTGCTGGAACTGGTGCGCGAGTGCGTGGAGAAGGTGAATGCCGACCTCGCCGCCGACGCCATGCTCGCCGGCAGCCAGATCAGCCGCTTCCTCGTGCTGCACAAGGAACTCGACGCCGACGACGGCGAGATGACGCGCACACGCAAGGTCAAGCGCGGCTACATCAACGAGAAGTACCAGGTGCTGGTGGATGCGCTCTACGGCGGCAAGACCGAGCAGTTCATCGAGACCGCGGTGAAGTTCGAGGACGGACGCACGGGCAGCGTGAGCGCCACGCTGCCCATCGTCGATGCGAAGACATTCCCCGCCATGAAGAAGGCTGCCTGACCATGGCCGAACGAACCACGGGCGAGGTCATCCTCGAAGCCAAGAACATCAGCCTGCGCTTCGGCGGCGTGAACGCGCTCACCGACATCAGCTTTGATGTGCGCGAGCGCGAGGTGCGCGCCATCATCGGCCCCAACGGCGCGGGCAAGAGCAGCATGCTCAACTGCATCAACGGCGTCTACGCGCCGCAGGAAGGCAGCATCACCTTCCGCGGCCAGACCTTCAGCCACATGAACAGCCGCCAGGTCGCCGAGATGGGCGTGGCGCGCACCTTCCAGAGCCTGGCCCTGTTCAAGGGCATGAGCGTGCTCGACAACATCATGAGCGGGCGCAACCTGCGCATGCGCGCCAACATCTTCCAGCAGGCCCTGCGCTGGGGAGCGGCCGAGCGCGAGGAGACCGCGCACCGCGAGTTCGTCGAGAAGATCATCGACTTCCTCGAGATCCAGGCCTGGCGCAAGACGCCCGTGGGGCGCCTGCCCTACGGCCTGCAAAAGCGCGTCGACCTGGGCCGCGCGCTGGCCATGGAGCCGCAGGTGCTGCTGCTCGACGAGCCCATGGCGGGCATGAACGTCGAGGAGAAGCAGGACATGAGCCGCTTCATCATGGACGTGAACGACGAATACGGCACCACCATCGTGCTCATCGAGCACGACATGAGCGTGGTGATGGACCTCTCCGACCGCGTCGTCGTGCTCGACTACGGGCGCAAGATCGGCGATGGCACGCCCGACGAGGTGCGCCACAACCCCGACGTCATCAGCGCCTACCTCGGCGCGGGTCACTGAACCGCCACCGAAGGGCCAAGCACATGGGACCGTTCCTCGAAACCCTCTTCGGCGGCCTGATGGTCGGCATGCTGTATTCGCTCGTCGCGCTGGGCTTCGTGCTCATCTTCAAGGCTTCGGGCGTGTTCAACTTCGCCCAGGGCGCGATGGTGCTGTTCGCGGCGCTGGCGATGGCGCGCTTCGCCGAGTGGTTCCCGCTGTGGCTGGGCTTCGAGAGCCCGCTGCTGGCCAACCTGCTCGCCTTCATCGCTGCCGCGGCGTGCATGGTCGGCGTGGCCTGGCTCGTCGAGCGGCTGGCGCTGCGTTATCTGGTCAACCAGGAGGGCATCACGCTGCTCATGGCCACGCTGGGCATCGCCAACGTCCTCGACGGCGCCGGGCAGCTCATCTTCGGCAGCGCCACCTACAAGATCGACGTGGGCATGCCCAAGGAGCCGTTGCTGGTCTTCCAGGACACCTTCGAGGGCGGCCTGCTGCTGAACCAGGAAGACCTCTACGCCGCCGCCGCCGCGGCCATGCTGGTGGCCTTGCTCACGCTGTTCTTCCAGAAGACGCGCACCGGCCGCGCGCTGCGTGCGGTGGCCGACGACCACCAGGCGGCGCAGTCCATCGGCATCCCGCTGGGGCGCATCTGGGTCATCGTGTGGGCCGTGGGCGGCTTCGTGGCGCTGGTCGCCGGGCTCATCTGGGGCAGCAAGCTCGGGGTGCAGTTCTCCATCTCGCTGGTGGCGCTGAAGGCCTTCCCGGTGGTCATCCTGGGCGGGCTGACCTCGGTGCCGGGCGCCATCCTCGGCGGGCTGATCATCGGCATGGGCGAGAAGCTCTCCGAGATCTACCTCGGCCCCTTCTTCGGCGGCGGCATCGAAAACTGGTTTGCCTACGTGCTCGCGCTGGGCGTGCTGCTGGTGCGGCCGCAGGGCCTGTTCGGCGACAAGATCATCGACCGCGTCTGAGCCCACGCCTGACGAGACACCCCCCATGTTCTATCGCGAAAACGGCCAGTTCAAGAGCACCTACCGCGCCGACCTGGCGCTGTTCCCGGTGGCGCAGGACCGCTGGGCCATGATCGGCCTGGCCGTGCTCGCCTTCGTCGTCGCACCGCTGCTCTTCAGCAACTACTTCTTCCAGGCCATCCTCATCCCCTTCCTCATCCTCTCGCTGGCCGCCATCGGGCTGAACGTCCTGGTCGGTTACTGCGGGCAGATCTCCCTGGGCACCGGGGCCTTCATGGCGGTGGGGGCCTACGCCGCGTACAACCTGCAGGTGCGCATCCCGGGCATGCCGCTGCTCGCGGCGATCATCGGCGGGGGCATCGCCGCCACCGTGCTGGGCGTGCTCTTCGGCATCCCCAGCCTGCGCATCCGCGGCCTGTACCTGGCCGTGGCCACGCTGGCGGCGCAGTTCTTCACCGACTGGTTCACCAACCGCATCAAGTGGGTCACAAACGACTCGCCCTCGGGTTCGGTGGGCGTGCCCACGCTGAATCTGTTCGGCATGCAGATCGACACGCCGGCGCAGAAGTACCTGCTGTGCCTGAGCTTCGTCGTCGTCTTCGGCCTGCTGGCGAAGAACCTGGTGCGCGGCGCCATCGGCCGCGAGTGGATGGCCATGCGCGACATGGACGTGGCCGCCGCGGTGATCGGCATCCGCCCGGTGTATGCCAAGCTCAGCGCGTTTGCCGTGAGCAGCTTCATCGTCGGCGTGGCCGGCGCGCTGTGGGCCTTCGTTCACCTGGGCGCCTGGGAGCCGGCGGCCTTCGGCCTGGACAAGTCGCTGCAGCTGCTGTTCATGGTCATCATCGGCGGGCTGGGCTCCATCGTCGGCGCGTTCTTTGGCGCGGCCTTCATCGTGCTGCTGCCGCTGCTGCTGAACTACGTGCCGCACTGGCTGGGCCTGCCCTTCTCCACGGCCACCGCATCGCACCTGGAGCACATGATCTTCGGTGCCCTGATCGTCTTCTTCCTCATCGTCGAGCCGCACGGCCTGGCGCGCCTGTGGTCCACCGCGCGACAAAAGCTGCGCCTGTGGCCCTTCCCGCATTGACGTCCCCGTTCCCCTCACTCGCTTTTCTCACCGCGCACCTTCAGCGCTCATCCAAAGGAGACTTGCCATGCAGTTCAGGAATCTCGCGCGCACCGCGGCCTTGGCCGCCGCGGGGCTGTCGATGGCCGCGGCGACAACCTTCGTGCAGGCCCAGCCGGCCGAGCAGTTCGTGCCTCTGCTGGTCTATCGCACCGGCCAGTTCGCTCCCCTGGGCATCCCCTGGGCGGATGCCAAGCAGGACTACCTCAAACTCGTCAACGCCCGTGACGGCGGTGTCAACGGCGTCAAGCTCACCTACGAGGAGTGCGAGACCGGCTACGACACCGGCAAGGGCGTGGAGTGCTACGAGCGCCTGAAGAACAAGGGCAGCGGCGCGTCGGGCTTCGACACCACCTCCACCGGCATCACCTTCGCCATCACCGACAAGGCCTTCAACGACAAGGTCTCGGTGATCACCGCCGGCTACGGCCTGTCGCAGTCCTCCGACGGCCGCGTGTTCGAGTGGAACTTCCCCCTGCTGGGCACCTACTGGACCGCCGCCGACGTGATGATCCAGGACATCATGAAGAAGGAAAACGGGGTCATCAAGGGCAAGAAGATCGGCCTTGTCTACCACGATTCGCCCTACGGCAAGGAGCCCATCGCGCTGTTGCAGAAGCGCGCGGCGGCGCAGGGCTTCGAACTCGCGCTGTACCCCGTCACCGCCCCGGGCGTGGAGCAGAAGTCCACCTGGCTGCAGATCCGCCAGCAAAAGCCCGACTACGTGCTGCTGTGGTCCGCCGGGGTGATGACGCCCGCGGCGATCCGCGAAGCGCAATCCACCGGCTTCCCGCGCGAGAAGATCTACGCCATCTGGTGGGCCGGCTCGGACCACGACGTGAAGGATGTCGGTGCCGCGGCCAAGGGCTACAACGCCCTGACCATCCACAACAGCGCTGCGCATGACAGGGTCCAGGACGACCTGAAGAAGTACATCTATGACAAGGGCCAGGGCACGGGCCCGGTCAACGGCATCGGCACGCTGGCACACACGCGCGGGCTGATCATCGCCATGCTGCAGGTGGAAGCGATCCGCGCGGCGCAGGAGAAGTTCGGCAAGGGCAAGCCCATGAGCTCCGAGCAGGTGAACTGGGGCTACGAGAACCTCAACCTCACCGCCGACAAGCTCAAGGCGCTGGGCTTCGGCGAGATGCTGCGGCCGGTGAAGACCTCATGTGCCAACCACATGGGCGACGACTGGGCGCGTGTGGTGCAGTGGGACGGCGCCAAGTGGGAGATCAAGTCCGACTGGTACCAATCCGACAAGTCCTTCGTCGCGCCGCTGGTGAAGGAGTTCGCCGAGAAGTACGCCAAGGACAAGAACCTCAAGATCCGCACCTGCAACTGAGGTCAGCACAGAGGTCCCATGGACGCATCCGCACTTCCGGCGGCCAGCCCGGCCGCAGCGGCGGCGGGCACGCCGCTGCTCGACGTCAACGGCATCGAGGTCATCTACAACCACGTGATCCTGGTGCTCAAGGGCGTGTCGCTGCGGGTGCCGCAGGGCGGCGTGGTGGCCTTGCTCGGCGGCAACGGCGCCGGCAAGACGACCACGCTGCGTGCGGTGAGCAACCTGCTGGCGGGGGAGCGCGGGCAGGTCACCAAGGGGAGCATCGAGTTGCGCGGCGAGCGCATCGAGAGGATGACCACGTCCGACATGGTCAACCGCGGGGTGGTGCAGGTCATGGAAGGCCGGCACTGCTTCGCGCACCTGAGCATCGAGGACAACCTGCTCACCGGGGCCTACACGCGCCGTGACGGCAAGGGCGCCGTCGCGGCCACGCTGGAAAAGGTCTACACCTACTTCCCACGATTGAAGACGCGCCGCAGCTCGCAGGCCGCCTACACCTCGGGCGGCGAGCAGCAGATGTGTGCCATCGGCCGCGCACTGATGGCCAACCCGAACATGGTGCTGCTCGACGAGCCCAGCATGGGCCTGGCGCCGCAGATCGTGGAGGAGGTCTTCGAGATCGTGAAGGACCTCAACACCAAGGAGGGCGTGACCTTCCTCCTCGCCGAGCAGAACACCAACATCGCGCTGCGCTATTCCGACTATGGCTACATCCTGGAGAACGGGCGCGTGGTCATGGACGGCGAGGCCAAGTCGCTGCGCGAGAACGAGGACGTGCAGGAGTTCTACCTGGGCATGGGTGGCGGCGACCGCAAGAGCTTCCGCGACGTGAAGAGCTACAAGCGGCGCAAGAGGTGGCTCTCGTGAGCCTCGAGGGCGAGGCGGGGTTCGCAACGCCGCCGTTCCAGGCCCAGGACGCGTTGCCCGGACTCAAGCGCGCGCTGCGCGACCTGAAGTTGACCGAACGCGGGGTGAGCTTCGAGCTGCGTGGCAAGCGCGTGCTCGAGCTGACCCCGGATCAGGCCTCGATCACGGCACGCCTGGCGCGCAGGCTCGCCATCACCCCCGAGTGGGACATCCTGCATGTGCGCAGCGCCGCCGACCAACGCAAGCTCGTCGACGAAGTGAAGAAGCGCCTGGCCCGCTGGGAGCTCGAGGACTGAGCACGAGGACTGCGCACGAGGACTGAAGGCGCCAAGCCATGAACACCGAGCACCACGACGTCCTGGAGACCCGCGCACCCGCCGCGCGCGAAGCCGCCCTCATGGCCGCGCTGCCGGCGCAGTTGCGCTGCGCGCTGGCCGTGCCGGCGCTGGCCGAGCGGCTGGCCGGCGTGGAGCCCTCGGCGGTGACCGGCCGCGCAGCGCTGGCGCGGCTGCCCGTGACGCGCAAGCACGAGTTGCTCGAGCGCCAGCGCACGCAGCGCGCGAGCGACGCCTTCGGGGGTTTCTCGGCCATCGGCTGGCGCTCGCAGCGCGCGCCGCGCCCCGCGCGGCACGTGTACCAGTCCCCCGGCCCGATCTACGAACCCGAGGGCCCGGCGGCAGACTACTGGCGCACGGCGCGGGCGATGTTCGCCGCGGGCTTCCGTGCCGGCGACCTGGTGCACAACAGCTTCAGCTACCACCTCACGCCCGGTGCCTGGATCATGGAAAGCGGCGCCCATGCCCTGGGTTGCACGGTCTTCCCCGGCGGCGTGGGCAACACCGAGCTGCAGCTCCAGGCCATGGCCGATCTGCGCCCCGACGCCTACGTGGGCACGCCGAGCTTCCTGCGCATCGCGCTGGAGAAGGCGGCCGAGACGGGGCTGTCCCTGCCCTCGCTGAAGAAGGCCCTGGTCAGCGGCGAGGCCTTTCCGCCGAGCCTGCGCGACTGGCTGCACGAGCGCGGCGTGGCCGCCTACCAGGCCTACGCCACGGCCGATGTCGGCGTCATCGCCTACGAGACGGCGGCACGCGAGGGCCTGGTGGTCGACGAAGGCGTGATCGTCGAGATCGTCAGGCCGGGCACCGACGACCCCGTGCCCGATGGCGAGGTCGGCGAGGTCGTGGTCACCGTGCTCAATGCCGACTACCCGCTGGTGCGCTTCGGCACGGGCGACCTTTCGGCGGTGCTGGCCGGCCCATGCCCCACGGGACGCACCAACACCCGCATCCGCGGCTGGATGGGCCGCGCCGACCAAACCGCCAAAGTGCGCGGCATGTTCGTGCATCCCAGCCAGGTGGCCGAGGTGCTGCGCCGTCACCCCGAACTGGGCCGCGCGCGCCTGGTCGTCGAAGGCGAAATGGCCAACGACCGCATGACGCTGCGTGCGGAGTGTGCGGGCCCCGGCGACGGCCTGCGCGAGGCTGTGGCGCGCTCGCTGCGCGAGGTGACCAAGCTGCGCAGCGAGGTCGAGCTTTGCGCGCCGGGATCACTGCCCAACGACGGCAAGGTCATCGAGGACGCACGGCGCTACGAGTGACCCGGCGCGGGCCTGGCACCCCCTCCCCGCCCGCTCGCTTACGTAGTTTCCACCCTTCGCAAGGCTGTGTGGCCGTCTAGCATTGACGCCACAGAGTTGACCACCATTGGAGATCTGCACATGAAGAAACTCTTGCTCCTGGGCGCCGTGGCCTTGCTGGCAGGGACGGCCCAAGCCGCCTACCCCGAGCGGCCTGTGACCCTGGTCGTGCCCTTCGCGGCGGGCGGTCCCACCGACAAGGTGGCGCGCGACTTCGGCGAGGCGTTGCGCAAGCACCTCAACAACCAGACCGTGCTCGTGGAGAACGTCGCCGGTGCCGGCGGCACGCTGGGCATCGGCAAGGTGGCCAAGGCCAACCCCGACGGCTACACCCTGCTGCTGCACCACATCGGCATGGCCACGGCGCCGGCGCTGTACCGCAAGCTGCCGTTCAGTGTGCTCAACGACTTCGAATTCCTGGGCATGGTCAACGACGTGCCGATGACCCTCATCGGCCGGCCCACGCTGCCGGCGAACAACTACGCCGAGCTGCGCAAGTGGATCGATGCCAACAAGGGCAAGATCAACCTCGCCAACGCCGGCCTGGGTGCCGCTTCGCACCTCTGCGGGCTGCTCTTCCAGCAGGCCATCGGCGTGGACATGACCACGGTGCCGTACAAGGGCACGGCCCCGGCGATGACCGATTTGCTCGGCAGCCAGGTCGACATCATGTGCGACCAGACCACCAACACCACGCAACAGATCGCGGGGGGCAAGGTCAAGGCTTTTGCCGTCACATCGGTCAACCCGCTCACCACCCCGGCACTGGCCAAGCTGCCGACGCTCGATTCGCTCGGCCTGAAGGGCTTCTACGTGACCATCTGGCACGGGCTGTATGCACCCAAGGGCACGCCCAAGGCGGTGCTCGACACGCTCAACACCGCGCTCAAGCAGGCGCTGAAGGACCCCGACTTCATCCAGCACCAGGAAGCCCTGGGTGCGGTGGTGGCGACGGACAGCCGCATCAACCCGGCCGACCACAAGAAGTTCGTCGAGGCCGAAACCAGCAAATGGGCGCCCGCCATCAAGGCCGCCGGCACCTACGCCGACTGAGCGACCACGCTGGCGTGACGGGGCCGCCTGCGGGCGGCCCTTTGTTTTCGTGCATCTCCGGCGCCCGCGCCGGGCCGCACGGCAGCCCGGCTGAAGTCCCTTCTCAGCACACGCGCAGCGGAATCGTCACCGGCCCGTCGTTGACCAGGTGCACCTGCATGTCGGCGCCGAAGACACCGGCCTGCACCGTCGGGTGGCGCTCGCGCGCCAGGCGCAGCGTCTCCTCGTAGAGGGCGCGTGCCTGCGCGGCCGGCGCGGCCGCGGCAAAGCTCGGTCGGTTGCCGCCCGAGGTGTCGGCCGCCAGCGTGAACTGCGAGACGATGAGCAGGCCGCCGCCGATGTCCCGCACGCTGCGGTTCATCTTGCCGGCGTCGTCGGCAAAGATGCGCAGCTCGAGCAGCTTGTCGACGAGCTTTGCCGCCTGCAGCGCCGTGTCGGTGGGTTCGGCGCACACGAGCACGAGCAGGCCCGGCCCGACGGCCCCCACCGGCGCGCCGGCCACCTCCACGCGGGCGCACTGCACGCGCTGCACGAGGGCGATCAGATCAGGTCCTTCGGGTCGTCGAAGTGCGCTTCCACGTCCAGCGGCAGCAGCTGGATGCTGGTGCGCAGCCCGGGCACGGCGCTCATCAACGCCTGCTCCACCGACGAGCGCAAGGCCGCCGCGCGGCCCAGCGTCCAGCCCGCCGGCATGTGCATGTGCATGTCGGCGAAGAGGCGCTGGCCGGCGCGCCGCGTGACCACGTGGTCGAACCGGATGGCCTGGTGGCGGAATTCGTCCAGCACACCCTCGATCCGGGTCATGTCGGCGGGCGTCAGGGCGCGGTCCATCAGGCCGTCAGCCGAAGCCCGGATGAGCGAGGCCGCTTCGCGCAGGATGTTCAGCGCCACGGCAATGGCCACCACCGGGTCGAGCCAGATCCAGCCCGTGGCGCGCACCGCCAACAGCCCCACCACCACGCCCACCGAAGTCCAGACGTCGGTGAACAGGTGCCGCGCATCGGCCTCCAGCGCCATCGAGCGCACCTCGCGCGCCTTGCGCAACATGAACCAGGCCAGCGCGCCGTTCATGGCCGTGCTCAGCGTCGACAGGCCGATGCCCAGACCCATGGCCTCCAGCGGCTGGGGCACGAGCAGGCGCTGCACCGCGGCCCAGACGATGGCCAGGGCCGCGGCGAAGATGAGCACGCCTTCGAAACCGCTGGAGAAGTACTCGGCCTTGTGGTGGCCGTAGGGGTGGTCTTCGTCGGGCGGCCGCGCGGCGACCGTGACCATGGCCAGTGCGAACACCGCGCCGGCGAGGTTGACCAGCGACTCCATCGCATCGGAGAGCAGGCTCACGCTGTCCGTGATCCACCACGCCCCGGTCTTCAGCGCGATGGTGGCCAGCGCCACCGCGATCGAGACCTTCAGGTAGCTGCTGATCTGCAAGGGCTCAGCGCTCCAGCGTCACGCGCGCGAACTTGCGCTTGCCCACCTGCACCACGCAGGTGCCGGTGGCGACCTTCAAGCCCTTGTCGCTGACCACCGCACCGTCGATGCGCACGCCACCCTGCTCCACCATGCGCAGACCTTCGCTGGTGCTGGGCACCAGCCCGCAGGCCTTGAGCAGGGTGCCCACGCTCATGGGCGCGCCACGGAGCACGACTTCGGGAATCTCGTCGGGCACTCCACCTTGGGCGCGGCGCTGGAAGTCCTCTTCGGCCGCGTCCGCGGCAGCCTCGTCGTGGAAGCGGGCGGTGATCTCCCGGGCCAGCCGCACCTTGGCCTCCTTGGGGTTGCGCCCGGCCGCGACCTCGGCCCTGAGCTTGGCGATCTCGGCCTCGGGCAGGAAGGACAGCAGCGTGAAGTAGCGCCACATGAGCTCGTCGTTGATCGACAGCAGCTTGGCGAACATGGTGTTCGCCGGCTCGGTGATGCCGACATAGTTGCCCTTGCTCTTGGACATCTTCTCCATCCCGTCCAGCCCCTCGAGCAGGGGCATGGTGAGGATGCACTGCGGCTCCTGGCCGTACTCGGTCTGCAGCGCGCGGCCGACGAGCAGGTTGAACTTCTGGTCGGTGCCACCGAGCTCGAGGTCGGACTTCAGCGCCACCGAGTCGTAGCCCTGCATCAGCGGATAGAGCAACTCGTGCACGCTGATCGGCGTGCCGGCCTTGAAACGCTTCGTAAAGTCGTCGCGCTCCAACATGCGCGCCACCGTGTACTTGGCGGCCAGCTGGATCATGCCGCGCGCGCCCAGGGGGTCGCTCCACTCGCTGTTGTAGCGGATCTCCGTGCGCGCCGGATCGAGCACCAGGCTGGCCTGGCGGTAATAGGTCTGCGCGTTGGCCTCGATCTGCTCGCGCGTCAGCGGCGGGCGCGTGGTGTTGCGGCCCGACGGGTCACCGATCATCGACGTGAAGTCGCCGATGAGAAAAATCACGGTGTGGCCCAAGTCCTGCAGCTGGCGCATCTTGTTGAGCACCACCGTGTGGCCGATATGGATGTCCGGGGCGGTCGGGTCCAGGCCGAGCTTGATGCGCAGGGGCTCGCCGCGGGCCTCGGAACGCGCCAGCTTGCGGATCCACTCGGCCTGCGGCAGCAGTTCGTCACAACCGCGCAGCGATACCGCCAGCGCCTCGCGAACGCGGTCGGTCACAGGGTGCGGCGAGGCGGCGGTCTCTTGCATGAGCGGTTACTTGAGTGTTCTTCTGGCAGATTTCCAGCCGGTGCGCCTGGGTATACTGCGGCCACGTTTTGGGCGGTGGGTCTTCGCTGCGGCACGGACTGCCGAGACCGGTCGAATTCTAGTGGACGCCCCGGGCTCGCCCCGGACACCAGGGTCTCGACGATGCCCCCGCACGCAGCGCAACGGCCCCCTCTCCCCTTGGCACCGCCGAGGCCTCGAACACCGACTTCCCCGCCTTGAACCCGCAGACACAACGCGCCTTGCAAGGCATGCAGGAATTCAGTCGTCGGCACCGCCGGGGCTTGGTGGCAGGCGCCGTTTCGCTGCTCACCGCCTTTGCCCTCACCGCCATGGCCGTGGCTCCGCTGCTGCCCGATGCCGCGGCGCTGCCGCAGCGGCTGGTGAGCCAGGACGTGGCCCCGCAGGGCATCGAAGCCCAGCTCGCGGCGCTGGCGGCACAGGACCTCTCGCTCATCCGCAGCGACCTCACGCGCGGCGCCGACACCGCCGAGGCCCTGCTCGCCCGGCTCGGTGTGCGCGACACCTCGGCTTCCACCTTCATCCGCAGCGACGCCACGGCAAGGCTGCTGCTGGCGGGACGCGGCGGCAAGATGGTGCAGGCGCAGACCGACGCCGACGGGGCGTTGAAGGAACTCGTCGCGCGCTTTCCCGCCGACGACGCCGAGCAGGCGCGCACGCAGTTCCGCCGCCTCACGGTGAGTCGCGTCGACGGCCAGTGGCAGGCGCGGTTGCAGGCCGCGCCGCTGGGCGCACAAATGCGCCTGGCCAGCGGCACCATCCGCAGCAGCCTGTTCGCCGCCACCGACGAGTCGGGCATCCCGGATGCGGTGGCCGCGCAGATTGCCGAGATCTTCGCCACCGACATCGACTTCCATCGCGAATTGCGCAAGGGCGACACCTTCAGCATCGTCTATGAATCGCTCACCGCCGACGGTGAGCCCGTGGCCTGGAACGAAGGCGCCGGGCGCGTGCTGGCGGCCGAGTTCATCAACGCCGGCAGGGCGCACCGCGCCGTGTGGTTCACGCCCACCGACGGCCGGGGGGGCTACTTCGACATCGACGGACGAAGCAAGCGCCGCGCCTTCCTCGCCAGCCCGCTGGCGTTCTCGCGCGTGACTTCGGGTTTTGCCATGCGGCTGCACCCGTTGCTCAAGAGCTGGCGCCAGCACAAGGGCGTGGACTACGGTGCTCCCACCGGCACCCCGGTGCGCGCCGTGGGCGACGGCGTGGTCGAGTTCGCCGGCCGCCAGAACGGCTACGGCAACGTCGTGGAACTGCGCCATGGCAACGAGCGCAGCACGCTGTATGGGCACCTGAGCCGCATCGACGTGCGCAAGGGCCAGCGCGTGGAGCAAGGCCAGCGCATCGGCGCCGTGGGCATGACGGGCTGGGCGACCGGGCCGCATCTGCACTTCGAGTTCCGCATCGCCGGCCATCAGCAGGACCCCTTGCGCGTCGCCAAGGCCGAGGCCACCGTGCCGCTGGACGCGGCGGCGCTGCCCGGGTTCGCACAGACCGTGCAGAGCGTGCAAGCCAGGCTCACCGTGGCCGAGACCCTGGGCCCGCTGCGCGCGCGCTCCGAATAGCGCGGCCCGACCCATGGCCTGGTTCATCGGGCTCATGTCGGGCACCTCGCTCGACGGGGTCGATGGCGTGCTCGCCGAGGCGCCGAGCGGCGGTGGAATGTGGCACACCCGCGCACACACCCACCTGGCCTTCGCAGCCGCCTTGCGCGCTGAACTGCTGGCGTTGAACTGCCGTGGCGGCAGCGACGAACTGCACCGTGCGGCGCTCGCCACCAACGCGCTGACGGGCCGCTATGCGGAGGTCGTGGCGTTGCTGCTCGAACGGGCCGGCATCGCGCCCGGGCAGGTCTCGGCCATCGGTGCGCATGGGCAGACCGTGCGCCATCGGCCGGGCGAGTTCGACGGCCTGGGCTACACGCTGCAACTCATGAACGGGGCCTTGCTGGCCGAGCGCACGGGCATCGACGTGGTGTGCGACTTCCGCACCCGCGACGTCGCCGCAGGCGGCCAAGGAGCGCCGTTGGTGCCGGCATTTCACGCGGCACGCTTCGCCCGCGCCGGCCAGGAGACGGCGGTGCTCAACCTCGGCGGCGTCGCCAACCTGACGCTCTTGCGTGCCGATGGCCAGGTGCTGGGATTCGACTGTGGGCCTGGCAACATCCTGCTCGACCTGTGGTGCCAGCGGCATCGGGGCCGGGCCTACGATGAGGACGGTGCCTGGGCCGCCGCCGGCCGCACCGATGCCGGCCTGTTGGCACGTTTTCTGGCCGAGCCCTTTTTCGGCCAACCGCCGCCCAAGAGCACGGGGCGGGACCTGTTCAGTGAAGACTGGCTGGCCGCCCGCTTGGGCTCAGGCCAGGAGCCAGCGGGCGACGTGATGGCGACGCTGACCGAGCTCACCGCACGTGCGGCAACCGAGGCCCTGCAGCGGCACGCCCCAGGAACGACGCAATTGCTCGTCTGCGGCGGCGGGGCATTCAATGCCTACCTGATGTCGCGTCTGGACAGCCTGCTGGGCCCTGGCGTGACGGTGCGCAGCACCGCTGTGGCCGGCGTGCCGCCGGACCAGGTCGAAGCGCTGGCTTTCGCCTGGCTGGCCCAGGCATTCGTCGAGCGCAAACCAGGCAACCTGCCGGCGGTCACGGGGGCCGCAGGCGCGCGCCTGCTGGGTGCGCTCTACCCGGCCGCTGCGGCCGGGTGAGCAGGGGCCTTGCCGTGGCTCAGGCGGTAAACGACGAGCCGCAGCCGCAGGTGGTGGTGGCGTTCGGGTTCTTGATCACGAACTGCGCGCCCTGCAGGTCTTCCTTGTAGTCGATCTCGGCGCCGGCCAGGTATTGCAGGCTCATGGCGTCGATCAACAGCGTCACACCGTTCTTCGACATCTGCGTGTCGTCGGCGTTGATGACCTCGTCGAAGGTGAAGCCGTACTGGAAGCCCGAGCACCCGCCGCCCTGCACGAACACGCGCAGCTTGAGCTCGGGGTTGCCTTCTTCATCGACCAGCTGCTTGACCTTGTCGGCCGCGCTGTCGGTGAAGATCAGCGGCGGCGGCATTTCGTCGTCCACCGCCGAACCAATCGGGTCTACTCGGGCGTTCATGTGATCGTTCTCCAGGGGTCGAAATCAGAGATCGTGGGTCGCAGCACGCTTCAGTGCGGGGCGGTCCGGCGTTTTTCAAGGCCCCCCACTGCACTGGGCCGGCCGACAGGTACAAGAAGCTGGATGATCCCACGCACCCTCTTGCCCTTTCCCGTCACACGGGAATCCGCCTCACCCGGCGCCACCGACGCGGCACCGCCCGCAACCGGATCGCGGACATGGGCCGCGTGCGCGCGGCGCAGCGCAGCCGCACGGAGGCGTCCGCTGCACGCGCCAGCGCGCAACCCGGCTAGCGCTTGCTGAACTGCTTGCGACGCCGCGCGCCGTGCAGGCCGACCTTCTTGCGTTCGACTTCGCGTGCGTCACGGGTGACGAAACCGGCACGGCTGAGGTCGGGTTTGAGCGCCACGTCGTAGTCGATCAGCGCGCGGGTGATGCCGTGGCGCACGGCGCCGGCCTGGCCGGATTCACCACCGCCCTTGACGCTGATCTTGATGTCGAACGCGCCGTCGTTGGCCGTCAGCAACAGCGGCTGCTTGACGATCATGATCGAGGTCTGGCGGCCGAAGTAGGCATCGATGGGCTTGCCATTGATGACGATCTGGCCGTCGCCCTTTTTCATGAAGACGCGGGCCACGCTGGATTTGCGCCGGCCGGTGCCGTAGTTCCAAATTCCAATCATCGCAGCGTCCTCAGATCTCGAGCGGTTTGGGCTGCTGGGCGGCATGCGGGTGCGTCGCACCGGCATAGACCTTCAGCTTCTTGACCATGGCGTAGCCCAGCGGGCCCTTCGGGAGCATGCCCTTGACGGCCTTCTCCAGCGCGCGGCCGGGGTGCTTGGCCTGCATGTCCTTGAAGGGCGTGGCGTAGATGCCGCCCGGGTAGCCGGAATGCCGGTAGTAGATCTTGTCGGTGGCCTTGGAGCCGGTGACACGGATCTTGTCCGCATTGACGACGACGATGAAATCACCGGTATCGACGTGAGGCGTGTAGATGGCCTTGTGCTTGCCGCGCAAACGGCGTGCTGCTTCGCTGGCAACACGTCCGAGCACCTTGTCGGTGGCGTCAATCACAAACCACTCGTGCACGACCTCGGCCGGTTTGGCGCTGAAGGTCTTCATGAGGGTCTTTCGCTAGTCGCACGGCCTGCGCCGCGCGGGTTCAACGGCTTCGATGCACCGTGCCCGCCCTTCGGCGCCGCTCCTGGTTCGGGCAGCCTCTCGGGGCATGGAAACGCACGGCCTCTTCCCCTGCCGATCAAGGGAAAGCCTTGGAGTATATCGCGAACGTCCGTGCCGGCAGCGCGCGTCGCACACGCGAATCTGCGGGCCGGTACGCCCGCACTTTCGAGGGTTAACCCTAGAGTTCTCGCGTAGGATGCCCCGCATGCCAGCCCGAGGTCCGTCATGAACCAAGGTCGGTGGCCGGATGCCGCCATCCCGCCCGATGCGTGCTTGCCCGCACGTCCGAGCCGTGGGTGGGTGCCGATACGCCGGCTGAAGCCGCGCCACCGCAAGCGCGTGCTCGAGCACCTGCTGGCACTGGACGGTGCCGACCGCAGCCTGCGATTCGGGCACCTGGCCAGCGACGAGCGCATCCTGCACTATGTGGGGCAGCTCGATTTCGAGCGCGACGAGTTGTTCGGCATCTTCGATCGGCGGCTGCGCCTGGTGGCCATGGCCCACCTCGCCTTCATCGCCGGCGAGCCGCCCGCCGCCGGCATCAGCGAGTTCGGCGTCTCGGTGCTCACGCGCCAGCGCGGCCAGGGCCTGGGCTCGCGGCTCTTCGAGCACTCGGTGATGCACGCGCGCAACCGCGGCATGTCGAAGATGCTCATCCACCTGGCGCGTGACAACGCCGCCATGCTCGGCATCGTGCGGCGCGCCGGGGCCTCGATCGAGTTTGAAGGCTGCGATGTGCTGGCCCAGTTGCCGCTGCCTGCCGACACGCTGGGCTCGCAGATTGCCGAACTGCTGGGGCAACAGGCCGCCGAACTGGACTACCGACTGAAGGCCAGGGTGCTGCGCCTGAACGGTTGAGACCTGATCACGCTTTGGGCTCGTTGCCACGTGATCGGGGGATGCGCCCCCCCAGGGGGCGGCGCTACCATACCCCAGCCCGTGTCGTGTGTACTTTCCTTGCTGGATGGTGCGGCCGCGGAACTTGGTGGTTCATGCAGCAACTGCTTCCCTGGATCCTGGCTTCGTTCTCCATCGCCCTGTTGTTCGGCGCGGGTGTGCTGGCCATCGTCAGCCGGCGGCACCCCAAGCCCAGGCCCTTGCCCACCGAGTGGACCCTGACCGCACGCCCCGTGTTCAGCACCGACGAGCGGCGCGTCTACCGTCATCTGCGCGAGGCCCTGCCGCACCAGATCGTCTTGTCCAAGCTGCCGCTGGTGCGTTTTTGCCAACCCACCGACCCGCAGGAAGTGCGCTTCTGGTACGAGTTGCTGGGCTCGATCCACGTCACCTTCGCCATCTGCAGCGCCAATGGCCGCGTGCTGGCCACCATCGACCTCGACAACGAGCGCCAGGGATCTCGCCGCGCGTTGCAGATCAAGCAGTCGGTGTTGGCGGCCTGTCGCGTGCGCTATCTGCGCTGCACTCCCGACCAACTGCCCTCGGTGCCGGAACTGCAACTGCTCGTGCCGCAGGGCGCAGCGGGCACGCGCGGCCCGCACCCCGCGCCGACGGTGAACCAGGCTCGCGACCAACTCTCCGGCATGGTCGCCTCGCGCCGCCGCGAACGCGCGGCGCTGTGGCACGACTCAGGCTTCATGCAGGACTCGTTCTTCAGCCACGACGGCCGCAGCGACCTGGGGCTGAGCAGCGGTTTCGGCGGCCTGCGCTCGGGCATCTCCGCGCGCGAGATGCCGGCGGCGCCCGAGGACGTGGGCGGTGTCGTCGTCGATACGCCGATCTCGCGCTTCAGGCACTGACATGCCCGCGGGTCAGTTCGGCGCTTGCCCGTCGGGTCGGGCCGCCGTGAGGCCCCGCCGCACGCGGCAGCGCGTCCACTGAGTGGACTACAGCGACCTCGATCCGCAGCACGTCCTCGATGCGCTGGCCGCGACGGGCCTGCGTGGCGACGGCCGCGTGCTCCAGCTCAACTCCTACGAGAACCGGGTTTTCCAGGTGTTCCTGGAGGATGGCCGCGCGGTGGTCGCGAAGTTCTACCGTCCGGGGCGCTGGAGCGACGCGCAGATCCTCGAGGAACACGCCTTTGCGCTGGAGCTGGCCGCAGCCGAGGTGCCCGTGGTGCCGCCCCTGGTGCTGGCGGGCGCGGCGCCCGGCATGCAGCTGCTTGGCACGCCGCCGACCCTGGCCTGCGGCGGGGGGCACCGCTGGGCCGTGGCGGCGCGCTGCGCCGGCCGCGAACCCGAGCTGGACGACCCCGCGGCGCTGCGCCAGCTCGGGCGCTTCATCGGGCGGCTGCATGAAGTCGGCCGCAAGCGGCCTTTCCGGCACCGCCACCACCTCGACCCGCACGCCGACGGCCGGCGCGCGATGCGCTTGCTGCTCGACGGCGGCTTCGTGCCCGACACCGAGCGCGCCGCCTGGGAGCCGGCCTGCGCGCGCGCGCTCGATGCCGTGAACGCCGCCTTCGAAGCGCATTTCCCGGCCACCGCACCGCTGGCCATGCTGCGCCTGCACGGCGACTGCCATCTGGGCAACGTGCTCTGGCGCGACGGCGCGCCGCACATGGTCGACCTCGACGACGCGATGCAGGGCCCCGCCGTGCAGGACCTGTGGATGCTGGTCTCGGGCGACCACCGCACGATGGCGCAGCAGTTGGACACGCTGCTCGAAGGCTACCTGCAGTTCGGCGCCTTCGACGCGCGCGAACGTGCGTTGATCGAGCCGCTGCGCACGCTGCGCATGGTGCGCCACAGCGCCTGGCTGGCGGCGCGCTGGAGCGACCCGACCTTCCCGCTGAACTTCCCCTTCTTCGGCACCGCCGCCTATTGGAGCCAGCAGACGGCGCAGCTGCGCGAACAACTGGAGGCGATGGCGACAAGCGCCGCCGTGGCCGGTATCACCACGCCGCGCCAGGGCTGGGCCGACGACGAAGGCGAGGCGCACTTCGACGGTGACGGCTTCGCCTGAAGCCGCCAGCGGCGCGAACGCCGCCCGGACCGATCAGGCGGTGAGCAGCGCGTTCACGCGCCTGACGTAGGCCGCCGGGTCTTCCAGTTGCCCGCCTTCGGCGAGCAGCGCCTGGTCGAAGAGGATGTGCGCCAGGTCGTCGAAGCGCGCCTCGCCGTCGGCTGTGGCCTCCAGGCGCTTGACCAGCGCGTGCTCTGGGTTCACTTCCAGGATGGGCATGCTCTTGGGTGCGCTCTGGCCCGCTTGCTTGAGCAGCCGCGCCAGGTGCGAGCTCATGTCACCTTCGTCGACGACGATGCAGGCCGGCGAATCGACCAGCCGCGTGCTCGCGCGCACGTCCTTGACACGCTCCTTCAGGCTCGTCTTCAGGCGCTCCAGCAGCGGCTTGAAGGCCTCGGCGGCTTGCTCGGCGGCCTTCTTCTCCTCCTCGTCCTGCAGCTTGCCCAGGTCGACACCGCCCTTGGCCACGCTCTGCAGCGGCTTGCCGTCGAACTCGTACAGGTGCGACAGCATCCACTCGTCGACGCGGTCGGTGAGCAGCAGCACCTCGATGCCCTTCTTGCGGAAGATCTCGAGCTGCGGGCTGTTCCTGGCGCCGGCCAGGTTGTCGGCGGTGATGTAGTAGATCGCCTCCTGCCCTTCCTTCATGCGGCCCACGTAGTCGGCGAAAGACACGCCGGCATCGGCGCTCGTGCTGGCGAAACGCAGCAGCTTGGCCAGACGCTCCTGGTTGGCGTGGTCCTCGCCCATGCCTTCCTTGAGCACCGCGCCGAACTGGCCCCAGAACTCGGCGTACTTGTCCTTCTGGTTCTCGGCCACGTCCTCGAGCATCGAGAGCACGCGCTTGGTGCTGCCTTCGCGGATGGCCTTCACGTCGCGGCTTTCCTGCAACAGCTCGCGGCTCACGTTCAGCGGCAGGTCGGCGCTGTCGATCACCCCCTTGACGAAGCGCAGGTACACCGGCATCAGCGCCTCGGCGTCGTCCATGATGAAGACGCGCTTCACGTACAGCTTGACGCCGCCGCGCTTGTCGCGGTTCCACAGGTCGAAGGGCGCCTTGGCCGGCACGTAGAGCAGCTGCGTGTACTCGGTGCGCCCTTCCACGCGGTTGTGCGTGTACGCCAGCGGCGGCTCCTGGTCGTAGCTGATCTGCTTGTAGAACTCCTGGTACTGCGCGTCGGTGATCTCGCTCTTGGCGCGCGTCCACAGCGCCGCGGCCTTGTTCACCGGCTCCCACTCGTCGGTGGTCACCTGCTCCTTTTTCTCCTCGTCCCATGTCGTCTTCGGCATGAGCACCGGCAGCGAGATGTGGTCGGAGTACTTGCCGATGATGCTGCGCAGCTTCCAGGCGCTGAGGAACTCCTCCTCGCCCTCGCGCAGGTGCAGGATGACGTCGGTGCCGCGCTCGGGCCGGTGGATGTTCTCGACCTCGAAGTCGCCCGCGCCCTCGCTGCTCCAGCGCACGCCCTCTGCGGCCTCGAGCCCGGCGCGGCGCGTCTCCACGGTGATGCGGTCGGCGACGATGAAGCCGCTGTAGAAACCCACGCCGAACTGCCCGATGAGGTTGGCGTCCTTCTTCTGCTCGCCTTCGAGCGCGGCCATGAACTCGCGCGTGCCGCTCTTGGCGATCGTGCCCAGGTGGGCCACGGCCTCCTCGGCGCTCATGCCGATGCCGTTGTCGCGGATGGTGATGGTCTTGGCCTCGGTGTCGAACCAGACGCGGATCTCGAGGTTGGGCGCGTCCTCGTACAGCGCGGCCTTGTCCAGCGCCTCGAAGCGCAGCTTGTCGCAGGCGTCGGAGGCGTTGGAGACGATCTCGCGCAGGAAGATCTCCTTGTTCGAGTACAGCGAGTGGGTGACGAGGTGCAGGATCTGCTTGACCTCGGCCTGGAATGACAGGGTTTGCTTGTCCATCTTGTGTCTGCGGTGGGTGAGTCGCCCGCCCCATGCGAGCAAGCGCTACATGATGGGGCCGCTGACGCCGGTTTCAAGGCCCTGCGGCGAGCCGATAACATGCGCCCACCCGTACTCTGCCGACAGGAGATTCTCACGATGGTCAAGTCCGCTTCGATTGGCCGCGCCGCGGGCGTGGTCGCTGCCCTGAGCCTGGGCGCTCTGGCCCTCGCGTCGCCGGCGGCCCAGGCCAAGACCCTGGTCTACTGCTCGGAAGGTTCGCCCGAGAACTTCACTCCGGCGCTGAACACCACCGGCACCAGCTTCGACGCCGCGCGCCCGGTCTTCGACAAGTTGACCGCGTTCACGCGCGGCAGCACCCAGGTCGAGCCCGGGCTGGCCGCGAGCTGGACGGTCTCGCCCGACGCCAAGGTCTTCACCTTCAAGCTGCGCCAGGGGGTCAAGTTCCACGCGGGCGCCAACGGCTTCAAGCCGACGCGCGAGTTCAACGCCGACGACGTGCTGTTCTCCTTCAACCGCCAGTGGAAGGACGACCACCCCTACGCCAAGGTCAGTGGCGGGAAGTACGACTACTTCGCCGACATGGGCCTGAAAGACGGTGTGGCGTCGATCGAGAAGCTCGACGCCATGACCGTGCGCATCACGCTCAAGAGCGCCAACGTGACGATGCTGGCCAACCTGGCGATGGACTTCGCCAGCATCCATTCGGCCGAGTACGCCGACTTCCTGGCCAAGGCCAACAGGAAGGAGCAGTTCGACCAGGCGCCCGTGGGCACCGGCCCGTTCAGCTTCGTCGCCTACCAGAAGGACGCCGTCATCCGTTACAAGGCCAACAAGGCCTACTGGGGCGAGAAGGCCCTGGTCGATGACCTGGTGTTTGCCATCACCCCCGACCCGACGGCGCGCTACAGCAAGCTCAAGGCGGGCGAATGCCACTTCGTCATCGCCCCGCGCCCGGCCGACCTGCCCGAGATGCAGAAGGACACCGCGCTCGAGGTCATCAAGCAGCCGGGCCTGAACATCGCCTACTGGGCCTTCAATACACAGAAACCGCCCTTCGACAAGAAGGAGGTGCGCCAGGCCTTCAACATGGCCATCGACCAGGCGGCGATCGTCAAGGATGTCTACCTGGGTGCCGGGCAGGCGGCCAAGAACCTCATCCCGCCCACGCTGTGGTCGTACAACGACAGCGTCAGGACCTACGCCTACAACCCGGCCATGGCCAAGGAGATGCTGGCCAAGGCGGGTGTGAAGACGCCGCTGGAGATCGACCTCTGGTACATGCCGGTGCAGCGCCCGTACAACCCCAACGCCAAGCGCATCGGCGAGATGATGCAGGCCGACCTGGCCAAGGTCGGCGTCAACGCCAAGCTCGTCACCTACGAGTGGGGCGAGTACCGCAAGCGCATGCAGCAGGGCGAGCACACCACCGGCATGCTGGGCTGGACCGGCGACAACGGCGACCCCGACAACTTCTTCTTCCTGCACGGTTGCGAGGCCGCGCGACCGGGCGGCCAGAACCTCGCCAAGTGGTGCAACAAGGAGTTCGACAGCCGCCTGGAGAAGGCGCGCGCGCTGGCCGACACCAAGCAGCGCGCCAAGCTCTACGCCGAGATGCAGGTCATCGAGCACGAGGAAGCGCCGGACTTCAAGATCGCGCACTCCGTCGTCTACGAGGTCATGCGCAAGGAAGTCAGCGGCTACAAGCAGAGCCCGTTCGGCGCGCACCAGTTCAACGGTGTCGAGCTGAAGTAGGCCCGGCCAAGCCCTCGCGCCGGGGCCGCCCACGGCCCCGGCCCGCGCCATGTTCACCTTCCTGCTGCGCCGCCTGGCGCTGACCGTGCCGACGTTCATCGCCCTGATGTTCGTCACCTTCGTCGCCATCCGCCTGGTGCCTGGCGACCCGGTGGAAGTGCGCGTGGGCGAGCGTGGCATCAGCGCCGAGCGGCTGGCGATGTTCCGCCACGAACTCGGCCTGGACCAGTCGGTGGGCAAGCAGTTCCTGGACTATGCCTGGCAACTGCTGCACGGCGACTTCGGCACCTCGCTGGTCACCAACCAGAAGGTGCTCATCGAATTCGCGGCGCTCTTCCCGGCGACGCTCGAACTGGCCGCCAGCGGCATGCTGCTGGCGGTGCTGCTGGGCGTGCCGGCGGGCACCATCGCCGCCGCCCGCCGCGGCACGCTGTTCGACCAGACGCTGATGGGCCTGTCGGTCACCGGCTACTCGATGCCGATCTTCTGGTGGGGCCTGCTGCTCATCATGTTCGTCGCCGAACGCTGGGGGCTGACGCCGGTGTCGGGGCGCATCGACCTGATCCAGTTCTACTTCGAACCGGTGACCGGGTTCATGGTCGTCGACGCCTGGCTCTCGGGCCAGGCCGGGGCGGTGAAGGACGCGCTGCGCCATCTGCTGTTGCCAGCCTTCGTGCTCGGCACCATCCCGTTGGCGGTGATCGCGCGCATGACACGCTCGGCCATGCTCGAGGTGCTGGGCGAGGACTACGTGCGCACCGCGCGCGCCAAGGGCTTGTCGGCCTGGCGCGTGGTGGGTCTGCATGCGCTGCGCAACGCGCTCATTCCGGTCGTCACCGTGATCGGGTTGCAGGTCAGCGCGCTGATGGCCGGCGCCGTGCTGACCGAGACCATCTTCTCCTGGCCCGGCGTGGGCAAGTGGCTGATCGAATCGATCGCGCGACGCGACTACCCGGCCTTGCAGGGCGGCGTGATGCTGATCTCGTCGGTGGTCATCGTCGTCAACCTGCTGGTGGACCTGACCTACGGGCTCATCAACCCGCGCATCCGCCATGGCTGACGAGGCTTCGCCGCTGCAGGCATTCTGGGCGGCGTTCCGCGAGAACCGCGGCGCGCTGGCGGGCCTGGCGGTGGTGCTGGTCATCGTGCTGCTGGCCCTGGGCGCGGACCTCGTGGCACCGCACTCCCCGACCGAGCAGTTCCGCGATGCCGTGCGCGCCGCGCCGGCGTGGGACAGCGGCGGCAGCGCGCGCTTCTGGCTGGGTACGGACAGCCTGGGGCGCGACATGCTCTCGCGGCTGATCCATGGCGCGCGCATCTCGCTCTTCATCGGCCTGGCGGTGATGGGGGTGTCCTTCGTCGTCGGCGTGCTGCTGGGGCTGGCCTGCGTGGGGTTCACGCGCTGGGGCGGCTTGGTCGACGTGGCCATCACGCGCACCATGGACCTGATCATGGCCGTGCCGGGGCTGGTGCTGGCGATCCTCGTCGTGGCCGTGCTCGGGCCCAGCCTGGCCAACACCATCGTCGCCGTCACCATCGTCTCGCTGCCGCGCTACGTGCGCCTGGTGCGCGCCTCGGCCCTGGCCGAGCTGGGCAAGGACTACGTCACCGCCGCGCGAGTGGCCGGCGTACGGCGGCTGCGGCTGCTCTTTGCCACCGTGCTGCCCAACTGCCTCTCGCCGCTGATCGTGCAGGCCGCGCTGGGTGTCTCGGACGCCATCTTGGAGGCCGCGGCGCTGGGCTTCCTGGGCCTGGGCGCGCAGCCACCCGCCGCCGAGTGGGGCACCATGCTCGCCGACGCGCGCGAGTTCATCCGCTCCGACCCCTGGCTGGTCACGCTGCCCGGCCTGGCCATCCTGGTCACGGTGGTCTCGATCAACCTGATGGGCGACGGGCTGCGCGACGCGCTGGACCCGAAGATGCGGCGGTCATGACGCGCACCCCGCTGCTCGACGTGCGCGGCCTGAGCGTGCGCTTCGCCACCCGCCACGGCGCCTTCACCGCCGTCGATGGCGTGGACATCGACGTCGAGCGCGACGAGGTGCTGGCCATCGTCGGCGAGTCGGGCTCGGGCAAGTCGGTGGCGATGCTGGCGATCATGGGCTTGTTGCCGTGGACGGCCACGGTCAGCGCCGAGCGCATGCGCTGGGCCGGCACCGACCTGGCCACGCTCGGGCCACGGCAGCGCCGCGCGCTCATCGGCCGCGACCTGGCCATGGTGTTCCAGGAGCCGATGTCCTCGCTCAATCCCTGCTTCACGGTCGGCTGGCAGATCGGCGAGGCCCTGGGCGCGCATCTCAGGCTCTCGCGCGCGGCGCGGCGCAGCCGCGTCGTCGAGTTGCTCGAGCAGGTCGGCATCCCCGACGCCGCGCGCCGCGTGCGTGCCTTCCCGCACCAGCTCTCGGGCGGCATGTGCCAGCGCGTGATGATCGCCATGGCGCTGGCCTGCAAGCCGCGCCTGCTCATCGCCGACGAGCCGACGACGGCGCTGGACGTGACCATCCAGGCGCAGATCCTCGACCTGCTGCTGGCGCTCAGGCGCGAGACGGGCATGGCGCTGGTGCTGATCACGCACGACCTGGGCGTGGTCGCCGAGACGGCCGACCGCGTGCTCGTGCAATACGCCGGGCGGCCGGTGGAATCGGCGCGCGCCCAGGCGCTCTTCACCGACCCCCACCACCCCTACACCGCGGCGCTGCTGGCCGCCTTGCCCGAGCGCGCCCTGACGCGCGAGCTCAAGGCCATCCCGGGCCTGGTGCCCGGCCAGTTCGACCGCCCCGAGGGCTGCCTGTTCGCGCCGCGCTGCGACTTCGCCCAGCCGCTCTGCCGGCAGCCGCCCGTCGCCGCCACACAGGAGCTGGGCCACGCCCTGTGCCACACGCCGCTGGTGGGCGGGGTGCCGGGATGAGGAAGGACCATCCGGTGGACGCCGTCCTCATCGCCGAAGACCTGCACCGGCACTACGGCGTGCGGCGTGGCCTCTTCGGTGCCCCCGCCACCCTGCACGCGCTGGCCGGCGTGTCCTTCAGCGTCGAGGCCGGGCGCACGCTGGCGGTGGTGGGTGAGTCGGGCTGCGGCAAGAGCACGCTGGCGCGGGTGCTGACGATGATCGAGCCGCCCAGCGCCGGGCGGCTGCTGATCGACGGCATCGACGCCGCCGCCACCCAGGCCGACACCGACGCCGCGGTGCGTGGCCGCCTGCGCCGCGCGGTGCAGATCGTGTTCCAGAACCCCTACGGTTCGCTCAACCCGCGCCAGACGGTGGGCGCCGCGCTGATGGAGCCGCTGCTCGCCAACGGCGAAGGCGACGCCGCGGCACGCGAGCACGCGGCGCGCGAGATGCTGCGCCGGGTCGGCCTGCGCGAAGAGCACTTCGCGCGCTGGCCGCACATGTTCTCGGGCGGCCAGCGCCAGCGCATCGCCATCGCCCGCGCGCTGATGCTGCAGCCGCGTGTGCTCGTGCTCGACGAGCCGGTGTCGGCACTCGACGTCTCGATCCGCGCCCAGGTCCTGAACCTGCTGGTCGAGCTGCAGCGCTCGCTGGCCGTGGCCTACGTGTTCATCTCGCACGACCTCGGCGTGGTCCGCCACATGGCCGACGAGGTGATGGTGATGTACCTCGGCCGCGCCGTCGAGCAAGGTCCGCGCGAGCGCGTCTTCGGCGACCCGCAGCACCCCTACACGCAGGCCCTGCTGTCGGCCACGCCGACGGTGGATACCGTCGCGCGCCGCCGGCGCATCGTGCTGCAGGGCGAGCTGCCCTCGCCGCTGGCACCGCCCCAAGGCTGCGCCTTCCATACCCGCTGCCCGATCGCGCAGCCGCGCTGCCAGGGCGAGCGGCCGGTGCTGGCGCCCGTGGCCGGGCGTCAAGTGGCCTGCCTGGTGCGGCAAGCGGAGCGAGACGAAACTGCCGCCTTGACCGTGCGAGCTTAAGAAGCAGCGCTCGGCGCCGTTGACGCACTCGCCGCTGGCGTCGACAATATTGTTGAACTTATCAACAACGGAGGACTGTCGTGCCCACCGTCAACTTCAGCGTGCCCGAAGACGTCAAGCAAGCCTTCAACGCCGCATTCGAGGGCCAGAACAAGAGTGCTGTCATCGCCGACTTGATGCGCGAGGCCGTGGCGCGCGCGCAGCGCCGCCAGGTGCATCGTGCGGCGGTGGCCAACATTCTGGCCAGCCGCACCGGCGCGCCGGCGGTCACCGAGGCGCAGTTCAAGGCCGCGCGCGACGCCGGCCGGCCATGATCTGCGTGGTCGATGCGAGCGTGGCGGTCAAGTGGTTCGTCAAGGGCGACTGGGCCTTGCGCGAAGACCACGTGGAGCCGGCCCTGGCGTTGCTGCAGGCCAGCGCGAACGGCGCGGTCGAGCTCTATCAACCGCCGCACTTTCTGGCCGAAGTGGCTGCCGTGCTCGCCCGCCTGAAGCCGCAAACCGCCGCGCACGACCTTGCCAACCTCACCGCGCTCGACATCGCCTGGGCCGAGCCGAGCCAGGCCTGCGACCATGCCATCGCGCTCTCCATCCAGCTCGACCATCACCTGTTCGACACGCTGTATCACGCGCTGGCTCTCAACACCCCTGGCGCCGTGCTGATCACGGCGGACCGCCGCTACTTCGACAAGGCCCGCCACCTGGGTCAGATGGCCTGGCTGCCAGACTTCAGCCCCGTCTGAGCGCCCCCAGGGCTGGGCTGCGCCCAGCCCGCCCCGGTGGGAATTCAAGGAACCCGGGTGAAGCGCACCGGGTTTCGAGGAGGTCTGCTGACTGGTTCGCGAGGAGGTGACCGGCACCGGCTTGTACGAGGGACTGATCACCCCCGGCAAGGTTCAAGAAGTGGTCGCGCCCAAGGAAGTCGCTCCCGGAACCACCACCTTTTGCAACCAGCTCACGGGCACCTACAGATTGAAGCAGGCCCACATCGTCTGACGGGGCTGCACCCGGCGGCGCAGGGCGTCCGCCCATCATCCGATCCGGCACGCGGTCCCGCATGACGCCGACCGCTAAACTCTCGACCCCTTTGTAGCCGCCGCCACTGGTGTCATGAGTGCCTTCCACGAAGAACGCGTGTTGAGCGTCCACCACTGGACGGACCGACTGTTCACCTTCACCACCACGCGCAACCCGGCGCTGCGCTTCTCCAATGGCCACTTCACGATGATCGGCCTGCGCGTCAACGGCAAGCCGCTGCTGCGCGCCTACAGCATCGTCAGCGCCAACTACGAGGAGCACCTCGAGTTCCTCAGCATCAAGGTGCCCGACGGGCCGCTCACGTCGCGGCTGGCGCACATCCAGGTGGGCGACACCCTCATCGTCGGCAAGAAGCCCACCGGCACCCTGGTGGTGGACTACCTGCTGCCGGGCCGGCGCCTGTACATGCTCTCCACCGGCACCGGATTGGCGCCCTTCATGAGCATCGTGCGCGACCCCGAGACCTACGAGAAGTTCGACCAGCTCATCCTCGTGCACGGCGTGCGCCAGGTCGACGAGCTGGCCTACCACGACGTGCTCGTCGAACATCTGCCCGCGCACGAAGTCCTGGGCGAGCTCGTCACGAGCAAGCTGCGCTACTACCCCACGGTCACGCGCGAGGCCTTTCGCAACATGGGCCGCGTGACCGAACTCATCGACAGCGGCAAGCTCACCACCGACCTGGGCGTACCGTCGCTGGACCCGGCCCACGACCGCGTCATGATCTGCGGCAGCCCGGGCATGCTGCGCGACCTCAAGCTGGCGCTCGAGCAGCGCGGCTTCAAGGAAGGCAACACGTCCACGCCGGGCGACTTCGTCATCGAACGCGCGTTCGCCGAGGCGTAGCAAAGAGAAAGAGCGCCGCCGTGCGTTCGCCGGGGTGGGCGGGGGGTTGGGATGCTCATCCTGACCGCCCCCGACATCGAGGAGGCGAAGAGACGATGCCGCCGCCACGCCGGCGCAACGCGGCGCAACATGACTAGTACTGCGACACCGAGATTTCGAAACATGAAAGCGCGTCTTCGACCCGATGGCGGCGTTGCGCATCCTCGCAATGCCACTGGGCATTGCTGCGGTTCGCGCCTTGCCCTCGGGCCGAATCCATCGCTTTCATCGTGTTCCGAAACCTCGGTGCCGCAGTACTAGTGCGGTGTTCCACGCAAGGATTTCCCCTTGACCCGAATCTGCGTCGTCGGCCTGGGCGCCATCGGCGGCCTGCTGGCAGCAGGCCTGGGCACGCGCGTGCCCGCCGGCCGCATCGAGCTCTCGGCCTGCGCCCGCGGGCGCACCCTGGCGGCGCTGCGCCAGGGCGGCTTGCAGATCGAGGGGCGCGATGGCGTGACCCGCATGCCGCTGCGCGCCAGCGACGACGCCGCCGAACTCGGGGCGCAGGACCTCGTCATCGTCGCCGTGAAGGCCCCGGCGCTGGCCGAGGTTGCGCCGATCGTGCAGGCGCTGTGCGGCCCCACCACCCAGGTGCTGGCGGCGATGAACGGCGTGCCGTGGTGGTTCTTCGATGGCCTGGGCGGCCCGTGCAACGGCCTGGCGCTGCAGTCGGCCGACCCGCAAGGGGTCATTGCCCGCTGCATTCCCGGCGCACGCGTGGTGGGTTGCGTGGTGCACGCCTCGAGCACCGCGCCGGCCCCCGGCGTGGTGCGCCACGCGAGCGGCAACGGGCTCGTCATCGGCCGGCCCGCCGGGGGCATCGACCCCGGCCTGGCCGAGCTCGCCGCGCTGCTCGGCCAGGCCGGCTTCGAGGTCACCGTCTCCGAGCGCATCCAGCGCGAAGTCTGGTTCAAGCTTTGGGGCAACATGACCATGAACCCGGTCTCGGCGCTCACCGGCGCGCCCTGCGACCGCATCCTCGACGACCCGCTCGTGCGCGGCCTGTGCAGCGCGGTGATGCTCGAAGCCCAGGCCATCGGCGCGGCCTTCGGCATCCCCATGGCCCAGCAACCCGAAGACCGCCACGCCGTGACGCGCAAGCTGGGCCGCTTCAAGACCTCGATGTTGCAAGACGCCGAGGCCGGCCGGCCGCTGGAACTCGACGCCCTGCTCGGCACCGTGCGCGAGATCGGCCAGCACCTGGGCCTGGCCACGCCGCACCTCGACGCGCTCTTCGGCCTGGCACGGCTGATGGCACGCGAGCGCGGGCTCTACGCGACCGCCCGCTAAGGCGCGTGGGCCGGCGTGGCCGCGTTCGAGCGCCGCGCGACCCGAGCCGCGCCGGCAGCGCTCAGATCTTGATCAGATCCGACACCACCGCGGTGGTGGCTTCCTTGAGCTTGTCGCGTGCCAGCGCCTGGCACTGCTCGCGGCTGGACTTGACGATGGCGTCAAATGCGGTGGCCGTCTTCTGCGGCCGCAGGAGCACGGCCTTCATGGTCGGCGTCAGTGGCACCAGCATCACACGCGCCGTCACCACGCACATGTCGCCGCGTGTCAACCCGCCTTCGACCTGGCTGACGAAGGCGAACTTGCTCGCCGGGTAGATCTTCCACACCTTGGCCGGGATGTTCTCCGCCATCACCGCCTTGGCCGCGGCCTCTTCGATGAGCGAATTCACCGAGTGATCGATGAGCCTGGTCTTGGGCCCCGCAGCCGATGCGGCCAGCGACAGCAGGACAGCGGGTAGCGCGATGGCGTATCTCATTCGGCACCTGTGCGGGTTGAATGCGGCCCGTCAGCCGCTGGCCTGGGCGTGCGGCGGCGCCGCGGGCTGCAGTGTAATCACGTCGCAGGCGGTTGCGCTGCCATGGCCTGGGCCTGCAGGCGTTGCACGTCCTGGCTCAGGCGGCCGGCGATCAGGCGCATCATTTCGAGGCCGAAGTCCGGGTTCTGGTAGACGAGTTGCCTGAACGTCGCCGCGTCGATGGAGAGCACCGTGCAATCCGTGACGCAGCGCGCGCTGCTGCTGCGCCGGCCATCGGGCGCGAAGAAGGCGATCTCGCCGAACATCTTGCCCGCCGCCATCGTGCGCCCCACCTCCGGAAATTCAATCTGCCCCTCGGCCAGGAAGTACAGCCGCCGTGCCGCCGCGCCGCGTTCGAAGAGCTTGACCCCGGCTCTCAGGCGGCGACTGCGCATATAGGGGCGGAGCCAGATTTCCATCTGTCGCGGGTCGGCGCTGGCGGCCACCCGCCGCGTCAGGCGCACCATCTGCCAGACGCGCCACAGGTTCACCGGCAGCAGCGCCCCGTGCAAGAGGGCCATGAGCGGCACCGGGTGCACCAGACCGTAGACGATGAAGCCGGCGTTGCTGCCCACCGCCAGCCAGCGCAGCGGGATCATCGTCCTGACGAAGGCGCTCAGCACCACCAGTGCCGCCGCGACGAGCGCCGAACCCACGGCGAGCAGTTCCTCGGGGTGTTCGAGCGAGGCCACGAACTGGTCGGCCTGTTGCACCAGGGCATCGATCATCGGCACCGCGTCTCCTACGGTGGCGGCCGGCGGCAGGCGGACGCTGCCGGGGCTGGGGCTGGGGCTGGGGGCGAAGTATGAGGCCTGCCGTCACGCAACATGATGCTGGTCATACTCCGGCGGGCACGTCTGGCCTATGCTGAAGGGGTTTTCGCGTCGAAAGAATGCCCGTGGACCGCCACTTCCTCACCCCGCTCTTCCAGCCGCAGTCGATCGTCGCCTTTGCCGGCGACCCGCAGGGCGAGCCCCCCACGCGGGAAGCGCGCCACCTGCGCGAGACGCTGGTTGCCAGCGGTTTTGCCGGCCCGGTGACCTGGCTCGACATCCACATGACCGGCACGCTCGCCGACCTGGCGCACTCGCGCGCCGACCTGGCCCTCATCGCCCTGCCTGCCCAGGACGTGGCGGCGGCGATGGAGATCGTCGGGCGCATCCGCTGCCGCGCCGCGTTGGTGCTGTCCAACGGCATGCCCAAGCCCCTGTGCCTGGAGTTGCAGCAGATCGCCAGGCGCCACGGGGTGATCCTGCTCGGCCCCAACAGCCTGGGCCTGCAGCGGCCGTCGATCAAGCTCAACGCCGGCGGCGTGGGCCCGCTGGCGGCCCCCGGGCCGCTGGCGCTGGTGTCGCAGTCCGGCGCCCTCACCTCGGCGATGCTGGACTGGGCGAGCACGCACGGCGTGGGCTTCTCCACCGTCGTCTCGCTCGGCCCGAATACCTCCGTGGGCATGCCCCAGGTGCTGGACTTCCTCACCAGCGACGCCACCACGCAGAGCATCCTCGTGTACATGGAGGGCATCCGCGACGCGCGCCGCTTCATGAGCGCGATGCGCGCCGCCGCCTACGCCAAGCCGGTCGTGGTCATGAAGTCCGGGCGCAAGGCCGCGGGCACGCGCGTGGCCCTCACCCATTCGGCGGTCATCGTCGGCACGGACGACGTCTTCGATGCGGCACTGCGCCGCGCCGGCGTGGTGCGCGTGGAGCAGTTCACGCAGCTCTTCTCGGCCGCGCAATGCCTGGCCTCGCGTTTCCGGCCGGTGGGCAACCGGCTGGCCATCGTCACCAACGGCGGCGGCCCGGCGGTGCTGGCGGCGGACTGGGCCGACGTGCACGGCGTGGCCGTGGCACAGGTGCAGGACCTGGGCGAGGACGCCGACGGCGCGGCCTACGTGCAGGCGATGCAGGCGCGCATCGAGGACCAGGATGCCGACGGCGTGATGCTCGTCTACTCGCCCAAGGCCGGGGGCGACCCGATGGCCATTGCCCAGGCCGTCGACGCGGCATATTCCCCCACCACCAAGCCCGTGCTCGGCTGCTGGATGGGCGAGACCAGCGTGCGCGCGGCGCGGCAGTTCCTCTCGACGCGCCAGCTGCCCGTCTTTCGCACGCCCGAAGGCGCCGTGGACGCCTTCAACAACATCGCCAGCTTCTACCGCAACCAGCAGTTGCTGCAGCAGACCCCGCCCCCGCTGGGCGGCGGCGCCGAGCCCGACACCGAGGGCGCGCGGCTGCTCATCGAAAGCGTGCTCGCCGAGCGGCGCAAGGTGCTCACCGAGATGGAGAGCAAGGCGCTGCTGGCGGCCTTCCACGTCCCGGTCACGCGCACCATGCTCGCGCGCAGCGCCAACGAGGCCATGCTCATCGCCAGCCAGCTCGGTTACCCGGTGGCGCTGAAGATCGACTCGCCCGACATCACCCACAAGAGCGACGTCCACGGCGTGACCCTGGACGTGCACACCGCCGCCCAGGTGCGCGACCGCTACAACGAGATGCTGCAGGCGGTGGCCCTGGCGCAGCCCGGGGCGCGCATCAACGGCATCACCATCCAGCCCATGGCCAGCCAGCAGCACGGCCGCGAGGTCTTCGTCGGGCTGGTCAACGACGAGGCCTTCGGCCCGGTGATCACCTTCGGCGCCGGCGGCAAGATGATCGAGCTCATCAACGACCGCGCGATGGAGCTGCCGCCGCTGAACCAGTTCCTCGCGCGCCGCCTGATCGAGCGCCCGCGCGTCGCCGCGACACTGGGTGAGTGGCGCAACGCGCCGCCGGCGGACTTCGCCGCGCTCGAGCGCGTGCTGTTGCGTGTGAGCGAGATGGCCTGCGCCCTGCCGCAGCTGCGCCAGATGGACATCAACCCGGTGATCGTCGACGACACCGGTGCGGTGGCGGTGGACGCGCGCATCGTCGTCGACACCAGCACGCAGGCACCGGGCACCTACACCCACCTGGCGATCCTGCCCTACCCCACCGGCCAGGAACGCGAGTGGCCGCTCAAGGGCGGGGGCCTGTACATCATCCGCCCCATCCACCCCGACGACGCCGAGATGCTGCAGGGCCTGGTGCGCAGCCTGTCGCAGGAGAGCCGCTACTTCCGCTTCGCCAGCGCCATGCCCGAGCTGCCCACGCGCATGCTCGCGCGCTTCACGCTCATCGACTACGACCGCGAGATGGCGCTGGTGGCGGTGGTCAAGGAGCGCCAGGTGGCCGAGGACGGCGGCGAGACCGAGACCGAGCGCGTCATCGGCGTGAGCCGCTTCATCACCAACCCCGACGGCGAGACCTGCGAGTTCTCGCTCGTCGTCGCCGACGACTTCGCCGGCCGCGGCCTCGGATCGCGCCTCATGACCTCGATCATGGACGCCGCGCGCAGCAAGGGGCTGTCGACGATCATCGGCCTGATCCTCGTCAACAACGCGCCCATGTTGCGCCTCATGGCGAGCCTCGGGTTCCACATCGCGACCTTCGCCGAGGACCCCGACTTCAAGATCGCCACCAAGGCGCTGTGAACTTCGACCCCCGCGGAGCGAACGCATGATGCAACTCAAAGACCCCACGCTGCTGCGCCAACAGGCCTACCTGAACGGCCAGTGGTGCGACGCCGACCACGGCGAGACCTGCCCCGTCACCAACCCGGCCACCGGCGAGGCCATCGGCACGGTGCCCAAGATGGGCGCGCTGGAAACGCGGCGCGCCATTGCCGCGGCCAACGCCGCCTGGCCCGCCTGGCGCGCCAGGACAGGCAAGGAGCGCGCCGCCGTGCTGCGCAAGTGGAACGACCTGATGCTCGCCCATGCCGACGACCTGGCGATGATCATGACGGTGGAGCAGGGCAAGCCGCTGCCCGAGGCCAAGGGCGAGATCCTCTACGCGGCCTCCTTCATCGAGTGGTTCGCCGAGGAGGCCAAGCGCGTCAACGGCGACACCCTGCAGTCGCCCTGGACCGACCGCCGCATCGTCGTCATCAAGCAGCCCATCGGGGTGTGCGCCGCCATCACGCCGTGGAACTTCCCCGCCGCGATGATCACGCGCAAGGCCGGCCCGGCGCTCGCCGCGGGCTGCCCGATGGTGCTCAAGCCCGCGCTGGCCACGCCCTACTCGGCGCTGGCGCTGGCCGTGCTGGCCGAGCGCGCCGGCGTGCCGGCAGGCATCTTCAGCGTGCTCACCGGGTCGTCGAGCGCCATCGGCGGCGAGTTGACCTCCAACCCGACGGTGCGCAAGCTCAGTTTCACCGGCTCCACCGAGGTCGGCAGCATGCTCATGCAGCAGTGCGCCAAGACCATCAAGAAGCTCTCGCTGGAACTCGGCGGCAACGCACCGTTCATCGTCTTCGACGACGCCGACCTCGACGCCGCGGTCGAAGGCGCCATCGTCTCCAAGTACCGCAACGCCGGCCAGACCTGCGTCTGCGCGAATCGCCTCTACGTGCAGGATGGCGTCTACGACGCCTTCGCGCGGAAGCTGGTGGTGGCGGTGGAGAAGCTCAAGGTGGGCAACGGCGTGGAGGCCGGGGTGAACCAGGGCCCGCTCATCGACGCCGCCGCGGTGGCCAAGGTGGAGCAGCACATTGCCGACGCCATGGCCAAGGGCGGCAAGCTGCTCACCGGCGGCAAGCGCCATGCGCTGGGGCGCAGCTTCTTCCAGCCCACCGTGATCGCCAACACCACGCCGGAGATGATGGTGGCGCGCGAGGAGACCTTCGGCCCGCTGGCGCCTCTGTTCCGCTTCAAGACCGACGAGGAGGCCGTGGCGCTGGCCAACGACACCGAGTTCGGCCTGGCGAGCTACTTCTACTCGCGCGACATCGGCCGCATCTGGCGCGTTGCCGAAGGGCTGGAAAGCGGCATGGTGGGCATCAACACCGGGCTCATCTCCAACGAGGTGGCACCCTTCGGTGGGGTGAAGCAGTCCGGCCTGGGACGCGAGGGCTCCAAGTACGGCATGGACGACTACCTCGTCATCAAGTACCTGTGCATGGGCGGCGTGGACCGCTGAGGCCGCGCCAGGCGCAAGGCCGCGCGCAGGCGCGCGCCACCAGGTCGGGGGCCGGCAGCACCACGCGGTCGGCTTCGTTGACGGCGCCGTCGGCAGCCAGGTCATCGGCGTCCATCAGCTGCACCACCCGGACCTTGGGCAGGTAGCCGCTGCCACCGCCGCGGTGGCCGATGACCAGCGGCGAGGCAAACGCGCTGCCGTGGTGGCGTCCGTTGTCGGCCTGGATGGGGTACCCACGATAGGCGCCACGGGGGCGTGCACGCCCCGGGCGCAACCCTCGCTGAACCCGCTAGTGCAGTGTTCCACGCCAGCTTCGCAGCCCGGTGCGGCTGCGCTGCGTCTCAGCGCCCCAGCACCTTGGGCACCGGGTTGGGCCGCAGCCGGAAGGCGTCGGGCAGGCCCGAGCCCAGCAGCGGACGAAGGTAGCGGTGGAAGGCTTCGGTGACGTCGGTGCCCGACGCCGCGATGAGCTCGTCTTCCATGGTGCGCGTCTTGCCCGCCACGGCCTGCAGCGGCAGCAACTCGTAGTTCACCGCGTACTGGCCGCTGCGCTTGATGGCCACCGAGCCGTTGACCTGGCCCCACAGGGCGAACTGCACGGCCTTCTCGCCCACCTCGCGCGCCTCGCGCTGGTCGACGTCGCTGACGCAGCCCAGGAAGCTGCGCTGCAGGTAGCCGAAGGTGTCGCCGCGCACGCGCTTGATACCCAGCTTGTCCTTGATCTGCTCGCACAGCAGGTCGGCCAGCGCACCGCTGCCGCTGAGCTGCACGTTGCCGTGCGCGTCGCGCTCGAGCACCTTGGCCAGCTGCGCCAGGATGGGCTGGCCACCGGCGTCGTGGATGCCCTCGCTGACGGCCACCACGCAGCGGCCGAGGCGCTCGTACACGATCTTCACGTCGGCGAGGAACTTGTCGACCTCGAAGCTGCGCTCGGGCAGGTAGATCAGGTGCGGGCCGTCGTCGGGGTACTTGCGACCCAGCGCCGAGGCCGCGGTGAGGAAACCCGCGTGCCGGCCCATCACCACCGCCACGTACACGCCAGGCAGCGCCGCGTTGTCGAGGTTGGCGCCGGCGAAGGCCTGGGCCACGAAACGCGCCGCGCTGGGGAAGCCCGGCGTGTGGTCGTTGAGCACGAGGTCGTTGTCGATGGTCTTGGGGATGTGCATGCAGCGCAGCGCGTAGCCCGCCCTGGCCGCCTCCTCGGCGACGATGCGCACGGTGTCGCTCGAGTCGTTGCCGCCGATGTTGAAGAAGTGCTCGATCTCGTGCGCCCTGAGCACCTTGAACATCTCCTGGCAATAGGCCAGGTCGGGCTTGTCGCGCGTCGAGCCCAGCGCCGCGGCCGGCGTCGCCGCCACGCCTTCGAGGTTGCCGCTGGTCTCCTGGGTGAGGTCGACGAAGTCCTCGTTGACGATGCCACGCACGCCGTGGTGCGCGCCGTAGACACGCCGGATGCCGAGGTGGCGGCGTGCCTCGAGCACCACGCCCACCAGGCTTTGGTTGATCACCGCCGTGGGGCCGCCGCCCTGGGCCACGAGAATCTTGCCGGATGCCATCGTCAACTCCTGCTCGCTGAAGCGCTACGCCAGCGCGCATCGTAGCCGCTGCCGCGGCCCCCGCCGGCCGGCGCTAGAAGTCCACCACGCTGACACGCATGCCGCGCGCGACGAGCACGGCGCGCGCCTTCTCGGCGTCGTCGCGCCGCGCGAAGGGCCAGACGACGACGCGCCAGTCGTCGCCCTGGGGCAGGATCTCCACCTGGGCTTGCCTGGCGCCTGCGCCGCGCAGCAAGGCCGCCATGGCGGCCATGATCTGCTCGGCCTCGGCGTGGGTGCGCAGCGCGTGCGTGGTCACGGCAAACGCGGCCTTGGCGGCGACGGGAGCCGCGGCAGCCGGGGTCGACGCCGCGGCCAGCGCACCGTGGGCAGGCGGCGCCGACGGCGCGGCGCCAGCCGCGGCCGCGCCAGGCAGGGGCGCCGGGGGCGTTGCCGTCGGGGCACTTGCACCCATCCGGGCGACCCCCGCGGTGGGCGTCGCTTGCTTGGTTTGCGTCGCTTGCGTCGCTGGTGCGGCCCGTGCCATCTGGCGCGCCCGGGCCTTGACCCCTTCGCCGAGTTGCGGGCGCAGGTCGGGCAGGGCAATGCGGCCCAGCTGTGGGCCCAGGTCCAGCCCCGGGCGGGGGCTCGGACGAAGCGGCGGCGCCTTGGGGCGCGCCGGGTCGGCCGGCGCGGCGGGCTGCCCTGGCACCGGTGCGGCCAAAGCCGTGGCCTGGCCCGCTGCGGCTGGCACGGGCTCGGCGCTGGCCTCGGGCTGCGCGGCCGCCGGCGCCGACGGCGCGAGCGCGCCTGGCACGGCGGTGGCCGTGGCCGTAGCCGCATCCGTACCCGCGCTCGCACTCGCGGTCTGCGCCGCGGTGACGGCACGGCCCGCACTCGACGCCGCCGCAGCCGGGCGCACCACCACCTGCACTGGCGCCGCAGGCTCGGCCGGGCGCAGAGCCAGCGTCACCGCCAGCCCCACCAGGGCCACGCCGGCACCGAGCAGCGCCAGCGCCGCTGCGGCACGCGGGCCGCTCCACAGGCGTCGGCCGAGCAACGGCGGCTTGTCGCCCGAGCCGAGCAGGACGCGCCTGCGCTGCTCGCCGACCTCGACGGCGGCGGTCAACAAGTACAGCGTGACCGGTGCGGCAGCAGCGGCGGGCGCGCGGTCCGGGCGCACGTAGTGCAGCGGTGCGTCGCTGGGGTCCTGAGCCAGTTCCGCGCCATGCCGGGCCGCCCAGCGCGCCACAGCGCCGGCCTTCAGGGGTGGGAGGACGGCCTCGCTGAACACCCCGTGCAGCGCCGCCGCAGCGCTGGCCG
>DYOR01000001.1:129223-131624 GCA_020720385.1 Rubrivivax sp.
CGTGCGTTCGAAGGGCAGCGCCACATAGCCCACGGAGTGCACATGCGCCGCATCGATGCGGCGGGCCAGGGGGTGACGGTTGTGCCAGGCCACCACGCGGGCGGCCGCGGCATCCAGGCGCAGCGGGTCCATGATCGATGCCGATTGTGCGTACCGGCGCCCCGCTGCACGCCGGCAAATGGGCGGCACATGCCGGTCAGTTCCCGCGTTGCCGGGGAACCGTCGACTTCAGGCCGGCTGGATCGTCCCGCTCACCTGCCCCAGGCCGATGCGCACCGCGCCGGGGGCCTGGCACGAGGCACGCAGGGTCACCGTGTCGCCGTCCTCGAGGAAGCTGCGCGCCTCGCCACCCGGCAGCACCAGGGGCTGGCGCCCACCGTGCGAGAGCTCGAGCAGCGAGCCCCCCTGCCCCGCCGCGGGGCCCGAGAGCGTGCCCGTGCCCAGCAAGTCGCCGACCTGCAGATTGCAGCCGTTGCTGGTGTGGTGCGTGAGCAGCTGCGCGGCGGTCCAGTAGGCGTCGAGCGCATTCGAGTGCGAGATGCGCATCGCCGCGAGGCCCTCTTGCCGCATGCGCTCGGTGCGCAACCAGACTTCCAGGTGGATGTCCAGCGCGCCGTGGCTGCGGTTGAACTCGCCGTCCAGGTAGGGCAGCGGCGCGGGGTCGTCCGCGGGCCGCGCGAAGGGGCGCCTGAAAGGCGCCAGGGCCTCCATCGTCACCACCCAGGGAGACACCGAGGTGGCAAAGCTCTTGCCCAGGAAGGGCCCCAGGGGCAGGTACTCCCAGGCCTGGATGTCGCGCGCCGACCAGTCGTTGAGCAGCGTCATGCCGAAGAGGTGGTCCTCCGCGGCCTGGATGGAGACGCACTCGCCCAGCTCGTTGGCCTGGCCCACCCACAGACCCAGCTCGAGCTCGAAGTCGAGCCGCTGGCTGGGGCCGAAGCGCGGTGTCCCGCTCGCGCTGCGCATCTGCCCGCAGGGGCGTCTCACCGGCCCGCCCAGGCCGATGGAGGAGGCGCGGCCGTGGTAGCCGATGGGTACCCACTTGTAGTTGGGCAGCAGCGGGTTGTCCGGCCGCAGTTGCAGGCCCACCGCATGGGCGTGGTGGATGCCGGCGTAGAAGTCGGTGTAGTCGCCGATGCGGCAGGGCAGTGCGAAGGTCGCCTGTGCGCGTGGCAGCAGGCAGGTCTCGAGGAAAGGCCCCTGGTCGCTGCCCTCGGCCAGCGCGGCCGACAGCCCCGCGCGCAGCAGCTTCCAGGCGCGCGGGCCCATCGCCATGAAGGCGGCCAGGTCGCCCGAGGCCAGCGCATCGAGCAGCGGGTACATCTCGTCGGCCCAGGGGCACAGCTGCAGGCCGAGCTTGAGGTCGAGCACGCGGTCGCCGATGCCCACCCCCACGCGCAGCGGCTCTTCGGCGTGCAACAGGCCGCCTGCGGGGCGAAAGCGCGCCAGCGGCAGGTTCTGGATGGGGAAGTCGCCACCCGGCACGTTGGCCGATTCGACCCAGCTGCGCAGCCGGGGGTCGTGGGTGGCGTCGAGGAGGTTCATGGCGGCTCAGAAGAGGGCCTGGTCGGTGTTGGCGCGCGCCAGGATGAGCGCCTCGCTCAGCACCTCACGGTCGCCGATGTGGTTGGCCAGGATGAGCACGAGCTTGGCCAGCAGCTTGTCGGTGCGATCTTCCGGCACCTCCTCCAGGCAGGCCACGAGCTCCTCGTAGAAGGCATCGGGGTCGGCGATGTGGGGCCGGTGGATCAGCGGCATGGCGGGGGCCGCGAACCAAGTGAGCGCATGGGCAACATGTCCTCCCCCTCAGAGACACAGGCAGCGCCGGATGGCGGTCTCGATCAACGCCTCGTCCCAGCGCCGCCAGCGCGCCGCGACATGCCCGTCGGGACGGATCAGGATCACCGTACCGGGGCGTGCATCGTAGCGCCCGGCGAGCACGCCGTCCGTGTCGCGCAAGTCCCGGCCCACGCCGAGCACGCGGGCCGGCACGCCGCCCACGCTCACCGCCGGCGTGGGCGCGGCGCCGAAACTCAGCAGCACGAAGCCCGCACCCAGCTGCGGCAGCAGCCAGCCCTGGCCACGCTCGAGGCCCACCGGCGCGTCGACACAGTGCGTGCCCGGCGCCATGGGGCCGGCGAAGTCGTCCTCGTCGGGCGTGTTCAGTGGCGAATCCGGGTACGACGCCGGCGTGCTCATGCGGCCGTGGCGCATGCTGGCTATGAGCCGTCCGGCGACCTGCCGCACCGCGTGCGAGACGATCTCGAAGGTCTGCTCCTGCCCGAGCATCTCGTGCAGCCGCGCAGCGACGCGCGCGGGCTGCTGTTCGACCTCCGGGTCCGCCTGCGTGCCGAGCTGGAAGACGATGCGCCAGAGGTTCTGGCCCAGGCGGTGCAGCAGC
>DYOR01000031.1:0-15926 GCA_020720385.1 Rubrivivax sp.
CACCAGGCCCACCGCCTCCCAGCCGAAGAACAGCTGCAGGAAGTTGTTGCTCATCACCAGCATGAGCATGCTGAAGGTGAAGAGCGAGATGTAGGCGAAGAAGCGCTGGTAGCCCGGGTCGCCGTCCATGTAGCCCACGGTGTAGATGTGCACCATGAGCGAGACGAAGCTCACCACCACCATCATCAGCGCGCTCAGCCCGTCGATGAGGAAGCCCACTTCCATGACCAGCTTGCCCAGCACGGCCCATTCGTAGACCGTGGCGTTGAAGCGTGCGCCCGCCACCACCTGCTGCAGCACCAGCGCCGAGGCGACGAAGGCGACGAACACGCCCAGGATGGTGAAGAAGTGCGCGCCGCGCCGCCCCACCCACTGGCCGCCCAGGCCGGCGATGAGCGCGCCGGCCAGCGGCGCCAGCACCACGGTGAGCAGCAAAGACAGGGAGATGGTCGGCGCCATGGCTTTGGACTCAACCCTTCAATTCGTCGAGTTCCTCGACGTTGATCGATTCCCGGTTGCGGAACAGCACCACCAGGATGGCCAGGCCGATGGCCGATTCGGCCGCCGCCACCGTGAGGATGAAGAAGACGAACACCTGCCCGGCCATGCGGTCGGCCTCCACCGGCAGGTAGTGCGAGAAGGCGACGAAGTTCAGGTTCACGGCAAGCAGCATGAGCTCGATGGCCATGAGCAGCACGATGAGGTTGCGCCGGTTGAGGAAGATGCCGATCACCGACAAGGCGAAGAGCATGCCGCCCAGGGCCAGGTAGTGCCCCAGCGTGAGGCTGCCCCCCATGTTCATGGCTGGCCCTCCGGCGGGGTGGTGGCCGGCCGCTCGAGCACCGCGGCCATCTTCACGATGCGCAGGCGATCGGCCTTGCGCGCCCTCACCTGCTCGCCCGGCGGCAGGTGGCGCGCCGCCTTGCGGCTGGGCAGGGTGAGCACGATGGCGGCGACGATGGCCACCAGCAGCAGCACCGCAGCGAGCTGCAGCGGGTACAGGTACTGGGTGAAGATCTCGATGCCCAGCAGCCGCGTGTTGCCGATCTCCAGCGCCCGGGCGCTGGGCGTGGGCGCGTGCAGCTGGAAGCCGCGCATGAGCACGAGCGCCATCTCCAGCGCAATCACCGCACCCACCACGCCGGCCAGCGGCAGGCTCTTCCAGAACCCGGCGCGCAAGGTGTCGGAGCGGACGTCGAGCATCATCACCACGAAGAGGAAGAGCACCATCACCGCGCCGACGTAGACCAGCACCAGCACGATGGCGAGGAACTCGGCGCGCAGCAGCATCCACACGCTGCTGGCGCTGAAGAAGGCGAGCACGAGGAACAGCACCGCATGCACCGTGCTGCGCGCCGTGATCACGCGCAGCGCGGCGAAGAGCAGGATCGCCGAGAAGACGTAGAAGAGTGCGGTGGTCGTGTTCATGGGTGGGCTGCGCGCGTGGGGACGATGGGTGGCGTCCCTGTTTCAGCGGTACTTGGCATCGGCGGCCCGGCGCTCGGCGATCTCGGCCTCGTAGCGGTCGCCCAACGCAAGCAGCATGTCCTTGGTGAAGTAGAGGTCTCCTCGCTTCTCGCCGTGGTATTCGAAGTGGTGCGTCTCAACGATGCTGTCCACCGGGCAGCTCTCCTCGCAGAAGCCACAGAAGATGCACTTGGCCAGGTCGATGTCGTAGCGCGTGGTGCGCCGGCTGCCGTCGGCGCGCTGTTCGCTCTCGATGCTGATGGCCAGGGCCGGGCACACGGCTTCGCACAGCTTGCAGGCGATGCAGCGCTCCTCGCCGTTGTCGTAGCGGCGCAGCGCATGCAGGCCGCGGAAGCGCGGCGAACTCGGGGTCTTCTCTTCCGGGAACTGGATCGTGATGCTCCTGGACAGGAAGTGGCGCCCGGTGAGCGCCATGCCCTTGAAGAGCTCGGTGAGCAGGAAGCTGGAAAAGACCTCCTTGATGGCCGTGAGCGTCATCAGGCCTCCCGCCGGGCCGCCCCAAGGGGGGCCTCGCCCCCCCGGGGGGCAGCGAGCGAAGTGAGCGTGGGGGTCATGTTCACTTCCAGATGTTCCAGGGCGACTGGATCCACAGGCCCACCACCACCAACCACACCAGCGTCACCGGGATGAAGATCTTCCAGCCCAGGCGCATGATCTGGTCGTAGCGGTAGCGTGGGAAGGTGGCGCGCACCCACAGGAACAGGGTGGCGATGACGAAGACCTTGGCCGCCAGCCAGATCCAGCCCGGGACGAAGGCGAGGAAGCCGAATGGTGGCAGCCAGCCGCCGAGGAAAAGCAGCACGCACAGCGTGGAGACGAGGATGATGTTGGCGTACTCGGCGAGGAAGAACATGGCGAAAGCCATCCCCGAGTACTCGATCATGTGGCCGGCGACGATCTCGCTCTCGCCTTCCACCACGTCGAAGGGATGGCGGTTGGTCTCTGCCAGGCCGGCGATGAAGTAGACGACGAAGATCGGCAGCAGCGGCAGCCAGTTCCACGACAGCACGCCCACGCCCATGCCCGCGAAGATGCCCCTGCCCTGGGCGACGACGATGTCGCTCAGGTTCATGCTCGCCGAGACCATGAGCACGACGACCAGGCAAAAGCCCATGGCGATCTCGTAGCTCACCATCTGCGCGGAGGCGCGCAGCGCGCCGAGGAAGGCGTACTTGGAGTTGCTCGCCCAGCCGGCGATGATCACGCCGTAGACCTCCATCGAGGTGATGGCCATGAGCAGGAGCAGCCCGGCGTTGACGTCGGCCAGCACCACCTCGGGGCCGAAGGGCACCACCGCCCAGGCCGCCAGCGCCGGCATGATGGTGAGCACCGGGGCGAGGAAGAAGAGGCCCTTGTTCGCCGCCGTCGGGCGGATGATCTCCTTGAAGATCAGCTTCACGGCGTCGGCGATCGGCGTGAGCAGCCCGTAGGGCCCGACGCGGTTGGGGCCCGGCCGCACCTGGCTCCAGCCGATGGCCTTGCGCTCCCACAGCGTGAGGTAGGCGACGCAGATCATCAGCGGCAGCACGACGACGACGATCTTGATCAGCGTCCACAGCACCAGCCAGGTGTCGGGGTAGTCCCGCGGGAAGGCGAGCAGCGCCTGCATCATGCCTCGGCCCTCGCCACGCTGATGGCACCGAACATCGCGCCCAGCCCCGCCGTGCTCGGGTGGCCGGCGGCGATGCGCACGGCGCCCGCGGCCAGCGTGGCGTCCTCGCGCGCGGGCAGCACCGCGCTGGCCGCGCCCTGGGCCACGCGCACCATGGCGCCGGGCTGCAGGCCGAGCTCGCGCCACAGTGCCGTGGGCAGCCCCACCTGCGGCGCGCGGGCATCGGCGGTGAGTTGCAGCGAAGGCGCACGGCGCACGATGGCGTCGCTGCTGTAGATGGGCACGTCGGCCACGCGCTGCAGCCCGGCCGGCGCGCCAGCCAGGGCCGGCAGTGCGCCGCCGCGATTGTCCAGGCGCTGCGCCAATGTGGTTTCGTCGCCCAGGGCCTGCGCGCGCACCTCGTCGATGGTCTCCTGGTCGAAGCCGGGCAGACCGAGCAGATTGCCGAGCACGCGCAGCACCTTCCACGCCGGGCGCGATTCGCCCAGCGGCCGGGCCACGCCGTGAAAGCTCTGCACGCGGCCTTCGGCGTTGACGAAGGTGCCGGCGGTCTCGCTGAACGGGGCCACGGGCAGCATCACGTCGGCCACGTCGATCATCGTGTCCTTGAAGGGCGTGAGGGCCACGACCAGACCCGAAGCCGCCAGCGCCTGGCGCGTGGCGGCGGCGTCCGCGCCGTCGAGCACGGGCTCGGTGTGCAGCAGCAGCAGCGCCTTCATCGGCTGGGTGAGCATCTGGCCGGCGTGCAGGCCGCCCTCGCCGGGCAGCGCACCCACGAGTTGCGCGCCCACGGCATTGCCGGCCTCGCCGAAGTAGCCGCAGCTCGCACCGGTGCGGGCGGCAATCCACTGCGCCAGGGCAAGCAGCGCGCCGGCCTGCGGGTGCTGCGCCGCAGCGTTACCCAGCAGCAGCGCCACGCGTTGCCCCGAGAGCAGCGAGGCCGCCACCGCCTGTGCCGCGGCGTCGGGCGAAGCCGCCACCGGCGGCGTCACGCCCTGGGCCACGGCCACCGCGGCAGCCACCTCGGCGAGCGCCTGCGGCCAGGCCGCGGGTGCGGCGGTGATCCTGCCCGTCAGCGGCAACGCCCAGTCGTCGTGCACGGCGTGCAGGCTGTGCACCTGGGCGCCGTGCCGTACCGCCTGGCGCAGGCGCTGCGCGAACAGCGGATGGTCCTTGCGCAGGAACGAACCGATGACCAGCGCGCGGTCGAGCTGCGACAGCGCGGCCACGGGCAGGCCCAGCCAGCGCGCATGCCCGGCCGGCGCGGCGTTGCCGAAATCGGCGTGGCGCAGGCGGTGGTCGATGCTCTGGCTGCCCAGGCCCCGCACCAGCTGCGCGAGCAGATGGAGCTCCTCGCTCGTGGCGCTGGCGTGGCCCAGGGCGCCGATGCCGGCCCCGGGTTCGAGGCTCGCGAATTCGGCCTTCACGCGCTGCAAGCCGTCGGCCACGTAGGACAGCGCGGTGTTCCAGTCCACCGCCTGCCAGGTGCCGCCCTGCCTGATCATCGGCTGCGTGAGCCGCGAGGGACTGTTCAGGGCCTCGTAGCTGAAGCGCTCGCGGTCGGCGATCCAGCATTCGTTGACGGCCTCGTTGTCCAGCGGCACGACACGCATCACGCGGCCGTCCTTGACCTGCACGACGAGGTTGGCACCGGTGCTGTCGTGCGGGCTCACGCTCTTGCGCCGGCCGAGCTCCCAGGTGCGGGCTTGGTAGCGGAAGGGCTTGCTCGTGAGCGCGCCCACCGGGCACAGGTCGATCATGTTGCCCGAGAGCTCGCTGTCCACCGTGCGGCCCGCCATGGTGGCGATCTCGCTATGTTCGCCGCGCTGGATCATGCCCAGCTCCATCACCCCGGCCACTTCCTGGCCGAAGCGCACGCAACGCGTGCAGTGGATGCAGCGGCTCATCTCCTGCATGCCGATGAGCGGGCCCACGTCCTTCGGGGAAACGACGCGCTTGTCCTCGGCATAACGCGAAGCGCTGGCACCGTAGCCCACCGCCAGGTCCTGCAGCTGGCATTCGCCGCCCTGGTCGCAGATGGGGCAGTCCAGCGGGTGGTTGATGAGCAGGAACTCCATCACCGACTTCTGTGCCTGGACGGCCTTGTCGCTCTTCGTGCGCACCACCATCCCGGCAGTCACCGGCGTGGCGCAGGCGGGCATGGGCTTGGGCATCTTCTCGATGTCCACCAGGCACATGCGGCAGTTGGCGGCGATGGAGAGTTTCTTGTGATAGCAGAAGTGCGGCACGTAGACGCCCGCGGCGTCGGCCGCCTGCATGACCACGCTGCCCGGGGCCACGCTGACCTTCCTGCCATCGACTTCGAGTTCGATCATCACGGCGCGACCCTGCAGGTCTTGTGTTCGATGTGGTGCACGAACTCGTCGCGGAAGTGCTTGAGCATGCCTTGCACGGGCATCGCCGCAGCGTCGCCCAGGGCGCAGATCGTGCGCCCCTTGATGCCCTCGGCGACCGAGTCGAGCAGCGCCAGATCCTCCATCGCCGCGTCGCCGCGCTCGATGCGCTGCACCAGGCGCCACAGCCAGCCCGTGCCCTCGCGGCACGGCGTGCACTGGCCGCAGCTCTCGTGCTGGTAGAAGTAGCTCAGGCGCAGCAGGCTACGCACCATGCAACGCGTGTCGTCCATGACGATCACCGCGCCCGAGCCGAGCATGGAGCCGGCCTTGGCGATGGCGTCGTAGTCCATCGTCAGCCCCATCATCACCGCCGCCGGCAGCACCGGCGCGGAGGAGCCGCCGGGGATCACCGCCTTGAGCTTGCGCCCTGTGCGCACGCCGCCGGCGAGCTCCAGCAGCGTCGCAAACGGCGTGCCCAGCGGCACCTCGAAATTTCCCGGGCGGTTCACGTCGCCGACCACGGAGAAGATCTTCGTGCCGCCGTTGTTGGGCTTGCCGCAGTCGAGGTAGGCCTGGCCGCCATGGTTGATGATCCAGGGCACGGCGGCGAAGGTCTCGGTGTTGTTGATCGTCGTCGGCTTGCCGTACAGGCCGAAGCTCGCCGGGAACGGCGGCTTGAAGCGCGGCTGGCCCTTCTTGCCTTCCAGGCTCTCCAGCAGCGCCGTTTCCTCGCCGCAGATGTAGGCGCCGAATCCATGGTGCGCATGGAGCTCGAAGCTGAAGTCCGAGCCCAGGATGCGTTCGCCCAGCAGGCCCGCGGCACGCGCCTCCTGCAACGCCTCCTCGAAGCGCTGGTAGACCTCGAAGATCTCGCCGTGGATGTAGTTGTAGCCGGTGCGTATGCCCATCGCGTAGGCGGCGATGGCCATGCCCTCGATGACGAGGTGCGGGTTGTAGGCGAGGATGTCGCGGTCCTTGCAGGTGCCGGGCTCGCCCTCGTCGGAATTGCACACCAGGTACTTCGGCCCGGGGAACTGGCGCGGCATGAAGCTCCACTTCAGCCCTGTGGGGAAGCCCGCGCCGCCGCGTCCGCGCAGGCCGCTGGCCTTGACCTCGGCGACCACCTGCTCGGGCGTCATGCCCTCGTTGTCGGCCACGCCGTCGCGGGCGAGGATCTTCTTCAGCGCCGCATAGCCGCCGCGCGCCAGGTAGTCCTGCAGTCGCCAGTTCGTGCCATCCAGGCCGGCGTAGATCTGCGCGCCGATGTGCCGGCCGTGCAGGCAGGTCTCGGCACCCCGCGCCTGGAACTTCGAGAGGTCAAGCATCGCCGGCCTTCAGCATCTCGATGAGCTCGTCGAGGCGCTCGTGGCTCATGAAACTGAGCATCTGGCGGTCGTTGACGAGCATCACCGGGGCGTCGGCGCAGGCCCCCAGGCACTCGCAGGGCTGCACCGTGAAGCGCCCGTCGGCGCTGGTGCCATAGGGTTCGACACCCAGCTCTCGGCACAGGTGCGCCAAGGCCTTGTCGCCGTCGCGCAACTGGCAGGGCAGGTTGGTGCAGACGTTGAGCTTGTAGGTGCCCACCGGCTGCGCGTTGTACATGTTGTAGAACGTGGTGACCTCATGCACGGCGATGGGCTCCACGCCCAGGTAGGCCGCCAGCGCGTCCTCGGCCGCGGGCGACACATGGCCCTGCTCGTGCTGCACGATGGCCAGGCAGGCCATCACCGCCGAGAGCCTGTGCTCGGCGGGGTACTTGGCGGCTTCCTTGTCGAAACGCGCCAGGGTGTCTTGCGAGAACTTCATCGGTCGATCTCGCCGAAGACGATGTCCATGGTGCCGATGATGGCCACCGCGTCGGCGATCATGTGGCCGCGCGTGAGTTCGTCCAGCCCCGCCAGGTGGGCGAAGCCCGGCGGCCGGATCTTCAGCCGGTAGGGCTTGTTGGCGCCGTCGCTCACCAGGTAGATACCGAACTCGCCCTTGGGGTGTTCCACCGCGGCGTAGACCTCGCCCTCGGGCACGTGCATGCCTTCGGTGAAAAGCTTGAAGTGGTGGATGAGCTCTTCCATGTGGGACTTCATGTCCACGCGCGAAGGCGGCGCCACCTTGTGGTCGCCGGTGATCACCGGGCCCGGGTGCTCGCGCAGCCAGTCCACGCACTGCTGCACGATGCGGTTGGCCTGGCGCATCTCTTCCACGCGCACCAGATAGCGGTCGTAGGTGTCGCCGTTCGTGCCCACCGGCACGTCGAAGTCCATGCGCCCGTAGACCTCGTAGGGCTGCATCTTGCGCAGGTCCCAGGCGATGCCCGAGCCGCGCAGCATGGGGCCGGTGAAGCCCAGGTTGAGTGCGCGCTCCGGCGTCACCACGCCGATGCCCACGGTGCGCTGCTTCCAGATGCGGTTGTCGGTGAGCAGGGTCTCGTAGTCGTCGACGTTGCCCGGGAAGCGCTTGCAGAAGTCGGCTATGAAATCCAGCAGGCTGCCCTGCCGATTGGCGTTGAGCGCATCGATGGCCTTGCGGTTCTTGATGCGGCTGACCTGGTACTGCGGCATGCGATCGGGCAGGTCGCGGTAGACACCGCCGGGGCGGAAGTAGGCGGCATGCATGCGCGCACCCGACACCGCCTCGTACATGTCGAAGATGTCCTCGCGCTCGCGGAAGCAGTAGATGAGGATGTTCATCGCGCCGCAGTCCAGCCCGTGCGCGCCCAGCCACAGCAGGTGGTTGAGCAGCCGGGTGAGCTCGCTGAACATGACGCGGATGTACTGCGCGCGCTCGGGCACCGCGATGCCCAGCAGCTTCTCGATGGCCAGGCAGTAGGCGTGCTCGTTGCACATCATCGAGACGTAGTCCAGCCGGTCCATGTAGGGCAGGTTCTGGATGAAGGTCCTGCTCTCGGCGAGCTTCTCGGTGGCGCGGTGCAGCAGCCCGATGTGCGGGTCGGCGCGCTGGATGACCTCGCCGTCGAGCTCCAGCACCAGGCGCAGCACGCCGTGCGCGGCCGGGTGCTGCGGGCCGAAGTTCAGCGTGTAGTTCTTGATCTCGGCCATGTCAGTGCACGCCGCCGTACTTGTCTTCGCGCACGACGCGCGGCACCACCTCGCGCGGCTCGATGCTCACCGGCTGGTAGACGACGCGCTTGGCTTCGGGGTCGTAGCGCATCTCGACGTGGCCCGTGGTCGGGAAGTCCTTGCGCATGGGGTGGCCGATGAAACCGTAGTCGGTGAGGATGCGGCGCAGGTCGGCATGACCCTCGAAGACAATGCCGAAGAGGTCGAAGGCCTCGCGCTCGAACCAGTTCGCCGCGCTCCACAGCTCGGTCACCGACGCCACCATGGGCAGTGCGTCATCGCCGGCGAAGACCTTCAGGCGCACGCGCCAGTTGTGCGTCACCGACAGCAGGTGCGAGACGATGGCGTAGCGTGCGCCCGCCCAGGGCTGGTTGCGGTAGTCGCTGTAATCCACACCGCACAGGTCGATGAGCTGCTCGAAGCGCAGCGCGGCCGCGTCGCGCAGCGTCGTGGCCACGGCGTGGTAACGCGCCGGCGTCACGGTGAGGGTGATCTCGCCACGCTCACGCACCAGCTGCCCGATGGCGTCGCCGAGCACGGATTCCAGCGCCGCCTGCAGGGTGTCGAGTTTCTGGGTCATGTGATACCCAGGGCCCTTGCCTTACCAAGCCTCCCGCCACGGAACCGGCTTTGCCGGGCCGTTAGCGGGCAGCCCCCTCGGGGGGTAGCGAGCGCGAGCGAGCTTGGGGGTCTCATTTCAGCGCGCGATGGTGTTCTCGCGCCGGATCTTGGCCTGCAGCTGCAGGATGCCGTAGAGCAGCGCCTCGGCCGTGGGCGGGCAGCCCGGCACGTAGACGTCCACCGGCACGATGCGGTCGCAGCCGCGCACCACCGAGTAGCTGTAGTGGTAGTAGCCGCCGCCGTTGGCGCACGAGCCCATGGAGAGCACCCAGCGCGGCTCGGCCATCTGGTCGTAGACCTTGCGCAGCGCCGGGGCCATCTTGTTGCACAGCGTGCCGGCGACGATCATCAGGTCGCTCTGGCGCGGGCTGGGGCGAAAGAGCATGCCGAAGCGGTCGATGTCGTAGCGCGCCGCGCCGGCGTGCATCATCTCCACGGCGCAGCAGGCCAGGCCGAAGGTCATGGGCCAGAGCGAACCGGTCTTCGACCAGTTGATCAGCGTGTCGACCTTCGTGGTGACGAAGCCTTCCCCGAGGACGCCTTCGATTCCCATGCTCGCCTACTCCCGGTGGCCCGCAGTCATTCCCAATCGAGCGCACCCTTCTTCCACTCGTAGACGAAGCCCACCACGAGGATGACGAGAAAGACCATCATGGACCAGAAGCCGGCCGCGCCGATGTCGCGCAGCGACACCGCCCAGGGGAAGAGAAAGGCCACTTCCAGGTCGAAGAGGATGAAGAGGATGGCGACGAGGTAGTAGCGCACGTCGAACTTCATGCGCGCGTCCTCGAAGGCCTCGAAGCCGCATTCGTAGGGGCTGTTCTTCTCGACATCGGGGCGGTTCGGGCCGAAGACGAAGCCCAGCACCTGCGGCAGCACACCCACGGCCACGCCGACGAGGATGAACAGGAGCACGGGCAGGTAGGCTTGCAGATCCATGGCCTTGTCAGCAATCCGTCTGGTCGAATGAGCCCACGAAGGAGCGCGCCACTGCCAAGCCCTGGTGCCGACGGCGAGACTCGAACTCGCACAGCTTTCGCCACTACCCCCTCAAGATAGCGTGTCTACCAATTTCACCACGTCGGCACGACGCAAAGACAGTCCGCAATCCACCCGTTACGCAGGAGGAGAGAGGCCTCCCCGGGAAGCGCGGAATTCTAGCCCGAAATGTGGGGCGGGCGCCTTGCGCAGGCCTACTTCGGAGCCGCCGAGGACGCACCCACGGCCGGCGCCGGCGCGGCTGCCGGAATGGTCGCCGGCAAGCTGCCGGGAATGGCGCCCGTGGCCGGCGCGCTGGCGGCCACGGCGGGCCGGTCGAGCACGCTGCCGGCCGGCGCGCCGGCGCTGGCACGGCCCACGTTGCCCAGGTAGGCCAGGGCCAGCGTGGAGAGGAAGAACACGCTGGCGCAGGCCGCCGTGGAGCGCGAAAGGAAGTTGGCGCTGCCGGTGGCACCGAACAGGCTGCCCGAGGCGCCGCTGCCGAAGGAGGCGCCCATGTCGGCGCCCTTGCCATGCTGGATCAGCACGAGGCCGATCATCACCAGCGCCGAAAGCAGCTGAACGGCCAGGATCAGGGTCATCCAGATTTGCATGATGGGTGGGGCTCCGGAAATCGAATCGGGGAACGGGGTTCAGAGGGGGTTCAGAGGCAGGCGCGGCAGATGGCAATGAAGTCGGCCGCCTTGAGCGCCGCCCCGCCGATGAGGCCGCCGTCGATGTCGGGCTGCGCGAAGAGTTCCTTGGCGTTGTCGGCCTTGACGCTGCCGCCGTAGAGGATCTTCATGTTGGCGCCGTGGCCGGTGGCCGCCTGCAGCTGCGCGCGCAGCACGGCGTGCACCGCCTGGGCCTGCTCGGGCGAGGCCGTGCGTCCCGTGCCGATGGCCCACACGGGCTCGTAGGCGACGACCATCTCGGCCGCGCAATGCGCCAGCTGGTGGATCACCGCCGAGAGCTGGCGCTTGACCACGGCCTCGGTCTGCCCGGCTTCGCGCTCGGCCAGCGTCTCGCCCACGCAGACGATGGGGGTGACGCCCCGGGCCAGCGCCGCCTGGGCCTTGCTCGCCACCAGGGCATCGCTCTCGGCATGAAGGGCGCGGCGCTCGGAATGGCCGACGAGGGTGTAGCGGCAGCCGCATTCATGCAGCATGCCCGCGGAGATCTCGCCGGTGTAGGCGCCCTGCTCGTGCGCCGACACGTCCTGCGCGCCCCAGCGGATGTCGCTGCCCGCCAGCGTGGCCGCGGTCTCGGTGAGGAAGACGTAGGGCACGCACACGGCCACGTCGGCGGCATAGGGCCGCGCGCCGAGGATGGCGCTCAGGAGCTCGGCATTCGCCGGCCGGCTGCCATGCATCTTCCAGTTGCCCACCACGAGTTTGCGTCGCATCTCTTGCCTCATTGCTGCCAGGTCAGAACGATCTTGCCCACATGGGCGCCCGATTCCATCAGCGCGTGCGCCTCGGCGGCCTGCGCCGCCGCGAACACCTGATGGATGACGGGCTTCACCCGCCCGGCCTCGATCAGGGGCCAGGCGCGCTCGCGCAGATCCCGCGCCAGGGCCGTCTTGTACGCCACCGAGCGCGGGCGCAGGGTCGAACCGGTGATCGTCAGGCGCTTGCGCAGCACCAGGCCGGCATCAATCTGGCTGCGCGTGCCGCCCTGCACGGCGATGATTGCCAGACGGCCGTCATCGGCCAGGCAATCCAGCTCGCGGCCAAGGTACTCGCCGGCGACCATGTCCAGCACCACATCGGCCCCACGGCCACCCGTGAACCGTTTGGTCTCGGCGGCAAAGTCCTGCGTGCGGTAGTTGATGGCGTGGTCGGCACCCAGGGCCAGGCAGGCCGTGCACTTGGCGTCGCTGCCGGCGGTGACGATGACCTGCGAACCCAGCGCCTTGGCCAGCTGGATTGCCGTCACGCCGATGCCACTGGCGCCGCCCTGCACGAGCAGCGTCTCGCCGGGCTGCAGCCGGGCGATGACGAAGACGTTCTGCCACACGGTGAAGAAGGTCTCGGGCAGGCTCGCCGCCTCGACCATGTTCAGGCCCTTGGGCACGGGCAGGCACTGACCCACCGGCGCGACGCACCGCTCGGCGTAGCCTCCTCCAGCCACCAGCGCGCACACCGTGTCGCCCAGGGCCACGCCGGCGGCGGCCAGGTCTTCGGGCGCACCCGCCAGCACCGTGCCCGCCACCTCGAGCCCGGGCAGGTCGGACACGCCCGGCGGCATCGGGTACAGGCCCTTGCGCTGCAGCACGTCGGGGCGGTTCACCCCCGAGGCCTGCACCGCGATCAGCAGCTCTCCGGCGCGCGGCTCGGGTGCCGGCCGTTCGCACGGCTGCAGCACCTCGGGCCCGCCGGGGGCCGTGATCTCTATCGCTCGCATCACTCGGGCTGGTGCGGCGCCGTGTCCACGGGTGCCACATCGGCAACAGGTGCAGCGCCTTCGGCGGGAGCCGGCGCCTCGCGGCGCGGACGGTCCTCGCGGTCGCTGCGCTCACGGCGCGGGCGATCCTCGCGGTCGCGGCGCGGGCGCTCGCTGCGCTCGAAACGCTCCTCGGGCATGCCTTCGGGGCGCTCCAGCAGGGCCTTCATGCTCAGCTTGATGCGGCCCTTCTCGTCGGTCTCGAGCACCTTGACCATGACCACCTGGCCTTCTTGCAGGAAGTCCTCGACCTTCTCCACGCGCTGGTGCGCGATCTGGCTGATGTGCAGCAGGCCGTCCTTGCCCGGCAGGATGTTGACCAGGGCGCCGAAGTCCAGGATCTTGGTGATCGGTCCTTCGTAGACCTTGCCCACTTCGGCCTCGGCGGTGATCTCGGTGATGCGCTTCTTGGCGAACTCGGCCTTGTCGGCATCCACGCTGGCGATGGTGATGGTGCCGTCCTCGCCGATGTCGATGGTGCAACCCGTCTCTTCGGTGAGGGCGCGGATCGTCGAGCCGCCCTTGCCGATGACGTCGCGGATCTTCTCCGGGTTGATCTTCATCGTGTACAGGCGCGGCGCAAAGACGCTGACTTCGGCCTTCGCCCCACCCACCGCCTCGATCATCTTGCCCAGGATGTGCAGCCGCGCTTCCTTGGCCTGCGCCAGGGCGACCTGCATGATCTCCCTGGTGATGCCCTGGATCTTGATGTCCATCTGCAGCGCGGTGATGCCGCCGTTCGTACCCGCCACCTTGAAGTCCATGTCGCCGAGGTGATCCTCGTCGCCCAGGATGTCGGTGAGCACGGCGAAGCGGTTGCCTTCCTTGATCAGGCCCATGGCGATGCCCGCCACGTGGGCCTTCAGCGGCACGCCGGCGTCGAGCAGGCTGAGGCAGCCGCCGCACACGCTGGCCATCGACGACGAGCCGTTGGACTCGGTGATCTCCGAGACCACACGCAGCGTGTAGGGGAAGTCTTCCTTCTTCGGCAGCACGGCGAGCAGCGCGCGCTTGGCCAGGCGGCCGTGGCCGATCTCGCGCCGCTTGGGGCTGCCCACGCGGCCCGTTTCGCCGGTGGCGAAGGGAGGCATGTTGTAGTGCAGCATGAAGCGGTCTTCGAAGTCGCCGGCCAGGGCATCGATGCGCTGAGCGTCGCGCTCGGTGCCCAGCGTGGCGGCGACCAGGGCCTGCGTCTCGCCGCGCGTGAACAGCGCCGAGCCGTGGGTGCGCGGCAGCACGCCCGAGCGGATCTCGATCGGGCGCACGGTGCGCGTGTCGCGGCCGTCGATGCGCGGCTCGCCGGCGAGGATCTGGCTGCGCACGATGCGCGCCTCGATCTCGAAGAGCAGGCCCTCGACCTCGACCTTGTCGAACTCGATGCTCTCGGCCTTCAGCGCCGCGAGCACGCTGGCAGTGACCTCGCGGCAGGCCTGCGTGCGCGCCTGCTTGCTGCGGATCTGGTAGGCCGCGCGCAGCGGGCCTTCGGCGAGCTCCGTCACCTTGGCGATGAAGGGCTCGTTCTTGGCCGGCGCGGCCCACTTCCATTCCGGCTTGCCGGCGTCGCGCACGAGTTCGTTGATCGCGGCGATGGCGATGTTGCCCTGCTCGTGGCCGAAGACCACGGCGCCGAGCATCACTTCTTCGCTGAGCTGGTCGGCTTCGGACTCGACCATGAGCACGGCCGCCTCGGTGCCTGCCACGACGAGGTCGAGCTTGCTCTCGGCGAGCTGCGTCTTGCCCGGGTTGAGCACGTACTGGCCGTCGATGTAGCCCACGCGCGCGGCGCCCACGGGCCCGTTGAACGGCAGCCCGCTGATGGCCATCGCGGCGCTGGACCCGATGAGGGCCGGAATGTCGGCCTGCACCTCGGGGTTCAGGCTGAGCACGTGCACCACGACCTGCACTTCATTGAAGAAGCCTTCGGGGAAGAGCGGGCGGATGGGGCGGTCGATGAGGCGGCTGGTGAGCGTCTCGAGTTCGCTCGGACGGCCTTCGCGCTTGAAGAAGCTGCCCGGGATCTTGCCCGCGGCGTAGGTCTTCTCGATGTAGTCGACGGTGAGCGGGAAGAAGTCCTGGCCGGACTTGACCTCGCCCTTGGCCACCACGGTGGCCAGGACCACGGTGTCGTCCATGGTCACGAGCACGGCGCCGGTGGACTGGCGCGCGATCTCGCCGGTTTCCAGCGTGACTTGATGCTGGCCCCATTGGAAGGTCTTCGTGACCTTGTTGAAAATGCTCATGCGTGGTTCTCCTGGAGGTGGGGCCGCGTCATGCCATTCCAGTGAAACCAGCGCCCCGTCCGATGGGTATGGCGTCGTTGGAATGACACAGCAGTGCAGCCCGAGTGTTGAGTGGACGAACGGGCCGCCGGCGGGGCGGCCCTTTCCGGGTGAGGTTTACTTCCTCAGGCCGAGCTTGGCGATCAGCGCGGTGTAGCGGTCGGCATCCTTGTCCTTCAGGTAGGACAACAGGCGCTTGCGCTGGTTGACCATCTTGAGCAGGCCGCGGCGACCGTGGTGGTCCTTCAGGTGCGTCTTGAAGTGCGGCGTGAGCTCGTTGATGCGCGTGGTGAGCAACGCGACCTGGACTTCGGGGCTGCCGGTGTCGGCGGGGCCGCGGGCATGGGCCTTGACGACTTCGGCCGTGTGGGCGGTGGTGAGAGGCATGCGATTTCCTTGGGAATCGTGGAAACCGACCTGCCGCGTCGAACCTGACGCCGGCCTGAGGGTTCCCGGGGGCTACTTGCGGAACGCCAGTGAAACCGACCGGCGCCGTGCTTTCCCTTGTGAGGGGAACCGCAGATTATAGCCGCAAGGCCTGGGCCAGGCGGGCCAGACCCAGATCAAGACGCTGCGGGTCGCGCGAGGCAAAGCACCAGCGCAGCCAACCCTCGCCCTCCGGCCCGAAGGCCGCGCCCGGCGCCAGGCCCAGCCCGTGCCCGGCCACCAGGCGCTTGGCCAGCGCCAGCGAGTCGTCCTCCCCTTCGACGCGGAAGAAGGCGTACATGCCCCCCGGCGGGCTGGCCACCGTCACCCCGGGCAGGCGCTGCAAGCCGGCGACGAGGCGGTCGCGGCAGGCCTGCATCCGCGCCACCAGGCCGGGCACGAAGCTGTCGGCCAGGGCCAGGGCCGCCTGGCCGCCACGCTGCACGAACACGGGGGCGCAGGAACTGTTGAATTCGAGCAGCTTGCCCGCGGCGTCGAGGTGGCCGCGCGGCAGCACCAGCCAGCCCAGCCTCCAGCCGGTCATGAGGAAGCTCTTGCTGAAGCTGCCGATGACGACGAGCCGATCGTCCCCATCGGCAATGTCGAGAAAGCTCGGTGCCGCCAGGCGCCGGGCTTCGTCAAA
>DYOR01000031.1:16026-26244 GCA_020720385.1 Rubrivivax sp.
GGCGCGGCCCGCGCCGCCGAAGAAGATGCGCTCGTAGACCTCGTCGGCGACGATCCAGGTGCCGGTGGCGCGGCAATGCTCGAGCAGGGCCTGCTGCTCGGCGCGCGTGAGGGTCCAGCCGGTGGGGTTGTTGGGTGCATTCACCAGCAGCACGCGCGTGCGCCCGGTGACGGCGGCGCGCAACTCGTCGAGGTCGAGTTGCCAGGCGCCGCCGCGCGCGGCCGGGCGCAGCGGCACGCGGGTCACGCGCGCGCCGAGGATGGCCGGTTGCGCCGTCAGGTTGGGCCATACCGGCACCACCGCGACGACCTCGTCGCCGGCGCCGACGAGCAACTGGGTCGCCAGCATCAGGGCGGTGACGCCCGACGAGGTGACGGCGATGCGCTCCACGTCCACCGGCCCGTGCAGCGCGCTGGCGTAGGCGGCGATGCCCTGGCGCAGTTCGGGCAGGCCGAGGTTGTGCGAATAAAAGGTCTCGCCGCGCATGAGCGAATCGGCCGCCGCCTGGCGCACGGACTCGGGCGTGGTCTCGTCGCTCTCACCGAACCAGAAGGCGAGCACGTCGCTGCGGCCCAGGCCGGCATTGGCCACTTCGCGGATCTTCGAACCCGGCAGGCTCAGGATGGCATCACGCATGGCGCTTCCCGTTCATTGGTTGGGCCGCGTCATGCGGCATTGGTGCGGCTGGGTGGCCGCCGCAGCGTCCACGCGGCGCAGGCTGCGAAACCCGAAACCCGATCCTTCCACGTCGTGCGCCACGCCGGGCGTGCCGGCGCGCTCCATCACGCTCACCACCAGCGGCTGCTGCAACTGGTGGTCGTCGGCGCGCAGGGTGGCGGCGTGCAGCCCGCCCAACGTGCGCGGGTCGAAGCTCGCCCCTTCGAGCGCCCGGGCCACCGCCACGGCGTCGGTGCTGCGCGCGCGCTCGATGGCCGCGGCGAGCATCTCCACCAGCACCTGCATGCGCAGGTGCACGTAGTCGTCCTCAGGCTCGGGGAAGCGCCGGCGGAAGGCGGCATAGAAGGCCTCGGACGCCGCCCCGCCGACGTTGGGGTGCCACTCCGACACGGCCACCACCCGCCCCAGCCCCGCGGCGCCGATGGCTGCCGGCGCACCCAGCGCATTGCCGTAGAAAGTGAAGAGCCGCACCGGGGCGCCCGACTCGCGCAGCGCGCGCGCCAGCAGCGTCAGGTCGTTGCCCCAGTTGCCGGTGAGCACCGCCTGCGCCCCGCTGGCCTTGATCTTGGCGGCGTAGGGCAGGAAGTCCTTCACCCGGCCGAGCGGGTGGAGCTCGCTGCCGACGACTGTGATGTCGGGCCGCCGCGCGGCAATCATCTCGCGCGCGCGGCGCACCACATGCTGGCCGAAGCTGTAGTCCTGGCCGATGAGGTAGACGCGCTGCACGCTGCGCTCGTCGCACAGCACCTCGGTGAGCGCGGCCAGGCGCATGTCGGCGTGGGCGTCGAAGCGGAAGTGCCAGAAGCTGCAGCGCTCGTTGGTCAGTGCCGGGTCCACGGCGGAGTAGTTGAGCAACAGCGCGCGCCGCTGCGGTTCGCGTTCGTTGTGCCTGTCCAGCGCCGCCACGAGCGCCGCGGCCGTCGCCGAACTGTTGCCCTGGAGCACGAAGCCGATGCCGCGGTCGAGCGCCGCGCGCAGCAGTTGCAGGGCCTCCTCGGTGTTGCCCTGGCTGTCCATGCGCAGCAGATCCAGCGGCCGCGCCACGGCGCCGACGCGCACGCCGCCGCGCTGGTTCACACGCTCGGTGGCCCAGAGCAGGTTGCGCCACACCGCCTCGCCGGCGTTGCCGAAGGGCCCCGACAGGCCTTCGATCAAGGCCAGGCGAATGGGTTCGCCCACGGGTGGAGGAGGTGAAACGGGTGGCGCAGCGGCAGCAGGCAGGCCCGCGACCCACGGCAGCGCAAGCAAGGCGCGTCGGGTTGGATTCACTTCAGAGGGGGAGTCTTGAAACGCGACGCGTGGCGTCCATCTTCCAGTGCATGGAGGCTGCCGCGGTGGATCGTGGATCTCGGGCAGCGACCGCAACCCGATTCTAGGAGAGCAGCATGTTCCTCGTTCCATTCACCCGTGAGCCGCGTGAACTCTCGCGTCTGTTCGACGACACCTTCGAGCGCTTCTTCAGCCCCGCGCCGGGCGGTGAAGGCGCGGCCGCGCGCAGCCCGGCGCTGGACGTGACCGAGTCGGATCGTGCCTACACCGTCAGGCTCGATGTCCCCGGCGTGGCCAAGGAAGACGTGAAGGTCTCGGTCGAGGGCCGCCAGGTCACGGTGCAGGCGCAAAGCCAGCGCAGCGAAGAGAAGAAGGAAGGCGAGCGGCTGCTCTACCGCGAGCGCTCGATGACGAGCTACGCGCGCAGCTTCACCCTGCCCACCGAAGTCGACCAGGCCGAGGCCGGTGCGCGGCTCGAGCATGGCGTGCTCACGCTCACCCTGCCCAAGCGCAGCGCCCGCGCCGCCGCGCAGATCACCGTCAACTGAGCGGCGCGCCGAGTTCTTCGAGCGGCCAGCGCGGCCGCACGTCGAAGGCACCGTCGCGCCGCGCCTGGGCCAGGCCGTGCTGCACGCGCAGCGCGGCCGCCAGCGCGATCATGGCGCCGTTGTCGGTGCACAGCGCCAGCGGCGGGTAGTGCACGCGGGCGCCGAGCGCGGCCGCTCCGGCATCGAGCCGCTCGCGCAGGCGCAGGTTCGCGCCCACGCCGCCGGCGACGACGAGGCGGCGCGTGCCGCTTTCGCGCAGCGCGCGCAAGGCCTTGGCCACGAGCACGTCGACGATGGCCGCCTGGGTCGACGCGGCGAGATCGGCGCGCGCCTGCTCGCACACATTGGGGCCGAGCTTGCGCGCCTGCATCATCACCGCCGTTTTCAGCCCGGCAAAGGAAAAGTCCAGGTTGCCGCTGTGCAGCAAGGGGCGCGGCAAGGCGTAGGCCGACGCGTCGCCAAACGCCGCCAGCCGCGCCAGCGCCGGCCCCCCCGGGTAGCCCAGGCCGAGCAGCTTGGCGCTCTTGTCGAAGGCCTCGCCCGCGGCGTCGTCGATGGTCTCCCCGAGCAAGGCATAGCGCCCCACCCCGTCGACGTGCATGAGCTGGGTGTGGCCGCCCGAGACGAGCAGGGCGATGAACGGAAACTCGGGCGGCGCGTCGCCGAGAAAGGGCGAGAGCAGGTGACCCTCGAGGTGGTGCACGCCCAGCGTCGGCTTGCCCAGCGCCGCGCCCAGGGCCACCGCCAGCCCGGCACCCACGAGCAGCGCGCCGGCCAGTCCGGGGCCGCGCGTGTAGGCCACGAGGTCGACATCGGCCAGGGTGAGCCCGGACTGTTGCAGCACCTGGCGCGCCAGCGGCACGGCGCGCCGGATGTGGTCGCGCGAGGCCAGCTCGGGTACCACGCCGCCGTACGCGGCGTGCATCTCGACCTGGCTGTGCAAGGCCTCGGCGAGCAGGCGCGGGACGCCCACGGCATGGGCCTCGACCAGCGCCACCCCGGTCTCGTCGCAGGAAGATTCGAAGCCCAGCACGTGCATGCTTGCCGATCCCGTCTTGTGCGTTGCCTGGCGCGCGCCGGTCGGCGGGGCTGCGCCGCCCTCAGTGCTTCTCGCGCGCGTGGTTGATCGAGTACTTCGGGATCTCGATGGTCACGTCCTCGTCCGCCAGGATGGCCTGGCAGCTCAGGCGCGAGGTCGGCGTCAGGCCCCAGGCGCGGTCGAGCAGGTCTTCCTCCATCTCGGAAATCTCGCCCAGCGAGGCCAGGCCCTGCTTGACGACGACGTGGCAGGTGGTGCAGGCGCAGCTCATCTCGCAGGCATGCTCGATGGCAATGCCGTTGTCGAGCAAGGCCTCGCAGACCGAGGTGCCGGCGGGAGCCTCGATGGTGTCGCCCTGAGGGCAGTACTCGGGGTGCGGAAGGACGTGGATGGTGGGCATGGGGTGGTCAATTCGTTCAGACATCGTCGACGCGGCGACCCGCCAGCGCCTGGCGGATGCCCTCGTTCATGCGGGTGGCGGCAAAGGCCTCGGTGCCCAGTGCCAGGCGCGCCACCGCCGCTTCGATGGCGTGGGCGTCGTCCCCCTGGGCAATGCGCAGCGTGTCCTCCAGGAGTCCTTCGATGGCCGCCTGCTCCTGCGGCAAGAGCAGTGCCGCGTCGGCGGCCAGCGCCGCGCGCGTGGCCAGGACCATGCGCTCGGCCTCGACGCGCGCCTCGCGCAAGGTGCGCGCAGCCATGTCCTCCTCGGCATGCGTGAAGCCGTCCTCGAGCATTTGCACGATCTGCTCGTCGGCCAGGCCGTAGCTCGGCTTGACGGTCACCGAAGCCTCCACGCCCGAGGTCTGCTCGCGCGCGCTGACGCTGAGCAGGCCATCGGCATCGACCTGGAAGGTGACGCGCACGCGCGCCGCGCCGGCCACCATGGGCGGGATGCCGCGCAACTCGAAGCGCGCCAGCGAGCGGCACTCGCTCACCAGGTCGCGCTCGCCCTGCAGCACATGGATGGCCATCGCCGTCTGTCCGTCCTTGAAGGTGGTGAACTCCTGCGCCTTGGCCGCCGGAAGGGTGGTGTTGCGCTCGATCACGCGCTCCACCAGCCCGCCCATCGTCTCCAGACCCAGCGACAGGGCAATCACGTCGAGGAGCAGCAACTCGCCGTCCTTGGCATTGCCCGCCAGCGCGTTGGCCTGGATCGCCGCGCCCAGCGCCACCACCTCGTCGGGGTTGACGTTGGTCAGCACCTCGCGCCCGAAGAGCTCGCCCACGGCGGTGCGCACCAGCGGCATGCGCGTGCTGCCGCCGACCATGACCACGCCCTTGACGTCCTCGCGCGAGACCTTGGCGTCGCGCAGCACGCGGCGCACCGCGCCGAGCGTGCGTTCGACGAGCGGCCGCGCGAGCAGATCGAGCTGCGCGCGCGTGAGCGCCACGCTCAGCTCGCGCCCGCCCACGTGGGCCTGCCAGGTGGTCGCCAGCGCGTCGCTCAGCGCCTCCTTGGCCGCGCGTGCAGCCACCAGCGCGCCGCGCTTGTCCTGCGCGCTGGCGGCCACGGCGCCGGCCTGCGCCAGCGCCCAGTCGGCCAGGGCGTGGTCGATGTCGTCACCACCGAGCGCGGCGTCGCCCCCGGTGGCGACGACCTCGAAGACGCCGCGCGTGAGCAGCAGCAGCGAGATGTCGAAGGTGCCGCCGCCGAGGTCGTAGACCGCATACAGGCCTGCGCTGGCGTTGTCCAGCCCGTAGGCCACCGCCGCCGCCGTGGGCTCGCTGATCAGGCGCAGGACCTTCAGGCCGGCGAGTTGCGCGGCGTCCTTCGTCGCCTGGCGCTGGGCGTCGTCGAAGTAGGCCGGCACGGTGATCACCGCGCCGTGCAGCTCGCCGGCAAAGGTGTCCTCGGCGCGGTAGCGCAGGGTGGCGAGGATCTCGGCCGAGACCTCGACCGGGGTCTTCTCGCCGTCGCGCGTGGCCAAGGCGACGTTGCCGGGGCGGTCGACGAAGTGGTAGGGCAGCTTGTCGCGCCCGGCGATGTCGGCCAGCGTGCGGCCCATGAAGCGCTTCACCGAGACGATGGTGTTCTCCGCGTCCTCGGCCTGCGCCGCGCGGGCATCGAAGCCGATCTGCCGGCGCCCGTCGCCGAGGTAGCGCACCGCGGAGGGCAGCAGCACCCGGCCGTCCCCATCGGGCAGGCATTCGGCGACGCCGTGGCGCACGGCGGCGACGAGGGAGTGCGTGGTGCCCAGGTCGATGCCCACGGCCACGCGCCGGGTGTGCGGGTCGGGCGCCTGGCCGGGTTCGGAAATCTGCAGCAGGGCCATCTTGGATGGATCGGTCAGTGGGTGGAGTCCAGGGCTTCGAGGCGGCGCTCGATGTCCTGCCTGAAACGCGCCACGAACATGAGGGCGCGCACGCGCGCCGCAGCGGCCACAGCGTCGGGTCGTTCGTCCAGCAGCAGCGCCAGGCCGGCCAGCATGGTGCGCTCTTCCTGCGCCACGGCGCTGTCCAGGGCCTCGATGGCGGCACGGTCGGCAGCCTCCTCGAGCGCCTCGCGCCACTGCATCTGCTGCATGAGGAACTCGCGCGGCATGGCGGTGTTGCTCTCGGCCGCCACGGGCACGCCGCGCAGCTCGCACAGGTAGGCCGCGCGGCTGAGCGGGTCCTTCAGGCGCTGGTAGCCCTGGTTCACGCGCACCGCCCATTGCATGGCCAGGCGCTGCGCCGCTGCCCCTTCGGCAGCGAAGCGGTCGGGGTGCACCTGGGCTTGCAGTTCGCGGCGGCGCGCGTCGAGGTCGGCGCGATCCAGCGCCTGCCGCGGCGCCAGGCCGAAAAGGGTGAAGTCGTCGTCCGAGAGTTTCATAGCGCCTTGGCGTAGAAGACCGACAGGCCGTTGTCCGGGTAGCCGCCGAAGGGCGCGCGGGGGGCATAGCCGCAGCGTTCGTAGAGCTTCACCGCCTCCACCTGGTGGCGCCCCGTTTCCAGCAGCGCCAGCGTGCAGCCCTCGGCACGCAGGGCCTCCTCCATCGCCGCCAGCACCCGCGCGCCGATGCGTTCGCCGCGCCGTGCCGGGTCGACGACCATGCGCTTGATCTCGCCGTAGGCCAGGCCCGCCGTGTCCGCCGCACCGGGCATGCGCCGGAAGGCCCCGGTGGCCACGGCCTGGGTGCCATCTCGCGCGACGAAGAATGCCACCTCGGGCGCGCACAGTGCGTCCAGGTCGAGGATATGGTTGGCCTCGGGTGGGTAAAGGGACTGCAGGTAGCGGTCCAGCCCGGACAGCAATGCCGCCACCTCGGGCTGATCGGGGCTCTCGCGACGGATGACGATGCGTTCGGGCATGGAGGTTCGATCGGCAAGCCGCAGGATGCCGGCAGGCGCACCGGACGGCGGGCTCACACGCGCAGGGTCGGTTCAGACGCGGAACGACTCCCCGCAGCCGCAGCGATCCTTCTCGCGCGGATTGTGGAACTTGAAGCCCTCGTTCAACCCTTCGCGCACGAAGTCGAGCTCGGTGCCCTCGATGTAGGGCAGGCTCTTGGGGTCGACCAGGATCTTCACCCCATGCTGCTCGAAGATCACGTCGTCGGGGTCCACCGCGTCGGCGTACTCGATCTTGTAGGCCATGCCCGAACAGCCCGTGGTCTTCACGCCCAGGCGCACGCCCACACCCTTGCCGCGTCGGACCAGGTAGCGTGAGACATGCCGCGCCGCAGCTTCCGTCAGAGTGACCGCCATATCGCCTTCAATGCGCTTCTTGTTCCGTGCCGCGTTTGGCCTTGTAGTCCTGCACCGCCGCCTTGATGGCGTCCTCGGCGAGGATGGAACAGTGGATTTTCACCGGGGGCAACGCCAGCTCCTGGGCGATGTCCGTGTTCTTGATTGTCATCGCTTCGTCGAGCGACTTGCCCTTGACCCATTCGGTGACCAGCGAACTCGAGGCGATGGCCGAGCCGCAGCCGTAGGTCTTGAAGCGCGCATCCTCGATCAGGCCGGTCTGGGCATTGACCTTGATCTGCAGCTTCATCACGTCGCCGCAGGCCGGCGCGCCGACCATGCCGGTGCCCACCGATTCGTCGCCCTTGTCGAAGGCACCGACGTTGCGCGGGTGTTCGTAATGCTCTACCACTTTGTCGCTGTAAGCCATGATCTGTACTCCTGAGTCCTTCAGTGCGCGGTCCACTGGATCGAGCTGATGTCGACCCCGTCCTTGTACATCTCCCACAGCGGCGAGAGCTCGCGCAGCCGGGAAACCTGCTCGCGCAGCGTGGCCACTGCGTAGTCGATCTCGGCCTCGGTGGTGAAACGCCCGATCGTCATGCGCAGGCTGGAATGCGCGAGTTCGTCGCTGCGGCCCAGCGCGCGCAGCACGTAGCTGGGTTCCAGGCTGGCGCTGGTGCAGGCCGAGCCCGAGGACACGGCGATGCCCTTGACGCCCATGATGAGCGACTCGCCCTCGACGAAATTGAAGCTCGCGTTGACGTTGTGCGGCACGCGCCGCTCCAGGCTGCCGTTGATGAACACCTGCTCGATGCCCGCGATGCCGGCGAGCAGCCGCTGCTGCAGCATGCGCACGCGCTCGATCTCCGCGCCCATCTCGGTCTTGGCGATGGCATAGGCCTGCCCCATGCCCACGCACTGGTGCGTGGGCAGCGTGCCCGAGCGCATGCCGCGCTCGTGTCCGCCGCCGTGCATCTGCGCCTCGATGCGCACGCGCGGCTTGCGCCGCACATACAGCGCGCCGATGCCCTTGGGGCCATAGGTCTTGTGCGAGGCCAGGCTCATCAGGTCGACCGGCAAGGCGTCGATGTCGATGGTCACCTTGCCCGTGGCCTGCGCCGCGTCGACATGCAGCACGATGCCGCGCTCGCGACACAAGGCACCGATCGCCGGGATGTCCTGGATCACGCCGATCTCGTTGTTCACCAGCAGCACCGAGACGAGGATGGTGTCGGCGCGCAGCGCGTCCTTGAACTTGTCCAGGTCGAGCAGGCCGTCCTCCTGAACGTCGAGGTAGGTCACCTCGAAGCCCTGGCGTTCGAGCTCGCGCATGGTGTCGAGCACGGCCTTGTGCTCGGTCCTGAGCGTGATCAGGTGCTTGCCGCGCGCGCCGTAGAAATGCGCCGCGCCCTTGAGCGCGAGGTTGATGCTCTCGGTGGCGCCGCTGGTCCAGACGATTTCCCGCGGGTCGGCGTGGATCAGCGCGGCGACCTGGGCGCGCGCCTTCTCCACCGCCTCTTCGGCCTCCCAGCCCCAGGCGTGGCTGCGCGAGGCGGGGTTGCCGAAATGCTCGCGCAACCAGGGAATCATGGCGTCGACGACGCGCGGGTCGCACGGCGTCGTGGCGCCGTAGTCCATGTAGATGGGGAAGTGGGGAGTCATGGCAAAGTCAGGAACGAGGTGAGTCGCGGCAGTGCCGCACAGGCGCTGGATGGGTGGGTGCTACTTCGAGATGGCGTGACCGCAGTGGGTGATCGTCATCGCGTTCACTTCGAGAACGCATTGCCGCAGTGGGTGATCGTCATCGTGTTCACTTCGAGAACGCGTTGCCGCAGTGGGTGATCGTCATCGCGTTCACTTCGAGAACGCATTGCCGAGAGCGAAGACCGAATTCGGCGCCGTGACCTTGATCGGCTTGACCACGGGCGCGCTGGAAATGGCCCGCTTCACCGGTGCGGCATCGATCGACACGCCCTTGGCGAGTTGCTCGTCGACGAGCCTTTGCAGCGAAAACGAATCCAGGTACTCGATCATCTTGGCGTTCAGGCTCGCCCACAGGTCGTGCGTCATGCAGCGGCTGCCGTCTTCGCCCATGCAGTTCTCGCGCCCGCCGCAGCCGGTGGCATCGATCGGCTCGTCCACCGCCACGATGATGTCGGCCACCGTGATCTCGGACGGGGGACGCCCCAGCGAATAGCCCCCGCCCGGGCCGCGCGTGCTCTCCACGAGCTCGTGGCGGCGCAGCTTGCCGAAGAGTTGCTCCAGGTAGGACAGCGAGATCTGCTGGCGCTGGCTGATCGCCGCCAGTGCCACCGGGCCGGCGTTGGCACGCAGGGCCAAGTCGATCATCGCCGTCACGGCAAAACGGCCTTTGGTGGTCAGTCGCATCTCATTCTCCTGGGGCGCAGGGCGCCTACGGTACAGCCAAGGTGGTTCGCGGACTCTCGGCCCAGGCCCGGCTCGGTGTGCCGGCCCGCGGGTTGGCGAGAGTTTCGATCATTGTCCGAGCGATTTGCTCAAGTATATATTAAGTTGATCATTTCACTCAGGCTTTGAGGGCATCCGCAGTTCGGAGTTCAGTCGTACCACCAGCCCGTCGCAAGCGTCCTCGACCAGGTCGAGCACATGCTCGAAGCCGGCGGGCGTGCCGTAGTACGGATCGGGCACACCGCCGGCCGCGGCGTGCCGGCGCGCGTGGCTCATGAGCAGACCCACCCGCCCGTCCAGCCCTTGCGGCACGCGCCGGTGCAGCCAGTCGAGGTTGTCCTCGTCCATGGCCAGGATCCAGTCGAAACGCTCGAAATCCCCCCCCTGCACGGGTCGGGCACGCAGCTGCGAGATGTCGTAGCCGCGCAGCGCCGCGTGGCGGATGGCGCGCGGGTCGGGCGCCTCGCCGGTGTGGTAGCCGTGGGTGCCGGCCGAATCCACCATCACCCTGGCCTGCAGCCCGGCGCGGCCGAGCTTGGCGCGCAGCACCCCCTCGGCCGTGGGCGAGCGGCAGATGTTGCCCATGCA
>DYOR01000002.1 GCA_020720385.1 Rubrivivax sp.
GGCCCGGCGCGACCTGATGGAACTGCGCGGCGACGCCGTGGAAGTGGATGTCTAGCCCGCTGCCGCTGCCGCTGCCGCTGCCGCTGCGCCTGCGGCCGACCATGCTGTCGGACCTGGACTTCGTGCTCTCGGTCGAGAACGACCCGAGCAACCTGCCTTTCCTCACCCCCTGGGACCGCACGCAGCACGAGGGCGCGGTGCGCTTCCCCGACTTCCGCCACTTCATCGTCGAGGTCGGGAGCGAAGGCGCGCGCGACGGCTTCGTCATCCTGCAGGGCTGCCGCAGCCCGAACCGCAGCGTCGAACTCAAACGCCTGGTGTTGCAGCGCAAGGGCCAGGGGCTGGGGCGGCGCTGCGTGCGGCTGCTCAAGCAGATGGCATTTCGCGACCTGCACGCGCACCGTTTCTGGCTCGGCGCGCGGCTGCTCAATGCCCGCGCGCTGGCGCTCTATGGCCATGAGGGCTTCGTCGAGGAAGGGCGGCTGCGCGAGAACGTGCGCATCAGCACCGACCTGGCCGACGGCTACGACTCGCTCGTGCTGATGAGCCTGCTGGACCGCGAATACGAGGCGCGCCAGGCGCTGGGGCTGGAGGCGACGGCGTGAGGCGCCCGGCGCGCCGTTCTCAGGCGTTGCGCAGTTCCTTGGCCCAGGCCTCCATGGCCTGAGTGGCCACGGGCATCGGGGGCTCCATGAAGTTGACGACGAACTTGTCGCCCAGATCGGCCACGCCGATGGAGCGCGGGCGCAAGGCCATCACGTGCGGGTTCGGCAGCTTCACGCCGAAGCAGAAGACGATCAGCTTGGCCGCCAGGATGTTCGGCGCCACCTCGCTGCCGGGCAGGCTGCGCGTGTGGGCGAGGTGGTCGAAGGTGCCGATGTAGGCGACCAGCGGGTTCGCGTCGATCTTCGCTTTGAAATGGGCGATGATCGCGTCCACGCCTTGCAGGGTGGTTTCGTTCTTTCCCAGTTCCATTTCGAAAACCGGGTATTTCTCCATTAGCAGGGACTGCTTCAAATTCACCTCTCATTAATGAATTGGTCGATCGATGCGCGGCCGCCGGGCGATTGGCGTCAAATGCAATTCGCGGGGCTGCAGGAAAACCGCGGCCAGTCTAGCAAATTCACATTTCCCCGCCCGGGCCGGGCTTTTCGGCCGGCTACCATGATCTACGTCATTTCCGCTTGCCGGCCGGCGAGATGAACGCCGCGCACGAGCGCAATTTCTTTCCATTGCGATGAACGATCTTTTCGATTTTCCGCCTGCCGCATCCGCCGAAACGCTGCCGCTGGCCGACTACGCCGAGCGCGCCTACCTCGAATACGCCCTGTCGGTGGTCAAGGGCCGCGCGCTGCCCGATGTCTGCGACGGTAACAAGCCGGTGCAGCGGCGCATCCTCTACGCCATGCACCGCATGGGCCTGGCCTTCACCACGGCCGGTGGCCCCAAGCCGGTGAAGAGCGCGCGCGTGGTGGGCGACGTGCTCGGCCGCTACCACCCGCACGGCGACAGCGCGGCGTACGACGCGCTGGTGCGCATGGCGCAGGGGTTCTCGCAGCGCTACCCGCTCATCGACGGCCAGGGCAACTTCGGCAGCCGCGACGGCGACGGCGCCGCGGCCATGCGCTACACCGAGGCGCGGCTGGCGCCCGTTGCGCGGCTGCTGCTCGACGAGATCGACGAGGGCACGGTCGACTTCCAGCCCAACTACGACGGCAGCACCGAGGAGCCGCGGCAGCTCCCCGCGCGCCTGCCCTTCGTGCTCCTCAACGGCGCGTCGGGCATCGCCGTGGGGCTGGCCACCGAGGTGCCCAGCCACAACCTGCGCGAGGTGGCCGCCGCCGCCGTGGCGCTGCTGAAGAGCGACAAGCTCGGCGACGACGAGCTCTTCGCGCTGCTGCCCGCGCCGGATTTCCCCGGCGGCGGCCAGATCATCAGCCCCGCGGCCGACCTGCGCGAGGCCTACACCTCGGGCCGCGGCAGCCTGAAGGTGCGCGCGCGCTGGGTCATCGAGGAGCTCGCGCGCGGCCAGTGGCAGCTCGTGGTCACCGAACTGCCGCCGCAGGCCAGTGCGCAGAGGGTGCTGGAGGAGATCGAGGAGCTCACCAACCCCAAGGTCAAGGCGGGGAAGAAGGCGCTGCTGCCCGAGCAGGTGCAGTTGCGCCAGGCGGTGCTGGCGGTGCTCGACGCGGTGCGCGACGAATCGAGCAAGGATGCCCCGGTGCGCCTGGTCTTCGAGCCGCGCAGCCGCGCCGTCGAGCAAGGCGAGCTCATCACCACGCTGCTGGCGCATACCAGCCTCGAAGGCAGCGTGGCGATGAACCTGACGATGGTGGGCATCGACGGCCGGCCGGTGCAAAAGGGCCTGCGCCGCATCCTGCAGGAGTGGGTCGACTTCCGCCAGGCCACCGTGGAGCGCCGCACGCGGCACCGCCTGGCCAGGGTGCTGGAGCGCATCCACGTGCTCGAGGGCCGTCAGCTCGTGCTGCTGAACATCGACGAGGTGATCCGCATCATCCGCCGCGCCGACGAGCCCAAGCCTGCGCTCATCGAACGCTTCCGGCTGTCCGATCGGCAGGCCGAGGACATCCTCGAGATCCGCTTGCGCCAGCTGGCGCGGCTGGAGGCCATCCGCATCGAGCAGGAGCTGGCCGAACTGCGCGAGCAGCAAGGCAAGCTCGACGAGATCCTGGGCAGCCCGGCCGCGCTCAAGCGCGTGCTCGTGCGCGAGATCGAGTTCGACGCCAAGGCGCACGGCGATGCGCGGCGCACGCTGGTGCAGGAGGAGCGCAAGGCGGTGGCCGAGGTCAAGCTCGTCGACGAGCCGGTGAGCGTGGTGGTGAGCCTGAAGGGCTGGGTGCGCGCGCTCAAGGGCCATGAGCTCGATGCCGCCACGCTCGCCTTCAAGTCGGGCGACGCGCTCTACGGCACTTTCGCCTGCCGCAGCGTCGACCCGCTGCTCGTCTTCGGCAGCAACGGCCGCGTCTACAGCGTGGCCGTCGCGCTGCTGCCCGGCGGCCGCGGCGACGGCGTGCCCATCACCACGCTCATCGACCTGGAGCCGGGCACGCAGGTGGCGCACTACTTTGCCGGCGCGGCCGAGCACACTCTGCTGCTCGCCAACACCGGCGGTTTCGGCCTGCTGGCCAAGGGCGGCGACATGGTCGGCCGCAATCGCGGCGGCAAGTCCTTCCTCACGCTGGACGCCAGCGAGCGCCTCCTGCCACCCGTCGCCCTGGGCCCGGCGCACACGCAGGTGGCCTGCCTGGCGCTGGACGGCCGCCTGCTCGTCTTCCCCCTGACCGAACTCAAGCTGCAGGGCAACGGCGGCAAGGGCCTGACGCTGATGGACGTGGACGCCAAGGCGCCGCTGGTGTCGGTGGCCACCTTCGCTGCGGCGCTCGAGGTGCTGGGCAGCGGGCGCGGCGGCAAGCCGAAGGAAGAAAAGCTCGGCGCCGCGGCGCTGGAGGCCCACCAGGGCAAGCGCGCCCGCAAGGGGCGCAAGGTGCAAGGGCTGGTGAAGGTGGCGCGGGTGCGCTGAGCAACCCGCGCTTCGAGCCGCAGGCGACGAACTACTTCGCCGCGGCCCGGCGGCGTGCCGCTGCCAGGCCCAGGCCGGCGGCGGCCACCAGGGCCAGCGTGCCGGGTTCGGGCACCTGGGCCGGCGGATCCCCCGTGATCATGTCCTGCGCGCTGCTGGTCTCGAGCGTCATCACGTAGCGCGCGTCGAGCGCGGCCGAGCCGTCCAGGGCGCCCAGGAAGCCGCCGAGGTGGTTTGCGGTGGCCGCATCGATGCCGCGGGCGTTGAACGTGCCCGCGCCCAGGTCCCAGCCTGCGGCCTCGTACTTGCTTTCCCAGATGCCGAGCTGGATGGCCGCAGCCACTTGGCCGTCGGCCGGGTGCAACCAGGCGAACTCGTCGACGCTCGGCTTGCCGGCGTTGAGCACCGCGTTGACCGCGCCCAGGAAGTCCAGCGTGCGGGCACGTTCACCATCGAGGTTGATGGTGTAGTTGACTTGCCAGCTGCCTCCGATGTGCTCGTAGACGTCGTAGCAGTACATGTACAGGTCGCTCAGGCCGTCGACGAAGATGCTCGGGTCGACGCCGGAGTAGGACAGCACCGTGCCCTGGAAGCGGCCCGCGGCCACGTTCGCAGTCTGCGCGCCGCCACCCGTGGCGAGCGACGGATAGGTGATGCTCAGGCTGTCGTAGGCCGGAGCCGCGACGCCGGAGAAGATGTTGGCGTCGAACCTCACCGTGGCCGTCGGTGCGAGGGTCACCCCGCCCGCCAGGCTGGCGGCGGTGCCGCCGAGGAGGGCCGCACCGACCAGGGCGCGTTGCAGGAAATGTGGCATGTGTTTCATGGTTCAAGTGTGTGGAATCTCGACGTAACAGAGTGTGTATCGGCATCCGGTGCTGCGGCTATCCCGCGCGCAGGGGGTTCCGCGGCATGCGCGGGCACGATCCGTGACGGGCTGCGCAGAACGCGCTGCCGGGCCGGCGCGGGGACCAAATGCCTGGACCTGCGCGCGTGGGTGGTGCCGCAAGGGCCTGACGAGGGTGCCGAGGCAGCCCGGCCCGCAGGGTGCGAGGCGTGCCGTGCTCACCACGGGCCGGTGCGGCCGAGTTGGGCTCGGCTACTCGAGCGAGCCCTTGACCTCGATCGGGTGCGCGACCCAGTCATCGGGCGCCGGCACCTGCGCCATCGCGCGGATGCGCTCTACCATGGCGGCGCTGAGTTCTGCGCCGCGCGCCGCCAGCGCGTCCAGTATCGCCAGCGCGGCTTGTGGTGTGCGTGCATAGCCGGGTATCAGTGCGTCCAGGATCGCTGCCAGCGCCGGCGAGCGCTGCTCGATGCGTCGCTCGCGGTTGAAGGGGTCGGCACCGGCTTCCGATGCAGGCTGGCGCAGCGCCTCGAGCTCCAGCAGCCGATCGACGGCATGGCCCTGCACGAAGCGCGCGGCCGACAGCCGCTCGCCGCGGTGCCAGCGCTGCAGGCCCACGTAGAGGCAGCTCAGTGCCTCACCGACGATCCAGGCTTCGTCGGGCGGGGTGCGCGAGGGCAGCGGTCGGCGCGGTTGCGCGATGTGCGGGTCGAGGTCGTCGCGCTTCCACACCACGCGGCCCGGCGCGAAGGGGATGGGCCCCAGTTCCTGCGGCTCGAACACCGCAAACTCGCACATCACGCCGTCGTCCATCAGCGCCTTGTGGCCGTCCACCGTGTTGCGGCAGTGCCAGAGCAGCGGGCGCACGGCGGCCAGCCAGTCGAGTTGGTCGATGAAGCGCGCCTTGTGCCCAGGATCGACGATGGCGAAGAAGTCGAGGTCGGACCAGGCGTCGATGCGCGCCATGTCTTGCCCCACCGAGCCCAGGCCGATCAGCGCCTGGGCGCTTCCAGTTGCTCGCAGCGATTGGCCAATCGCATCCAGTCGGGCCAGCAGGTGATTGCGGTGGGGCATGGCGGACGTGAACGGAGCCAGGTGCGTCGGAGTATGGCGCCGGCCGCGGCAGGGGTCGGCACGCCCGCCGCGTGCGACGCGAACGGGTAGACGCATTGGTCGTCGCCGCAACGCCGGAAGTGCATGGCGAGGTCGTCTCCCGGTCACTGCGCCGCGAACTGCCTGTCTTTGTCGAGAGGCCTCCGGCGCCCGACCTGCAGGCGCTCGAGGCTCGTTGGCGGGTCGGATTTCAATCGGCGCCAACAGGCGAAGAACTCCGGCACCGACAGACCTCGCTGGTGCTGCACTTCATTGTGCGCCAGGGCTGACCACCCTGCCCGGGTGGCCCCATCGTCGCGGCGACATGGCTCATGGCGTGAGCCACCTCCGGGGAGGGCTGAATCACCTTGCCGGTCACGACGGCAGGTCGGCGGTGCCCTCGATCAACCACAGCAGCGCGATCAACATCGCCGCCGCCGAGCCGCCGCGAACCACCAAGGGCGCATAGCTCCGGCTGTTGCGGGCCAGGAACATCAGCGAGATCGCCACGCAGACGATCGCCACCTGGCCCAGTTCCAGCCCGATGTTGAACTGCAGCAAGGCCCAGGCAAACGCCGCGGTCGGCAAGCTCAGCTCGCCCAGCACAGCGGCAAAACCGAAACCGTGCAGCAGGCCGAACGCAAAGGTGACAAGCACCACGCGGCCGTGGAAGATCGGCCAGATGTTGTTCAGCGCGGCCAGGACAATCGTCAACGCAATGCCCGGCTCGATGAACCACGACGGCAACGACACCAGCTTCAGCGCCGCCAGCGCCAGCGTGATCGAGTGCGCCACCGTGAACGCGGTGACGATGCCGACCACCGGCCACACCGCTTGACTCCACATCGGCAACGGCTGCCAGCCTCGGCCGGTGCGGCTCATCACCGCCGGGAACAGCAGGCACAGCAGGAAGAGCACATGGTCGTAGCCGGTCACGATGTGGTGCACGCCTTCGCGCAGAAAACCCGCCGGGGCTTGCGCCGCGGGTGATGCGTTCGGCGCACCCGTCGCAACCGGCTGGCGCGGGTCGAGCACCCTGACCCTCGCGTCCTGCCCGGGCAGCGCAGTCCGGGCGATGCCCCGATGCGTGGGGTCCACGTCCGCGAACGCGGTGTAGCGCATCGCCGGCTCGGCCTGCAGTACGCAAGTGGACGTGAACGTCAGCGCGGCGTACACGCCATCGGAACGCCGCTCCAAAGCCTCGGTGGGCGAGCCCAGCGCGCAGCCATCGACTTGCAGATTTGCCATTGCGTAGCGGATGATCGCCGGCCACGCCGCGCGCACTTCGCCCCAGGTGAGTTGACCGTTGCCATCCGCATCGATGTCAAGCACCGCGTCGAGGTCGCGCAGCGCCACATCCAGGCGAACGGTGAGGCCGCTGTCGGTGCCGGTCATCTGAATGTAAGCATCGCTGGCCTTGTGCGCCCATGCCTGTGCGCCAGCCAGCAGACAAGCCAGCGCCACAAGGCCGGCCCGTGCGGCGAGGTGCAGGCAGTCAAAGCAGTGCGTCAAGGCGTGCATCTTTCAGCCCCATGTCGTTGCGCAGCCGCTCGGCCTCTTGCAGCGCCGCTGGCATGCGGGCCGCGCGCGCGGCCTGCGCCGGCAGGCTGGCCACGCCGGCGGCGGTGGCGCGCAGCGCGGCGATCAAGGGCAGCAAACGGTCCGGGTTCTTGCGAGCGGGTGTCATGGGTCTCTTCCTTTGCGGGTTGGCGTTGCAGCCCGGCGGTGCCGAGGCTGGCGGGTCGGGCTTCGTTCGATGAAGGAACGGTGCCTCGCCGCTGTTGCGCAGCCTGCTCGGGACTGGATGCAAACAAGGGGTTGCGAGCTGCGCCGAGCGCAGTGAGTGTCCTCACCGGTGTCTGCAGCGCTGCATCCACGAATGTGGCCGGCGCGTATTCCCGTTCACGAGCGCAACCCGACCCACGCGCCGCAGCGCGTGAAGAGGACTACGCCACGAACTGCAAGTCGAGGTCGCCGTGGGCGTAGATGACGACGCCGGTGTCGGTCTTGGTGACGCGGTGGCCGGTGCCGGCCGGCGCGAGCTGGTAGTCGCCCTCCTGCAGCAGCAGGTCATCGAGGAACAGTTCGCCCCGCACCATGAGGCACTCCTCGTCGTGGCCGTGGCCGTGCGTCGGCAAGGCCGCGCCGGGCCGGGCGAGGTAGAGCATGGCCGCCTCGCCGTCGTGCTGCCAGAGCACGCGGCGGCGCACGCCCGGCGCAAACTCGGGCCAGCCGGCATCGGCATCGCGCACGGTGGACGGCGCCTGGCCGCCGCCGTCAGCCCGAGCGGACTCGCGCAGGAACAGACGTGCCCCCGCGGGTGCGCTCGGCGCGGCGTCGGCACTGCCGGCGGGCGCCACGTGGTAGTCGCGCGGCCCCAGCGCCAGGCTGCCCAGCCGGACCTGCCCGTGCAGCACCAGCCACTCGCGCTGCAGCCGCGGCTCGCCGCCGGGCCAGGCGGCGCCCGGCGCCAACTCGACGATGCAGGCGCGCTCGGGTTCGCCGCGCCGCGGCGCGCGCCCGGCGCGGGCCGCGTACAGCGTGCGCAGGCGCACGCCCGGCGCCACCTCGACCGCGGCGAGCCGTGCGCAGCGCACCGTGTGCATGGCGTCGGCGGCCGCCCGCGCGTCGGCCAGGCGGCGCAGCAGCCGCCCGCGAACGGGCGTCGGGTCGGCCGCACAGCCCTTGCCAGTGGCTGCAAAGGCCTCAGCAAAGCGCGCGCCGAGCAGCGGTTCGAGTGCGGGATCGATGAGATCGGGCGCGGGGATGATGGGCAGCGGCAGGGTGTCGGAGGGCATGTGGGGACTTCGGTCGGACAACGAGGGATGGCGCGAGGCGTGGTTCAGGACGCCAGGGCCGGCGGGCCGCCATCGCCGAGGATCTGGCGCAGCGACACCAGCGCACGCCGGATCTGCGACTTGACGGTGCCCAGGGGCAGTTGTGTGTGCTGGGCGATCTCTTCGTGCGTGAGGCCGCGGAAGAAGGCCAGCGACACCAGTTGCCGCGGCTGTGCTCCCAGCCGCAGCAGCGCCTCGTGCAGGTCGGCCTGGTGTCGCGCGAAGTCGAGCAGTTCGTCGGCTGCGGCCACGCCGCCGGGCAGATCGGCCGCCGCCTCGTCGTCCAGGGGCTCGTGCGGGAAGCACGCCTCGCGCCGCAGCGCGTCGATGGCGCGTGTGCGGGCGATGGCCAGCAACCAGGTGATGGCCTTGCCGCGCGCCGGATCAAAGCGAACGGCCTGCCGCCAGACCTGGAAGTAGGCGTCCTCGACCACCTCTTCGGCCAACGTGGTGCCGCGCACGATGCGGCGCACGAAGCCGAAGACGCGCGCGAAGGTGGCGTCGTACAGCGCCGCCAGCGCGCGTTCGTCGCGCTAGACCACGGCGGCGATCCACCCCGCCAGCCGCTGTTCGCTGGCGGCGTCGGCGGACTCGTCCCGCGTGGCCGCTGGCGCGCCCGGCGCCTCGGCGGCCGGCATGTCGGTGTCCATGTCCAAGCCCCTCTGTGGCAGGCCCAGCGCCCCTGGCGCGCGGTGCGAACCGGTCAGGGCGGTGACGGCGTCTTGTTCAACCGAGTACATGAGCCGCGTCGGGCACGGCGCCGCGCAGAAAAATCGTGGCCCCGCTGGGGCTGCTGATGCGGGCGTGCAGCGTGCCGCCGTGGGCCAGGTGATAAGCGCCTTGGCCGAATTCGATGCGCGAGCCCACCTGCAGCCGGCCTTCCAGCACCACGCACTCCTCGTCCAGGGGATGGCGGTGCGCCGGCAGCGCGGCGCCGGGCTGCAGCCGCAGCAGGTAGGACAGGATCCCCTCCTGCTCGCGCAGTAGCTTGATCGATACGCCGGGCAGGAAGGGTTGCCAAGCCGCTGCCTGGGCGTCGATCGTCAGGTGCGAGGTGTCGGCGTCGGCGACGCGCTCGAGCAGACGCCGGCGGATGTGGCGTTCGCGCGCCGGTGCCGCAAGGCCACAGGCGTCACGCGCAGGTTCGGGGTGGTGCATGGCCGGTCTACGGGTGTCGGCGACGCCCGGATTCAAGCCCCTGCGCTCGACTCGGTCAAGTGCGTCACCCGTGCGGCGGTGTCGGCACGCATCCGGCAGGCGCCGGCCGGCGTAAGGCGCGGTGTCCCGTTCAACGCCAGGAGTCGCGATGACCCGCTTTGCCGAAGTCACACACCACGAATGGATCGCCGCACCGGTGCAAACCGTGTGCGCCCAGTTCGCCGACCTGGACCACCATATCCGCCGCCAGGTGCATCACGAGTTGCGTTTCGAGGTGCTGCAACGCCGCGCCGACGGCGCCCGTTTCGTGCAGGAGGTGAGGCTGCTGGGCACTCGCCAGCGCGACGTGTTCGAGCGCCGCATCGAGCCCGATGGCCGTATCGAAGACCTGTCGGTCGAGGGCTTCAACCGCGGTGGCAGCGTGAGCTTCGGCTTCTCCCCGCAGGCGCGAGGAAGCCGTGACGGCACCGAAGTCACGATCACGGTTCGGTTGCCGCTGCCGCCCGTCATGGGCTTGCTCGTGCGGCCGCTGCTGCGCGCCCAGGTCCGCCGCGCACTGCAAGCCGCTGCGCGCGAGGATAAGCAAGACATCGAGGAGCGCGGCTATCCCGCCACGCCGCCTGCGCCGGCGGGCGCGCAGTGAACGCAGCGTCGGCAAGGGGCCCGCAGCACTTCGACCTTGTCAGCCACTGGCGCATCGACGCGCCGGTGGAGCGTGTGTGGGCCGCCCTGGCCGATCCGTCGGGCTGGCCGCTGTGGTGGCCGTATGTGCGGCAGGTGAGGACGCTGCGGGAAGGTGACCCCGACGGCGTCGGCGCGGTGCGGCGCATCGATTGGAGGACCCGACTGCCCTACAGCGTCTGCATCGATGTCGAGGGCGTGGAGGTGCTGCCGCCGCAGCATCTGCGCGCCCGTGCACGCGGCCAGCTCGAGGGCGAGGGTTTGTGGCTGCTGCGGCCCAGCTCGGGCGGTACCGACGTCACCTACGTGTGGCGCGTGAAGTTGACGCGGCGCTGGATGCGCTGGCTGGCGCCACTGCTGGCGCCGCTGTTGTGCTGGAACCACGATGGCGTCATGCGCGCGGGCGAGGCCGGGCTGCGGCGCCATCTCGGCGCCCGCCACTGAGCGCCCGGGCAGGTCGATCCGAAATGCACAGGCCTGCAAGGCGCAGGAGACCTCGGTCCTCTCGAACACCGAGAATGGGGAGATGTGCGGACATGTAGAGCGAGGCATCGAGTTGAAGCGGCTTGTCTCGACCATGGCGATGGGCGCGCAGGTGGCCACGGCGCACCACGGCCGCGTCGTCACGGCGTTCTTGCCGTTGCCGGCTGCATGCGGCATCGCGGGCTGGCAGGCGGCCGGCCGCATCACCCAACCTGGAGGAGCACTGCCATGAAGTGGATCACCCGTGAACGCCCCAAGATCGACCGCATCGCCTGCCCGTGGCTGGTGGCGCGATTCGTCGATGCGAGCCCCGAGTTCCTGTACGTGCCCGCCGCAGACGTGATGCGCGCTGCGCAGGAGACGGGAGCGACGCCCTACGACGTGCCGGGCGTCGAACTCGGCCACCACGGCGAGCTGTGCAGCTTCGACGCCTTCATCGCCAAGTACGACTTGCGTGACGCGGCACTGGGCAGGCTGGCGCTGATCGTGCGTGCTGCCGATTGCGGCCACCCCGAGGCGGCGCCCGAGGCAGCGGGCCTGCTGGCCGTCTCGCGCGGGCTGTCGCTGAACTTCAGCGACGACCACGCCATGCTGGCGCAGGGTCTGGTGCTCTACGACGCGCTGTACGCGCACTGTGCCGGTCAACCGGTCGGACAGGCATTGAAGCCGCCCAAGCGCTGAAATGGAACTGCCCCAGCGCGAGTTGCGGCGCCTGCTGCTGGCACGTGCGCTGCGTGCGCTGGCCGACGGTTATGTCGCGGTGCTGTTGCCGGCCTATCTGCTGGCGCTGGGCCACCAGGCCTGGGCCGTGGGCTTGATCAGCAGCGGCACCTTGCTCGGGTCGGCGTTGGCGACGCTGGCGCTGGGCGCCTTTGGCCACCGCTGGCCCGTGCGCCGCCTGCTCAGCGCAGCCGCGCTGCTGATGGCGATCACCGGGGCCGCCTTCGGTGTGGCGTCCGGTTTCTTGCCGCTGCTGGTGATCGCATTTGTCGGCACGCTGAACCCGAGTGCGGGTGATGTCAGCGTCTTCCTGCCGCTCGAGCACGCGCGGCTGGCCACCCTGTTCGAGGGCGACGCACGCACGCGGGCCTTTGCGCGCTACACCATCGTCGGCTCGCTGGCGGCTGCCTTCGGCGCGCTGCTGGCCGGGCTGCCGGCGTGGCTGGCTGGCGCGCAGCAGATCGACCCGCTGGCCACCATGCGGGCCATGTTTGTCCTTTATGGCGTGGCCGGCGTCGGTGTGTGGGCCCTGTATCGCGGGCTGCCCGCCGACGCGGGCCATGCCGGCCAGGTGCAGAGTGCGCCGCTCGGCGCGTCGCGCCCGGTCGTGCTGCGCCTGGCGCTGCTGTTCAGTGTCGACGCCTTCGCGGGCGGGCTGGTCGTCAACGCGCTGCTGGCGCTGTGGTTGTCCACGCGCTTCGGGCTCGACGCGGCGCAGGCCGGCGCCTTCTTCTTCTGGGCCGGTTTGCTGACCACCGCCTCGCAGTGGCTCGCTCCCAAGGTGGCCGATCGTCTCGGCCTGCTCAACACCATGGTGTTCTCACACATCCCGGCCAACCTGTGCCTCATCGGCGCCGCCTTCTCACCCTCGCTGGCGCTGGCACTGGCACTGCTGTTCCTGCGCAGCGCGCTGTCGCAGATGGATGTGCCCACGCGCTCGGCCTTCGTGATGGCCGTGGTGACGCCCGCCGAGCGGCCGGCGGCGGCCAGCTTCACGGCCGTGCCGCGCAGCCTGGCCGCGGCGCTGAGCCCGACACTGGGCGGGGCCTTGTTCGCCGCGGGCTTCATGGCCATGCCGCTGGCCTTGTGCGGCGCCTTGAAGATCGGCTATGACCTTGCGCTGTGGGCCGCATTCCGCAGCCATGCCGGCCCCCCGCGATGAGCCCGCGCATGCCGAGCATGGGGGGGCCACACCCGGCTTGCGCATGCGATCGAGCGCGCGTGGGTCGCCTGGGGATGCGGCGCCGTCGTGTCCATCGCGGGCGAGCAAGGCCAATTCGTGCTGTCCTCGCAGGCCTTCGATCTGGTGTCCCGGCCCAACGCTGGCGGGCCGGCGCTACCCGGCCGGGCGCCTGAGCACCGCCACCGCGGCCGCGCCGAGCAGCACGAACAGTGTCAGGCTGTAGAACTCGTAGGGCACGCCGAGCAGCGTGGCGGCGGCGTCGGCGCAGCTGGTGTAGGCGGCGAAGACCTGGGGCCACAGCGCGTCGATGCCCAGCCCGCCGACGATGCGGTCGGCCAGGGTCATGTTGCACGAGGGCGATGTTGCCGCCACATGGTGCTGCCACAGCGCGGCGGCCACGCCGCAGGCGGCCAGGGCGAACATCAGAAGCGCGGCCAGGCGTCGCAGCCAGGGCGGGCGCGCGGCGAGCAGCCCAAGCAGGGCGGACAGCGAAATGCCGACGAAGATGAGCCGCTGCAGCACGCACCATGGGCAGGGCTGCATGCCCATCCCATGCTGCGTGACGAGCGCGGCGCACACCGCCGCGACGGGCAGCACGGCGGCGGCGGCGAGCAAACGCCGCGCGCTGAGCCCGGCTTTCACCCGACCTCGGCGGTGAGCTCGATCTCGACGCACGCGCCCATCGGCAGCTGGGCGACGCCGAAGGCGCTGCGCGCATGCGCGCCGACCTCGGGTCCGAAGACCTCGACGAGCAGTTGGCTGCAGCCGTTGGTCACCAGGTGCTGCTCGGTGAAGGTGGGCGTGCTGTTGACCAGGCTGAGCACCTTGACGATGCGCTTCACGCGCGCGAGGTCGCCCACGGCGGCCTGCAGCGTGCCCATGAGGTCGATGGCGATGGCGCGTGCCGCGGCCTTGCCCTCCTCGGTGCCCATGCTCAGGCCGAGCTGGCCGACCCAGGGTTTGCCGTCCTTCTTGGCGATGTGGCCCGAGATGAAGACGAGGTTGCCGGTGCGCACGAAGGGCACGTAGGCGGCGGCGGGAACGGCCATCGCGGGCAGGGTGATGCCCAGGGCTTGCAGGCGGTCGGAGATGCTCATGGCGCTTGGTTCCAAGGTGTTTGCGGCCATCCTACACTGCGCGCATGCGAGGACGCGTCGGGCCCGCGGCGCGCGGTGCGCTGCCCGTGCTGGGTGCGCTTGCCGGCGTGGCGTTGCAGTTGCAGCAGGCGGTGCTGTGGCCCGGGGCCGCAGCCGCCGCGCTGTGTCTGGCCGCGGTCTCGGGCCTGCTCATGGCTTGGCGCTGGCGCAGGCACTGGGCAGGGACGCTGACCCTCGCCCTGGCCGCGGCGGCGTTGGGTTTTGGCAGCACCTCGCTGCGCGCGGGCGCGCGCCTGGCCGAGGCCCTGGCGCCCGCACTCGAAGGCCAGGACGTGGTGGTCACCGGCCGCGTGGCCGAGATGCCGCACGCCAGCCTGATGGGAACGCGCTTCGTCCTGGAGACCGAGTCGGCGCTGTGGCAGGGCCGCAGCGTGACCCTGCCGCCGCGGCTCTCGCTGGCCTGGTACCGGGGTGTGGACGACGACGCCTTGCTCGGCGGTCCGGCCGAGGCCTTGCGCGCCGGGCAGCGCTGGCGGCTCACGCTGCGCCTGCGTGCACCCCACGGCAACGTCAACCCGGGGGGCTTCGACCTCGAGCTGTGGATGTTCGAACAGGGCATGGGCGCGAGCGGCTACGTGCGCGCCAAGGCGGATGCGGCGGCTGTGAAGCTGGCCGAGAACGCCGGCCACCCCGTGGAGCGGCTGCGCCAGGACCTGCGCGATGCCATCGCCATGCACGTGCCCGACGCGGCGGCCGCCGGCGTGCTCGCGGCCCTGGCCATCGGCGACCAGGCGGCCATCGACCGCCAGGGCTGGGACCTCTTCCGCATCACCGGCGTGGCGCATCTGATGTCCATTTCGGGTTTGCACATCACGATGTTCGCCTGGCTCGTCGGTGGCCTCGTGGGGCGCTTGTGGCGCATGCATCCGCACCTCCCCCTGCGCCTGCCGGCGCCTCTCGCCGCACGCTGGGGCGGGCTGGCCGTGGCGGTAGGCTACGCCCTGCTCGCCGGCTGGGGCGTGCCGGCGCAGCGCACGGTGTGGATGATCGGCGTGGTGGCGCTGCTGCGCAGCAGTGGCGTGCGCTGGCCGCTGCACGCGGTGCTGCTGGCCGCGGCCGCGGTGGTCGTGGCGTTCGACCCCTGGGCGATGCTGCAGCCGGGCTTCTGGCTCTCGTTCGCCGCGGTGGCCTTGCTCGTGGCGGCCGAGCCGGTGCGCGCGCAGGACGATCCCGCCGCGGGCTGGCGCGCGCGCCTGGGGGCCACGTTGCGCGGCGCGCTGCGCACGCAGGCCGTGGCCACGGTGGGCCTGGCGCCGCTCACCCTGGTGTTCTTCCAGCAGGTCTCGCTGGTGGGTTTCCTCGCCAACGCGCTGGCCATTCCCGTGGTCACCCTGCTCATCACGCCGCTGGCCCTGCTCGGCGTGCTGCTGCCGCCGCTGTGGACCCTCGCCGCGGCCATCGAGCAAGGGCTGGTGGCCTGCCTGCAGGCCCTGGCGACCTTGCCGCTGGCGCTGTGGCAGGCTGCCGCGGCACCGGCCTGGGCGGTGGCCTGCGGCTTGCTGGGCGGCGCGCTGGCGGTGCTGCCGCTGCCCTGGCGGCTGCGGCTGCTCGCCGTGCCGCTGATGCTGCCGCTGCTCGCGCCGCCGCTGCAGCGCCCCGGCGAGGGCGAGTTCGAACTCGTCGCCGCCGACATCGGCCAGGGCAGCGCCGTGCTCGTGCGCACGCGCGGGCATTTGCTGGTGTTCGATGCCGGGCCGCAGTACTCGCCCGAGTCGGACGCCGGCAGCCGTGTGCTGCTGCCGCTGCTGCGCGTGCGCGGCGAAAAGCGCATCGACCGCCTCGTGCTCAGCCACCGCGACACCGACCACGTGGGCGGCGCGGCGGCGCTGCTGGCCAGCCTGCCGGTGGGCGAACTGTGGAGCTCGCTGAGCGCCGAGCACCCCTTGCGTGCCGAAGGCGTGGCGCAGCGGCGCTGCGAGGCCGGACAGCGCTGGGTCTGGGACGGCGTGCGCTTCGAGATGCTGCACCCGCTGCCGGGCGACTACGCCCTGGCCGTGAAGAGCAACGCCCTGAGCTGCGTGCTGCGCGTGCAGGGTGCGGGGCACAGCGCCTTGCTCAGCGCCGACATCGAAGCGGCGCAGGAAGCCGCCCTGGTGCAACGCGAGGGCGCCGCGCTCAGGAGCGACGTGCTGCTGGTGCCGCACCACGGCAGCCGCACGTCTTCGAGCGCGGCGTTCATCGACACGGTGCAGCCCCGCGTGGCCGTCGTTCAGGCGGGCTACCGCAACCGCTTCGGCCATCCGCTGCCCGAGGTCGTCGAACGCTACCGCGCGCGTGGCATCCCGGTGGTGCGCAGCGACCGCTGCGGCGCGTGGACGCTGCCGGCCGCGGGCCCGCCGATCTGCGAACGCGAACGTGGTGTGCGTTACTGGCATCATCGGCTGCAGGGGGAGGCCGGCACGGCGCCTCGAGGGCGGCCCGGGCGCCGCGGCCCCGCTTCCCGCATCAAGTGGCCCGCAGCTTGCAAGAGCAACCCCATCGCCTGCCCAGGAGCCCCATCCCGTGTCCATCCATGTCGCGCTGAATCACGTCACGCATTACCGCTACGACCGTCGCGTGGCGCTGTCGCCGCAAGTGGTGCGCCTGCGGCCCGCCCCGCACTGCCGCACGCCGATCCTGAGCTATTCGCTGCGCATCGAGCCCACCGGGCACTTCGTCAACTGGCAGCAGGACCCGTTTGCCAACCACCTGGCGCGGCTGGTCTTCCCCGAGAAGACCACCGAGTTCAAGGTCACGGTGGACCTGGTGGCCGACATGGCGGTCTACAACCCCTTCGACTTCTTCCTCGAACCCGAGGCCGAGAGCTACCCCTTCGCCTACGCCCCCGAGCTCGAGCACGACCTCGCACCCTACCTGGCCCGGGGCGAGCTGACGCCGCGCCTCGAGGCCTTCGTGGAGAGCATCCCACAGGAGAAGATGCGCACGATCGACTTCCTCGTCGGCATCAACCAGCGCCTGCAGCGCGAGATCAGCTACCTGATCCGCATGGAGCCCGGCGTGCAGACGCCCGAGCTCACGCTGACGAACTGCAGCGGCTCGTGCCGCGACACCGGCTGGTTGATGGTGCAGACCTTGCGCCACCTGGGGCTGGCCGCGCGCTTCGTTTCCGGCTACCTGATCCAGCTGCGGCCCGACGTCAAGTCACTCGACGGCCCCACGGGCGCCGAGGCCGATTTCACCGACCTGCACGCCTGGTGCGAGGTCTTCCTGCCCGGCGCCGGCTGGGTCGGGCTGGATCCGACCTCGGGCCTCATGGCCGGCGAGGGACACATCCCGGTGGCGTGCACGCCCGAGCCCTCCACGGCGGCGCCGGTGAGCGGCGCGGTCGACGACTGCGAAGCGAGCTTCGAGCACCACATGCAGATCACGCGCATTTACGAGAGCCCGCGCGTGACCCTGCCCTACACCGACCGGCAGTGGGCCGGCGTGCTCGCGCTGGGCGCGCAGGTGGACGGCGAGCTGAGGCAGCAGGATGTGCGCCTGACGATGGGCGGCGAACCCACCTTCGTCTCGGTCGACGACCGCGACGGCGCGGAGTGGAACACCGACGCGCTGGGCCCCACCAAGCGCGGCTTCGCCACCGAACTGGTGCACCGGCTGCTGGCCAAGTACGGCCAGGGCGGCTTCCTGCACTTCGGCCAGGGCAAGTGGTATCCGGGCGAGCCACTGCCGCGCTGGGCGCTGGCGATCTGCTGGCGTGCCGACGGCCAGCCCTGCTGGCACGACCCGGGGCTGTTCGCCGACGAGCGCGACACCCACCGCTACACCACCGATGACGCGCGCGCCTTCATGGTTGGCCTCACCGAGCGCCTCGGCCTGGACAGGAAGTACGTGCAAGCCGGCTACGAGGACACCTGGTACTACCTGTGGCGCGAGCGCCGGCTGCCGGTCAACGTCGACCCGTTCGAGTCGAAGCTCGACGACGAGATGGAGCGCGCGCGCCTGCGCCGCATCTTCACGCAGGGCCTGGACAGCGTGGTCGGCTACCTGCTGCCGCTCGAGCGCGAATGGCAGACCGGCACCGCCGGCCCGCGCTGGATCACCGGCCCCTGGTTCTTCCGCGACGAGCGCCTGGTCCTGTTCCCCGGCGACTCGCCGATGGGCTACCGGCTGCCGCTGGACTCGCTGCCCTGGGCCAAGGACGACGAGCGCCAGCAGGTCATCGCGCAGGATCCGTTCGCGCCGCTCTCGCCGCTGCCTGGCGCCGCCGCGCTGCGCTCGCAGGTCGGCGGCCGCCCCGGCTACGACGCCCACCATGCCGGCGATGGCAAGGCCGGCCCGCACCTGCCCGAGGTGCCGCATCCGCGCGGTGCCGACGCCGTGCCGGCGCGCCACGAATCGGCCGGCTGGCTGACGCGCACGGCGCTGTGCGTCGAGGTGCGCGACCCGCAGCGTGCCAACGGCCCTAAAGCGGAGAGGACAGCCGAGAGCGAGCAGGGCGGCAAGAGCGGCGTGATGTACGTCTTCATGCCGCCGCTCGAGCACCTGGAGGACTATCTCGAACTGCTCGCCGCCGTCGAGGCCACGGCCGCGGCGCAGGGCGTGAAGATCGTGCTCGAAGGCTACCCGCCGCCGCGCGACCCGCGCCTGAAGTTGCTGGCCGTGACGCCCGACCCGGGCGTGATCGAGGTCAACATCCACCCGGCATCGAGCTGGGAGCAGCTCGTCGACCACACCGAATTCCTCTACGACGCGGCGCACCACACGCGCCTGTCGACCGAGAAGTTCATGCTCGACGGCCGCCACACCGGCACCGGCGGCGGCAACCACATGGTGCTGGGCGGCGCCACGCCGGCCGACAGCCCCTTCCTGCGCCGGCCCGACCTGCTCGCCAGCCTGCTCACCTACTGGCACAACCACCCCAGCCTGAGCTACCTCTTCAGCGGCATGTTCATCGGCCCGACGAGCCAGGCGCCGCGCATCGACGAGGCGCGCAACGACCAGGTCTACGAGCTCGAGATCGCGCTGGCCGAACTCGAGCGCCAGACGGCGCTGCATGGCGCGGCGGTGCCGCCCTGGCTGGTCGACCGCAGCCTGCGCAACCTGCTCATCGACGTCAGCGGCAACACCCACCGCAGCGAGTTCTGCATCGACAAGCTGTACTCGCCCGACGGCCCCACCGGCCGCCTCGGCCTGCTCGAGCTGCGCGCCTTCGAGATGCCGCCGCACGCGCGCATGAGCCTGGCGCAGCAACTGCTGCTGCGCGCGCTGGTGGCGTGGTTCTGGCGCGCGCCCGACCGCGGCCGCGGCAGCACGCGCCTGACGCGCTGGGGCACCGGGCTGCACGACCGCTTCATGCTGCCGAGCTTCGTGCGCATGGACTTCGAGGACGTGATGGCCGAGCTGCGCGCGGCCGGCTACGCCTTCGACGACGCCTGGTTCGCGCCGCACTTCGAATTCCGCTTCCCGCTCATCGGCGAGCTGGCCAGCGCCGGCATCGCGCTCACGCTGCGCAGCGCGCTCGAGCCCTGGCACGTGATGGGCGAGGAGGGCGCGCCGGGCGGCACCGCGCGCTATGTCGACTCGTCGCTCGAGCGGCTGGAGGTCAAGGTCAGCGGCCTCAACGGCAACCGCCATGTCGTCACCGCCAATGGCCGCGCGCTGCCGCTGCAGCCCACCGGCCGCGTCGGTGAGTATGTCTGCGGCGTGCGCTACCGCGCCTGGCAGCCGCCCTCGGCGCTGCACCCGACGATCGGCGTGCATGCACCGCTCACCTTCGACATCGTCGACCGCTGGATGCAGCGCTCGCTGGGAGGCTGCCGCTACCACGTGGCGCACCCGGGCGGGCTGAGCTACGAGGACTTCCCGGTGAACGCCTACACCGCCGAGAGCCGGCGCCTGGCGCGCTTCTTCCGTTTCGGCCACACACCCGGCCGCATGGACGTGCAGCCCGCGGCGCCAGGCCTCGAGCACCCCTTCACCATCGACTTGCGCCAGCCCTGAGCGGCGCCTCACCGACGCGCTGCCCGTGCCTTCGCAAAACCTCCTGCCCTTCGAACGCGGCCCGGCCGACGACGGCGCGGCGGCGCACGTGCTGGCCTCCCGCGCGCTGGCGGCGGAACCCGGCGTGTGGGACGAGCTGCGCCAGGGCGATGGTGGCCTGCGCGCGCTGTGGCAGCGCTTCGCGCGGGGCCTGCCCGCGCCCGCGGCTCACGCCGGCATCGCCGAGGACCTCGACCGCCGCCTCGCCCAGGTGGCGCAGCGCATCCGCCTGGACGGCGTCACGCACAACGTCTTCAGCGAGGACCCGGCGGTGGGCGTGGCGGCGCGGCCCTGGTCGCTGGAGCTGCTGCCGCTGCTCCTCTCGGCGGCCGACTGGGCGGCCATCGAAGCCGGCGTGGTGCAGCGCGCGGAGCTGCTGCAGCGCATGCTGGCCGATCTGTACGGGCCGCAGCGCCTGCTCCACGAGGGCCTGCTGCCGCCGGCATTGCTGCTGCGTCACCCGGGCTGGCTGCGGCCCATGGTCGGTGTGCGGCCACCCGGTGGAGGGCACCTCTTCATCGTCGCCTTCGACCTCGCGCGCGGCCCCGACGGCCGCTGGTGGCTCATCGCCCAGCGCACGCAAGGACCCTCGGGCCTGGGCTACGTGCTGCACAACCGCCTGGTCATCGCACGCCAGTTCCCCGAGGCCTTCCGCGAGCTGCGCGTGCAGCACATCGCCAGCAGCTACCGGCGCCTGCTCGACACCCTGGAGCAGGCGGCGCGCGAGGTCGCCGGCGGCGCCGCGCCGCGCGTGGTGCTGCTCACGCCGGGGCCCTACAGCGAGACCCACTTCGAGCACGCCTACCTCGCCAGCTACCTGGGCGTGCCGCTGGTCGAGGGCGGCGACCTCAGCGTGCGCGGCGAGCGCCTGTTCCTGCAGACGGTGGAGGGGCTGGAGCCCGTGCACGGCGTGCTGCGGCGCATCGACGACCACTGGTGCGACCCGCTGGAGCTGCGCCCGGACTCGGCCCTGGGCGTGCCCGGCCTGCTGCAGGCGGCGCGCGCGGGCAGCGTGGTCATGGCCAACGCGCTGGGCAGCGCCTTCCTCGAATCGCCCGCCATCCAGGGTTTCATGCCGGGCATTGCGCAGCGCCTGGCGGGCGAGGAGCTGCGCATGCCGTCGCTGCCCACCTGGTGGTGCGGCGAGGCCGCGGCCTGGGCCGGCGTGCGCGGCGAGCTCGCCGGCAAGATCGTGCGCGGCACCTACCCCGGCGGCGGGCGGACCTCGCCGGTGCGCGACCTTGCCGACGTGGCCATCGAGGACGACCCCGACGCCTGGACCATTCAGGGGCGGCTGCGCTACTCGCGTGCGCCGATCTGGGGCGCCGGCATGCTCACCGCGCGCCCTGCCATGGTGCGTGTCTACGCCATTGCCGACGGCGGCGGGCGCTGGCATGTGCTGCCCGGCGGCATGACGCGCGTCGCGCCGCGCGAGGACGGCAGCGTCTCCATGCAGCGCGGCGGCACGAGCCTGGACACCTGGGTCCTCACCGACGGGCCGGTGGACACCTTCTCCATGCTGCCGCGGCCGCTGCAGGTGGACGACCTCGCCGAGCGCCGCCGCCCGCTCTCTAGCCGCACCGGCGAGAACCTCTTCTGGCTCGGCCGCTACACCGAGCGCACCGAGCAACTCGTGCGCCTGGCGCGCGCCACGCTGCTGCACATCGATGCCGACGGCGACGCCCCGCCGGCGGTGATGCAGGCCCTCTCGGCCCTGGCCGTGCGCACGGGGCTGGCGCCTGCGGGCGTGCCCACGCTGCTGCAATCGGCCCACCTCTTCGAACGCGCCGTGCTCGCAGGCCTGGGCGACGGGCAGGGCGCGCTGAGCGTCGCCTACGACCTCGCGGCGCTGGAGCGCGCCTCGCTGGCGCTGCGCGAACGCCTCTCGCCCGAGCACTGGGGCCTCATCCGCAGCATGCGCGAGGCTTTCGCGCAGGGGCTGCAGGCCGGCGCGGGCGAACTGCCCGGGCGCGCGCAGGCGCTGGCCGCGCTGGACCGCCTGGCCCTCGGGCTCGGCGCCGTCACCGGTGCACAGACCGACCGCATGACGCGCGACCACGGCTGGCGGCTGCTCACCGTGGGGCGCCTCGCCGAGCGGCTCATCGGCGTGGCCACGCGCATGCAGGCCTTCCTCGACGCGCGCGCCCTGGCCAGCGTGGCCGGGATCGAACTGCTGCTCGAGCTCTTCGACAGCCTCATCACCTTCCGTGCCCGCTACCAGCGCCACGAGGACCTGCTCGCCCTGGCCGACCTGCTCGTGCTCGACAGCGCCAACCCGCGCGCCTTCGCCGGCGTGCTGCGCCGGCTGCGCACCGAGATCGGCAAGCTGCCCGGCCCGCCGCAGACGCTGCAGCCCCTGCTCGCCCTGCTCCCCGCCGAGGGGGCGGGCCTGGCGCTGGAGTCCCTGCGCGGTGCCGACGACGAGGCCGTCGCGCGTGCCCTGCGTGCGCTGGCGGCGCGCCTCGCGGCCAGCGGCGCGGCGCTCGCCGACGCCGTGGGCGAGCGCTACTTCACGCCGGCGCACGGCGTCGACCAGCGGGTCTGAAGTGAGACCCCCAAGCTCACTCCGTTCGCGGCCCCCCGAGGGGGATCTCAGTACCTTCGGAACGGCCGGGCGGTCCTGACATGCACCTGGAAGTGACGCACGAGACGCGCTACGACTACGCCGCGCCGGTGACGCTGGCGCACCACCTGGCGCATCTGCAGCCGCTGCACGACGAGTTCCAGCAGCTCCACGCCTTCGACCTGGCCATCGCGCCGGCCCCCGACCACCAGCGCGAAGGACGCGATGTGCTGGGCAACGTCGAGCACCATTTCAGCCTCGCCCGGCCGCACCAACGCCTGAACGTCACGGCGCTGAGCCGCGTGAGCGTGAGGCCGCGCTTCGGCGCCCTGCGCGCGGCCGCCTCGCCGCCCTGGGACGCGGTGGCGGCACGCCTGCGCTACGTCGCCCGCGCGCCCTTCGAGCCCGCGGCCGGGTTCACCATGCCTTCGCCCTACGTGCCGCGGCTGGCGCCGCTGCGCGACTACGCCGCCGCCTCGTTCACCCCGGGCCGGGCGCTGGCCGAAGCGGCGCTGGAGCTGATGCAGCGCGTGCACGCGGACTTCAGCTACGAGAGCCGCAGCACCGAGGTCGACACGCCGCTGGCCGAGGTCTGGGCGCGCCGCTGCGGCGTGTGCCAGGACTTTGCCCACCTCATGGCCGGGGCCATGCGCATGCTCGGCCTGCCGGTGCGCTATGTCAGCGGCTACCTGCTCACGCAGGCCCCCGAAGGCGGCGCCACCCTGCTTGGGGCCGACGCCTCGCACGCCTGGGTGCAGGCCTGGTGCCCGGGCACACCCGGGGTGCCGCCCGATGCCGCCGGCGGCGCCTGGCTCGACCTGGACCCGACCAACAACGTCGTGCCCGGCGCCGGCCACGTGCGCGTGGCCGTGGGGCGCGACTTCGGCGACGTCACCCCCCTGCGCGGCGTGATCCGCGGCGGCGGGCGCCACACCCTGACCGTCGGCGTCGTGACACGCGCGCTGGACGATGCCACGGCGGTCGGGAACGCGAGTTGCTAGAGACTACCTTCGAGGAGCCCAGGACAATGAACCCGGCGATTGACGAAATGCTCACCGCGACGCGGGACGTGCGCGAGCAGTACCGCGTCTACGAGCGCTGGCTCTCGCGCCAGCCGGCCGCAGCGATGAAGGCGCGGCGCGAGGAGGCGGAGATGATCTTCCGCCGCGTGGGCATCACCTTCGCCGTCTACGGTGCCAAGGACGAGGACGGCGCGGGCACCGAGCGGCTCATCCCCTTCGACCTCATCCCGCGCGTCATCCCCAAGCACGAGTGGACGGCCATGGAGGCCGGCCTGCGCCAGCGCGTGACGGCGCTGAACCGCTTCATCCACGACGTCTACCACGACCAGGAGATCCTCGAGGCCGGCATCGTGCCGGCCGCGCAGGTGCTGGGCAACGCCCAGTTCCGCGCAGAGATGATGGGCGTGACGCTGCCGGGCAAGGTCTATTCGCATGTCTCGGGCATCGACATCGTGCGCGCGGGCCACGCAGACGGGAGCGGCGAGTACTACGTGCTCGAGGACAACCTGCGCGTGCCCAGCGGGGTGAGCTACATGCTCGAAAACCGCAAGATGATGATGCGGCTCTTCCCCGAGCTCTTCAGCATCCACCGCGTCGCCCCGGTGGCGCACTACCCCGACCTGCTGCTCGAGACGCTGCGCGCCGTGGCGCCCGCCGGCGTCAACGAGCCCACCGTGGTGGTCCTCACCCCGGGCATGTACAACAGCGCCTACTTCGAGCACGCCTTCCTCGCGCAGCAGATGGGGGTGGAACTGGTCGAGGGCCAGGACCTCTTCGTCAAGGACGGCTTCGTCTTCATGCGCACCACGCAGGGCCCGCGGCGCGTCGACGTGATCTACCGCCGCGTCGACGACGACTTCCTCGACCCGCGCGCCTTCCGCGCCGACAGCACCCTGGGCTGCGCCGGGCTGCTCGACGTCTACCGCGCCGGCAACATTGCCCTGAGCAACGCCATCGGCACGGGCATCGCCGACGACAAGAGCATCTACCCCTACGTGCCGCGGATGATCGAGTTCTACCTCGGCGAAAAGCCCATCCTGAGCAACGTGCCGACCTATCTGTGCCGCGAGCCCGAGGATCTCGCCTACGTGCTCGCGCACATGGCCGAGCTGGTGGTCAAGGAGGTGCACGGCGCGGGTGGCTACGGCATGCTCGTGGGCCCGGCGGCGACGCGGGCGGAGATCGCCGAGTTCGCCCGCGTGGTGCAGGCCAACCCGGGCAACTACATCGCCCAGCCGACGCTGGCGCTGTCCACCTGCCCGACCTTCGTCGACAGCGGCATCGCCCCGCGCCACATCGACCTGCGGCCCTTCGTGCTCTCGGGCACGAGCGTGCAGATGGTGCCCGGCGGCCTCACCCGCGTGGCGCTCGAGGAAGGCTCGCTGGTGGTCAACTCGTCGCAGGGCGGGGGCACCAAGGACACCTGGGTGTTGGAGGACTGAACATGTTGTCTAGAACCGCCGACCACCTGTTCTGGATGGCACGCTACATGGAGCGCGCCGAGAACACCGCGCGCATGCTCGACGTCAACTACCAGACCTCGCTGCTGCCGCAGTCGGCCGCCATGGCCGAGCAGGGCTGGCGCGGCCTGCTCTCGATCAGCGAGCTCACCTCGAGCTTCTCGCGCAAGCACGCGCAGGTCAGCGCCGGCGACGTCATGGACTTCATGGTGCGCGACGAGACCAACCCCTCGAGCATCGTCGCCTGCCTGCGCGCCGCGCGCGAGAACGCCCGCGCCGTGCGCGGGGCGCTCACCACCGAGGTCTGGGAGACGCAGAACCAGACCTGGCTGGAGTTCAACCGCAGGCTCGAGGAGGGCGCCTTCGAACGCGACCCGGCGACGACCTTCGAATGGGTGAAGTTCCGCTCGCACCTCTCGCGCGGCGTCACCCTGGGCACGATGCTGCAGGACGAGGCGCTGCACTTCCTGCGCATCGGCAGCTTCCTGGAGCGCGCCGACAACACCGCGCGGCTGCTCGACGTGAAGTTCCAGGCCCTGGCCGGGGGCGAGGACTTCGGCCCCGGCGCCGCCAAGGAAGGGCAGGAGGTGGACTTCTACCACTGGAGCGCGATCCTGCGCTCGGTCTCGGGCTTCGAGATCTACCGCAAGGTCTACCGCAACGTGATCCACCCGGAAAAGGTGGCCGAGCTGCTCATCCTGCGGCCTGACATGCCGCGCTCGCTGGCGGGTTGCATGAACGACCTGCTGGCGAATCTGGAGAGAGTCGCCAACCAGCACAGCAGCGAAACGCTGCGCCGCGCCGGCCGGCTGCGCTCGGATCTGCAGTACGGCCGCATCGACGAGATCCTGGCCACCGGGCTGCACGCCTTCCTCACCGAGTTCCTGGACCGCGTCAACGACCTGGGCATCGGCATCAGCCGTGATTTCCTCGTGCCGATGGCGGCCTGAGGTACCGAGCGTTGCGCGCCGACGCTCAGCGCGCCTGGCGCAGCGCCCGGGCCAGTTCGATCACCGCCATGGCGTAGTAGCTCGACCAGTTGTAGCGCGTGAGGGCATAGAAGTTCTGCGTCCCCGCCACGTAGCTGGGTGCGCGCGCGCCGTTCTGCAACTCGACGAAAGCCAGCGGCCCGGCATGGGCCCGGCCGGCTTCGTCGAGCACCGCGCCATGCTCGGCGAGCTGCGCGGCACTGAAGCGCGGCACGATGTCCGGGGCGAGCAGCTCGGCGCGCTCGCGGCTGTCCACCGGCGCGGCCACCGCGAAATGCGTGGGCAGGCCGCGCTCCCACCCCGCCTGGGCGAGGAAGTGGGCCACGCTGCCGACGACGTCGGCGCCGTTGCGCTGCAGGTCGATGCGGCCGTCACCGTCCATGTCCAGGGCGAAGCGGTTGACGCTGCCGGGCATGAACTGCGCCAGCCCGATGGCGCCGGCATAGCTGCCCTTCACCGACTGCGCCTCGACGCCCTCGCGCGCGCACAGGACGAGCAACTCCTCGAGCTCGCCGCGGAAGAAGGCGCTGCGGTCCTTGCGCCCGCTGGGGAAGTCGAAGGCCAGCGTGGCCAGGGCATCCAGGGTGCGGAAGCGGCCCGTCACGCGGCCGTAGAAGGTTTCCACGCCGACGATGGCGACGACGATCTCCGGCGGCACGCCCCAGCGCTCTTCGGCCTGTGCCAGCCAAGGCTCCTGCGCGCGCCAGAAGGCCGCTCCGGCGGCGATGCGTCGCGCCTCGACGAAGCGCTCGCGGTAGGCGGCCCAGTTCTTCGCCGTGCCCGCGGCCGGCGGCATGACGAGCTGGCGCACGGCCTGCACGCGCCGGGCCTGCGCCAGCTGCGCCCGCAGCCAGGGCAGGGGCAGGCCGCGCCGCTCGGCCACCTCCTCGGCAAACTGCGTCACGTCGGCGCGGTGGCCGTAGGCGGGCCCGCCCGCGGCCGTGGCATGCACCGTGCGCGCACGGCCTGCCGCTGCGGCCTGCGGCGCGTGGCCAGCGAGCCCGAGCAAGGTGGCGAAGGCGAGGAGGGCCCGAAGGCCCGCCAGGGCGGCGCCAGCACGGGTTGGCATGCGGCGATTATCGATACTCACCCTGGGCCCGCCGGCACGCTGGCGCAGGCGCGCGCCGCGGCGGCGAAGCCGCGCCACCAGGCGCGTTCGGGCAGACGCCGGCCCGGCGCGCCGTAGCGCTGGCCGTCCAGCGCCTCGAGCGCCGCGGCCAGTGCCTCGCCGCGCGACCCGAGCGCCGCGCGCACCTGCGCGGCGCGCGTGCGCGGCGCGTGGTGCGGCAGCACCGGCACGCCCAGCGCCTGCAGGCGCCCCTGGATGCGCCGCTGCAGGCGCTGCCAGGGGTCCTGGCGGCGGCGGTCCCACCAGGCCCAGGCCGCGCCGGCGAGTGCGGCCGTGCACAGCAAGGCGATGGTCGCCGTGGCCAGGTCCTGCCACGAGGGCGAGCGCACGCCGACCCTGCGCAGGAGCTCGAACTGCTGGCCGCGCGAGTAGTTCAGCACCCACTGGTTCCAGCGGTTGTCGACGCCTTCCCAGGCGCGGCGCAGCCGGCTCGCCAGCGCCGGGTCGAGGTTGCCCAGGGCGCCGGCGACGAAGCCCGGCCGCGGCGCGAGGCTGAAGCCGCGCTGCACGCGGTCCGGGGCCACGGCGGCGGTGGGGTCGATGCGCAGCCATCCGCTACCGGGCTGCCAGATCTCGGCCCAGGCGTGGGCGTTGCGCTGGCGCACGATCCAGTAGCCATCCTGCGGCTCGGGGTCGGCGCCCTGGTAGCCGGTGACGACGCGCGCGGGCACGCCCATGGCACGCATGACGACGACGAAGGCGCTGGCGAAGTGTTCGCAAAAACCGAGCTTGCGCTCGAGCCAGAACTCGTCGATGGCGTCCTCGGTGTAGGCGCCGGGCTCGAGCGTGTAGGTGTAGCCGCCGCGACGGATGTGCGCCAGCACGGCGTCGGCGAGGGTGCGCGCGTCGGCCCCGCGCAGCTGTGGCTGGCGTTGCAACTGCTCGGCCCACTGGCGCGTGCGCGGCTCGGCGCCGGGGGGCAGGGCGAGCAGGTCGCGCAGCCCGGGCACCTCCTGGCGCGGGCCATGGCGGTGGGCCAGCCAGGCCGAGGCCTGCACGCGCACGCGCTGCATGAGCGGGCGGTCGATCTGCCACTGGCCGTCCGGGCGCAGGGTGAGCAGTGCGCCGTCGATGTGCGGCGCGGCGTCGGCGCGCTCGGGCGTCATCTCCAGCAGCGGCAGCAGCAGCAGGCGGTTGGGTTCCACCGTCATCTCGTAGCGCAGCGCCGGGCCGAGCAGCTCGAGCTCGAGGCGTGGGCGCAGCGCGGCGGCCACGCTGGGCACCAGGCGCGTCCACTCGCGGCCGTCGAATTGCGACAGCACCGGGCCACGGAAGTAGAGCTGGTCCAGCCGCGGGGCCGGGCCGGTGAAGCGCACGCGCAGGGCCACCGAATCGTCCTCGGCGATGGAGGCCACGCCGCCCAGGGTCATCGACCCCGAAAGCCCGGTGCGCCCGGCGGCGTCCTGCGGCAGCCCCCACAGCGGCCCCAGGCGCGGGAAGAGGACGAAGAGCACCACCATCAGTGGCACGCCCAGCCCGGCCACACGTGCGGCCACGGCGCCGGCACGCGCCAGCGGCGGCCGGCCGACGGGCATGTGCGCCAGCGCCAGCGCGCTGAGCAGGCCCCACACGGCCACCAGCAGCCACAACCCCGTGCCCAGCGACTGCGAGTAGAGGAAGTGCGTGAGCACGAGGAAGAAGCCGAGGAAGAACACCACCAGCGCGTCGCGCCGCGCGCGCAGCTCGAGCGTCTTCAGCGCCATGAGCACGACGAGCATGGTGATGCCGGCTTCCTTGCCCAGCAGGGTGTGTTCGCTGCGCAGCGTCAGCCCGGCGGCGAGCACGAGCAGGGCGCTCACCACCCAGCGATTGGGCAGCGCGCCGCCGCTGAGCGCCAGCCGGGCGCGCCACAGCAGCAGCAGGATCGACATGGCGCCGCACCACGCGGGCAGGTGCAACAGGTGCGGCGCGATGGCCCAGCCGATGACGCCGAGGTGAAAGAGCGTGTCGCGGGTCTCGCGCGGCAGGTGCGCCGCGCGTTCGCGCCAGGCCAGCCGCGTCACCATTTCGCGAGCAGGTCGAGCAGGCGCCGCCGGTGCGCCTCGCCCTGTGCGGGGGGCACTTCATGCCCGGGCAGGCGCAGCCCGCAGGCCACACCCTCGCGCTCGGCGCGCAGCACCCAGGCACTGAGGCGCGACAGGCGCGCCTCGAGGTCCTCGCCGCGCGCTTGCGACCAGTCCAGCCAGAGCTCGCGCGTGGCGCCACCGGCGGTCTCGCGGCTGACGAGCTCGCCGCTGCGCGCGACCTTCTTCCACACCACCTGGCGCATCGTGTCGCCGCGGCGCCAGGGGCGCACGCCGTCGAGCTCGCTGCCCGTGCCTTGCCGCGTGGCCGCCTCGTCGGCCGGCGCGGCACCCGCGGCGGGCAGGGCCGGCGGCGGCTGCTCGGGCCGCGGCCAGGCGAGCACGCGGCCGGCGGGGCGCCACACCGTCCAGGCGCGGAACAGGCCGAAGGGGAAGACCGTCTCCAGCACCAGCGTGGGCACCGCGTGCCAGCCGCGCCGTGGCGGCAGCGTGCTCACGTGCACGCTGGCGTGCGACTGCGCGGCGACATCGCACCAGGCGACGCTGCGCGCGGGGTCGGCGGCGCCCCCGGGCCGCCCTGCGGCGGGGGCCTCGGTGTCCAGCCGGCGCAGGGCCAGCCCGTGGCGCTCGCGGCCGGGGTTGGTGAGCACCACTTCGAGCACGGCGGGTTCGCCGGCGAACACGGCCGCGGCCGGCCGCAGGTGCAGCGTCAGGCCGCGCAGGTTGCCGTGGGTGACGTGCATCGACACCAGCCCCGCACCGGCGAGCAGGAAGGTCAGCGCGTAGCCCAGGTTGAGCTGGTAGTTGATGGCCGCCAGCAGCATCACCAGCAGGGTCAGCGCGAAGGCCAGTCCGGCGCGCGTGGGCACGATGTAGATGTTGCGCTGGCCGAGCAGCCAGGTGTCGGTGAGGGGTGAGCGCGCCTGCACCCAGCGCCGGAACCACGCCCTTGGCGAGACCGCAGCGAGCGCACCAAGCTGCCGCCGCGGAACCGGCTTTGCCGGGCCGCCGGGGGCGCCGGCAGCCGGGACGGCGCCGGCGCTCGCCGGCGAGGAACGGTCCGCAGGGACCGTTCCTTGTCCGGCTCGCCCCCCCTGGGGGGGAGCGCCGAAGGCGCTTCGGGGGGGAGTCAAGGTATGGGCGTGGCCTCGACCATCGCCTGCACCTGCTCGATCGGCCCGCGCCCGGCACCGGGCACGGGCTGCAGGCGGTGGGCGATGGCCTGCGGCAGGATCGCCTGCACGTCGTCGGGGGCGACGTAGTCGCGCCCGGCCATGAGGGCGCGGGCGCGGGCCACGCGCAGCACCGCCATGCCCGCGCGCGGCGACAGGCCTGCGCTGAACCAGGTGCCCGAGCGCGAGGCGGCGATGAGGGCCTGCAGGTAGTCGAGCAAGGGCTCCGCGGCCCGCACCTGCAGCACCGCCTGCTGCGCGGCGAGCAGGTCGGCCGCGCACAACACGGGGTCGAGTTGCAGCGCGGCCTGGCGGCGGTCGCCGCCGGTGAGCAGGGCGCGTTCGGCGGCGCGGTCCGGGTAGCCCAGCGTGATGCGCAGCAAGAAGCGGTCGAGCTGGCTCTCGGGCAGGGGGTAGGTGCCGAGCTGGTCGCTGGGGTTTTGCGTGGCAATGACGAAGAAGGGCCGCGGCAGCGCGCGCGTCTCGTTCTCCACCGAGACCTGCTGCTCCTCCATGGCCTCGAGCAGGGCACTCTGCGTCTTCGGGCCGGCGCGGTTGATCTCGTCGGCGAGCAGCACCTGCGCGAACACCGGGCCCGGGTGGAAGACGAAGGCGTCCTTGCCGCGCTCGAACACGCTCACGCCGATGAGGTCGCTGGGCATGAGGTCGGCGGTGAACTGCACGCGCCTGAAGTCCAGGCCCAGGCACACCGCCAGGGCGTGCGCCAGCGTGGTCTTGCCCACCCCCGGCACGTCCTCGATGAGCAGGTGGCCGCCGGCCAGCAGGCAGGCCACCGCGTCCTCGATCTGCGGGCGTTTGCCAACCACGATCGTGCTAATCTGATCCACCAGCCGTGAGAGCTGGCGCGCAAGGCTTGCATCCATGCGCGGCACCATAACCGATCAGCGGAGACTCGATCCCACGATGAGCACCGTGTTCTACAGCCACCCGGCGTGTCGATTGCACGACATGGGGCCGGGCCACCCCGAGTGTCCGCAGCGGCTCGACGCCATTTCCGATTACCTGCTGGCCACGGGGCTGGACGTGGCGCTGGAATTCCACGATGCGCCGCAGGCGACCATCGAGCAGATCGAGCGCGCCCACAGCGCCCACTACGTGACGGAGATGCAGGACCTGCTGCAGCAGGTGTGCGCCAGCGGCGTGACCAAGGCGCTGGACCCCGACACGCTGGCCTGCCCGGCCACGCTGGAGGCGGCACTGCGTTCCGCCGGCGCGGCGGTGGCAGCCACCGACGACGTGCTCGGCGGGCGCGCGCGCACCGCCTTCTGCGCCGTGCGCCCGCCCGGCCACCATGCCACGCGCGACGTGGCCATGGGCTTTTGCTTCTTCAACAACGTGGCCATCGCCGCGCGCCACGCGCTCGACGTGCACGGGCTGGCGCGCGTGGCCATCGTCGACTTCGACGTGCACCACGGCAACGGCACCGAGGACATCATCGCCGGTGACGAGCGCGTGCTCATGTGCAGCTTCTTCCAGCACCCGCTGTACCCCTACTGCGGCGCCGTGCCCAAGGGCACGAACATGGTCAACGTGCCGGTGCCGCCATACACGCGCGGCCCGGCGGTGCGCGAGATGATCGAGGCGATGTGGATGCCGGCGCTGGAGCGCTTCCAGCCGCAGATGATCTTCGTCTCCGCCGGCTTCGACGCGCACCGCGAGGACGATCTCGGCCAGATGGGTCTGGTGGAGGCCGACTACGAGTGGATCACGCGCCAGGTGGTGGCGGTGGCGCGCCGCCACGCCCAGGGTCGCATCGTCTCCTGCCTGGAGGGAGGCTACCACCTGGAGGCACTCGCGCGCAGCGTGGCGGTGCACCTGCGCGTCCTCGCCGACATGGCCTGAGGGGCCGCCATGAGCACCCTGGCGCCGCCCATGACGACCGACGAGCTGAGCCTGCTCGCGCACGACCTGCTCGCGCCGACGGTGCTCATCGAGCTGGCCGTGCTCGCCGGCTGCCTGGCGGCCGCGTGGATCGTGGTGCGCCTGCTGTGCGGCGCCGTACCCAGGCCGGGCTCGGTGTGGTTCGGCCGGCGCGTCGTCGACGGCGTGCTCTTTCCGGTGCTGGCGCTGCTGCTCGCGCTGCTGGCGCGCTGGGCGCTGCGCGACCACGTGCCCATCGCCGTGTTCCGCCTGGTGGTGCCTGTCCTCGTCTCGCTGGCGCTGATCCGGCTGGCGGTGCGCGTGCTGCGCAGCGCCTTCCCGGAGTCACCGCTGATGCGCCTGCTCGAGCGCAGCCTGTCGTGGCTGGCGTGGCTGGCCGTGGCGATGTGGATCACCGGCCTGTTGCCGCTGATCCTGCAGGAGCTCGACGACATCGGCTGGAAGTTCGGTGGCTCGCGCGTCTCGGTGCGCAACCTCATCGAGGGCGCCTTCACCGCCATCGTCGTGCTCGTGCTCGCGCTGTGGGTCTCCGCCGCGCTCGAGGCCAGGCTGCTCGAAGGCGCGCGCGACAACCTCTCGATCCGCAAGATGGCGGCCAACGCGCTGCGCGCGCTGCTGCTCTTCCTCGGGCTGATCCTCGCCTTCGAGGCCGCGGGCATCGACCTCACCGCGCTGGGCGTGCTCGGCGGCGCGCTGGGCGTGGGCATCGGCTTCGGGCTGCAGAAGCTGGCGGCCAACTACGTCAGCGGCTTCGTCATCCTCGCCGAGCACAGCATGCGCATCGGCGACACGGTGAAGGTCGACGGCTTCGAGGGCCGCATCACCGACATCAGCACGCGCTACACGGTGATCCGCGCGCTCAACGGACGCGAGTCCATCGTCCCCAACGAGATGATGATCACCCAGCGCGTGGAGAACTCCTCGCTCGCCGACCCCAAGGTGCTGATGACGACCACGGTGCAGGTGGCTTACGGCACCGACCTCGACGCCCTGATGCCGAAGCTGGCCGCCGCGGCGGCGGCGGTGCCACGGGTGGTGGCGGACTTGCCGCCCTCGGTGCTGCTCTCGGCCTTCGCCGCAGACGGGCTGGAGCTGACCCTGGCCTTCTGGATCGCCGACCCCGAGAACGGCCAGGGCAACGTGCGCTCGGCGGTCAACCTGGCCGTCCTGCGCACCCTCGGCGAAGCCGGCGTGGAGATCCCCTACCCGCAGCGCGTGGTACGCCAGGCGCCGCCCTGAACGGCCGCCGCGCCCCCGGCGACCCCGGGGCGCGCCGGCAGGGGCCTAAGGCGCCAGGCGCTCGCGCACCCAGGCGCCGTCCTGCAGCCGGTATCGCAGGCGGTCGTGCAGGCGGCTCTTGCGACCCTGCCAGAACTCCCAGCGCTCGGGACGCAGGCGGTAGCCGCCCCAGTGCGGTGGGCGCGGCGGTTGCAGCGCGTGGCGTGCGGCGGCCATGGCCGCGTTGGCCACGAGCACGGCGCGCGAGGCAATGACCTCGCTTTGCGGCGAGGCCCAGGCCCCCAGGCGCGAATCCAGCGGGCGCGTGGCGAAGTAGGCGTCCGATTCCTGCGCCGTGGTCTTCTCCACCGCCCCTTCGATGCGCACCACGCGCTCGAGCTCCACCCAATGGAACTGCAGCGCGGCGTAGGGCAGGTGGGCCAGGTCGCGCCCTTTGCGGCTGTGGTAGTTGGTGTACCAGACCACGCCCTGCTCATCCACGCTCTTGATGAGCACCACGCGCGTGGACGGCCGGCCGTCGGCGCCCACCGTGGCCAGCGTCATCGCATTTGCCTCGGGGATCTGCGCCGAGAGGGCCTGATCGAACCAGTGCTGGAACTGCCGCAGCGGGTCGGCCGCCGAGGCGGTCTCGTCGAGCTGGTCGCGCTCGTAACTCTTGCGCAGGCTGGCGATGTCCATGCGGCCAGTATAGAAAGCCCCGCGCCAGGGGCTGCGCGGGGGCTCGATGAAGACACGCCGCGCACCGGGGCACCCCCTAAGTGGAACGCCGTAAGTGAACGCCCCACTGTCTGCGGCGCCGCAGCGCCTCCATTCTTGCTGCCAAGGAGGACGCCGCGGCGAGAGTCCCGCAGCGTCGAAGAAGAATGCATCCACGCCCTGCCATCGTCGTCCCCGCCGCGGGACCGGGCAAGCGCTTCGGCGGCCCGGCGAACAAGCTCGAGCAGGCCTTCGAGGGGGACACGCTCCTCGGTGCGACCCTGCGCCACGCCATCGAGACCCAGCTGCCGCTGGTGCTGGTGACGACCGCGCCGCTGGCCGCGCTGGCCGCTCGCTACCTGGCGGCGCGCGACATCGTCGTGCTCAGCGCGGGCGAAGCGGCGCGCGGCATGGGCGCGGCCATCGCTGCGGGCGTGAACGAGCGCTCGGATGCCGCCGGCTGGCTCGTGCTGCCCGCGGACATGCCCTTGGTGCGAGCGCACAGCATCCTGGCCGTGGCCGAGGCGCTGGGCCATCACGCCGTGGCCTATGCGCAGCATCGCGGCCAGCGCGGCTACCCGGTGGGTTTCGCCGCCGAGCTTTTCTCCGAGATCATCCAGCTCTCGGGCGACGACGCCGCGCGCCGCCTCATGTGGCGCTATGCGGCGCAAGGCGTGGACCTCGACGACCGCGGCGTGCTGCTCGACGTGGACACGCCGGCGGACTTGCAGGCCTTGCACCCGGCGGTCGGCTCGGCGCCCGTATCGGACCTCTAGTACGGCGCCACCGAGATTTCGAAACATGAAAGCGCGAGGTCTTGGAGGCCTGCGGCCACCGAGCCGGGGGGAGCGGATCAGCAGTCACAATGGAAATGTCCCAGCGCTTTGTGTCTTTGTCTTTTTGACAATTACGTCGGTCATTGATGTCAAAAGAGAGTTCCCCGCTGCCCGCCGGCGAAGTGACATTTGCCGGCCATACACCGGTGATGGCCCAGTACCTGCGCATCAAGGCCGAGTTCCCGCACACGCTCGTGTTCTATCGCATGGGCGATTTCTACGAGCTCTTCTACGACGACGCGCGCAAGGCCAACCGGCTGCTCGACATCACGCTGACGACACGGGGCAGCAGCGCCGGCGAGCCGGTGGTGATGGCCGGCGTGCCGGTGCATGCGCTGGAGTCCTACCTGGCGCGGCTGATCCGGCTGGGCGAGGCGGTGGCGGTGGCCGAGCAGGTGGGCGAGGTCGCCAGCGCCGGATCGGCGCAAAAGGGGCCGCTGGAGCGCAAGGTGGTGCGCGTGGTCACGCCGGGCACGGTGACCGACAGCGAGCTCATGGCCGAGCGTGCGGACACGCTGCTGCTGGCGCTGCACCGCCCGCGGGGGCGCACCTCCGGCTCGACACCTGCGCTCGGCACCTGGGGCCTGGCCTGGCTGGGCCTGAGCAGCGGGCAGCTCGGCATCACCGAATGCAGCGAGCGTGAACTGACGGCCTGGCTGGCGCGGCTGGATGCGGCGGAGATCCTGCACGATGGCAGCGAGCTGCCCGCCGCGCTGGCGCAGGCGCGCGGCGCGCGCACCGCGCGGCCCGCCTGGCAGTTCGACAGCGCCTTGGGCGAACGCAAGCTGCGCGAACAGCTGCAGGTGGCCTCGCTCGCGGGCTTCAACGCCCAGGGCCTGGTGGCGGCCCACGCGGCGGCGGCGGCGCTGCTCGCCTTCGCCGAGCACACCCAGGGGCGCGCGCTGGCGCACGTGCGCACGCTGACGGTGGAGCACGCCAGCGAGCTGCTCGAGCTGCCACTGGCCACGCAGCGCAACCTCGAGCTCGTGCAGACGCTGCGCGGCGAGGACGCCCCCACGCTGCTGAGCCTGCTCGACACCTGCCGCACCGGCATGGGCAGCCGCCTGCTGCGCCACTGGCTCACGCACCCCTTGCGCGAGCGCGGCCCGGCCGGCGCGCGCCATGAGGCCATCGCGCGGTGGTCGACGCCGGGCCCGCAGGCGCTGCGCGAGGCCTTGCGCGGCGTCAGCGACGTCGAGCGCATCACCGCCCGCGTCGCCCTGCGCCAGGTGCGCCCGCGCGAACTTGCCGGGTTGCGCCAGACGCTCGCCGGCCTGCCCGCGCTGCGGGAGCGGGCGCCGCGCGGCACGCTCCTGCTCGACGAGCTGCACGCGGCGCTGTCTCCTGCGCCCGCGCTGGCGCAGGCCCTGCGCGCCGTCGCCGAGGAACCGGCCGTGCTGCTGCGCGACGGCGGCGTCATCGCCAGCGGATTCGACGCCGAGCTCGACGAACTGCGTGGCATCAACCAGAACTGCGACGCCTTCCTGCTCGAGCTGGAAGCGCGCGAACGCGAGCGCACCGGCATTGCCAACCTGCGCGTGCAGTTCAACAAGGTGCACGGCTTCTACATCGAAGTCACGAGCTCGGGCCTGGACAAGGTGCCGGCCGAGTACCGGCGACGGCAGACGTTGAAGAACGCCGAGCGTTACATCACCCCCGAGCTGAAGGCCTTCGAGGACAAGGCGCTGTCGGCGCAGGAACGCGCCCTGGCACGCGAGAAGTGGCTCTACGAGCAGCTGCTCGACGCCCTGCAGCCGCACCTGCCGGCGCTGCAGGCGCTGGCGCGCTCGCTGGCCACGCTGGACGCGCTGGCGGCACTCACCGAGCGCGCGGCCACGCTCGGCTGGTGCCGGCCGCAGTTCGTGCCTTACCCCTGCATCGAGATCGAGGCCGGGCGCCACCCGGTGGTGGAGGCGCGCCTGCGCGAGACCGGCGGCGGGGAATTCATCGCCAACCACTGCCGTCTCGACGCGAAGACGCGCATGCTCGTCGTCACCGGGCCGAACATGGGCGGCAAGAGCACCTTCATGCGCCAGGTGGCGCTCGTCGTGCTGCTCGCGGCGATGGGTTCGTACGTGCCGGCGAGCGCTTGCCGGCTCGGGCCCATCGACGCCATCCACACGCGCATCGGCGCCGCCGACGACCTGGCCAACGCACAGAGCACCTTCATGCTCGAGATGACCGAAGCGGCGGCCATCGTCCACGGCGCCACCGAGTTGAGCCTGGTGCTCATGGACGAGATCGGGCGCGGCACGAGCACCTTCGACGGCCTGGCGCTGGCCGGGGCCATCGCCACGCAGCTGCACGACCGCAACAAGAGCTTCACGCTCTTTGCCACGCATTACTTCGAGCTCACCGAGTTCCCGGCGCAGCACCCGCGTGCCGTGAACATGCACGTGGGCGCGGTGGAAAGCGGCCACGACATCGTCTTCCTGCACCAGCTCGAGAGCGGGCCGGCCAGCCGCAGCTACGGCGTGCAGGTGGCGCGGCTGGCGGGCATGCCGCCGGCCGTGATCCGCCAGGCGCATGCCGCGCTCGAGGCGCTGCAGGCGCGGGCCGAGGCCGGGCAGGCGCAGGTGGACCTCTTCGCCGCGCCGCCGCCGCCCGCGCCGCGCGAGGCATCGCCCGTGGAGCAGGCGCTGGCCGCCGTGCAGCCTGATAGCCTCACGCCCCGGGAAGCGCTGGAAGCGCTGTACCGACTCAAGCAACTGCAAAGCGGGTACCAGCCATGACCTACTGCGTGGGCATCCGCCTCAACGCCGGCCTCGTGTTCCTCTCGGACAGCCGCACCAACGCCGGGCTGGACGCGATCAGCACCTACCGCAAGATGATCATCTACGAGCAGCCCGGCGAGCGCTTCATGGCGATGCTCTCGGCGGGCAACCTGAGCATCAGCCAGAGCGTGCGCGAGATCCTGCAGGTGGAGAAGCTGGACAACGGCAGCGCGCCGCCGATCACCATCTGGAACGCGACGAGCATGTTCGACGCCGCGCGCGTGCTGGGCAGCGCCGTGCGTCGCGTCTACGAGCAGGACGGCCCTTCGCTGAAACAGGCCGGCGTGGACTTCAACGCCAGCATGATCTTCGGCGGGCAGATCAAGGGCGAGGCGATGCGCCTGTTCCTCGTCTACAGCGCCGGCAACTTCATCGAGGCGACGCGCGAGACCTGCTTCTTCCAGGTCGGCGAGAGCAAGTACGGCAAGCCCATCCTGGACCGCGTGCTCACCCCGGCCACGCCGCTGGACGAGGCCGCCAAGTGCGCGCTCGTGTCGATGGACAGCACGCTCAAGAGCAACCTCAGCGTCGGCTTGCCGCTGGACCTGCTGGTCTACCGCGAGGGCAGGTTGAGGTCCGACGAGCATGTCTGCATCGACGAGAACAATCCGTACTTCAGGATGATCCACAGCAGCTGGGGGCAGCGCCTGCGCGACGTCTTCGAGGGCATCGACGACCCGCGCTGGGACGGCGGCGATGCCGAGCACCCGCTGATGGTGCTGAGCACGCACTACGAGCCCATGCGCAAGATCACCACGCCCTCCGAACGCATCGTCTAGACATGCATTCCCAGGCCACCGGCACGGCGACGATCGTCTTCAGCCACGCCAACGGCTTCCCCGCGGGCACCTACCGGCAGCTCTTCGAGGCCTGGCGCGCTGCCGGCTACGAGGTGCTGGCGCCGGAGAAGTTCGGCCACGACCCCGTCTATCCGGTGACGAGCAACTGGCCGCACGTGCGCGACCAGCTCATCCACTTCATCGAGCGCCTCCGCCCCGGCCAGGCGGTGCACCTGGTGGGCCACTCGCTGGGCGGCTACCTCAGCGTGCTCGCCGCCGCCAAGCGCCCGGCGCTGGCGCGCAGCGTGGTGCTCATCGACGCGCCCCTGGTGGCGGGATGGCGCGCGCACAGCGTGCACGCGATGAAGCTGGGCGGACTGATGAAGCGCGTGGGGCCGGGCCGCGTCTCGGTGCGGCGGCGCTGGCAATGGCCCTCGGCCGAGGCCGCCTGGACGCATTTCGCCGGCAAGCAGGCCTTTGCGCGCTGGGAGGCCGGCGTGCTGCGCGACTACATCGCCTGCGGCACCGAGCCCGACCCCGCCGCGGCCGCACCGGGTGGCGTGCGCCTGGCCTTCCACCGCGAGATCGAGACCCGCATCTACAACACCCTGCCGCACCACCTGGGCACGCTGCTGCAGCGCCACCCGCTGCGCTGCCCGGTGGCCTTCATCGGCGGCACGCGCTCGGCGGAGAACCGCCAGGCCGGCCTGGCGCTCACGCGCGCGCTGGCGCATGGGCGCATGGAGTGGCTCGACGGCACGCACCTCTTCCCCATGGAGCGCCCGCTGCAGACGGCCCAGGCCGTGCTGCGCCAGCTCCAGCGGCTCTAGCCGGCGCGGCTCGGCCCCGACCACGGAGGATGCGCTCTTTCGCCAGGCGCAAGAGCCGCGCGCAGGCGCGTCCTTGCGTCCGCTCTCAGTCCTCGAACCGCCCCAGCCGCACGGCGGTGCCGCCGGGCCCCAGGTTGTGCGTGCCCGGCATCACCAGCACCGTGCGGTCGTACGGGGTGCGCCAGACGTGATCGCCGTCCTGGGCCAGCGGCGTGCCGGCCTGCTCGACGACCATCAGGCCCGCGGTCGGCAAGAGGAAGCGGAAGTCCGCCGAGCGCGCCACCACCGCCTCGGTCACGCGCACCAGGCGCTGCACGGGCGGCAGCGGCAGGCGCACGTTCGCCGCCACCCAGGCGGCGTCGGCCACGCCGCTCAATCCGAGGAAGCGCACCAGGGTGTCGATGGCCACCTCGGCGGCGGCATGCTCCCAGTGCTGGCCGCATTCCACCAGCAGCGCGCGCTTCGGGCTCGCCGGGTCGCCGAAGCCGCCGCGCTCGACCATGCGCAGGCCCGCCGGGTGGCCGGTGTCGATGAGCAGGTCGGCCGGCACGCCGAGCTGGCGCGCGTAGGCGGCGTTCTTGTCCACCGTGCCGCAGACCATCAACGGCCGGCAGGGCTCGCTCATGCTGTGGATGTCGAGCAGCAGGTCGGCGGCGTCGACGAAGGGGCGCAGGGCGCGGGCGCGCCGCAGCTCCACCGAATCGCGTGGGCCGAGCAACTGCTCGTCGCCCCAGACGCGGTTGAAGTCCTCGTCCACCAGGCGCGAGGCAAAGGGCTCGTCGGCGTCGAAGCGCGCATAGGCCTGCACGTTGCCGAAGGCCAGCGTGAGCCGCCCGCGCGCCGGGCGCCAGGCGCGACGCAGCAGCCAGTCCAGGGCGATGGCGCCGCAGATCTCGTTGCCGTGGGTGAGTGCCTGCACCATGACGTTCGGGCCCGGCAGCGCGGAGTCGAAGTGGTGCACCCAGTCGACACCGGTGTGGCCCTGGCGCCAGGGACCGATGTCGGGCGCGCAGAGTTCGACGGCGACGCCCTCAGGCATGCCGCGCCTGCGGGTTGAAAGCCGCGTCGATGGCGTCGACGAGTGCCATCAGGTGCGCCTGCAGCGCGGCGAACCCCGGCGTCTTGGCGAGCGTGGCGGTGTCCATGTACAGGCGCTTGTTGACCTCGAGCTGCAGGCTGTGGCGGCCGGCGGCCGGGTCGGCGTAGGCGCGCACCAGCTCCACCCCCTTGAACGGATCGTTGACGCGCACGTCGTAGCCCAGGTCGCGCAGGAACTCGCGCACGAAGGCGGTGAATGCGGGCGCACAAGTGGTGCCGTCGCGGTCGCCGAGCACGATGTCGGCGCGCGGCTGGTCTTTCACGCCCTCGATGAGCACGCTGGTCTTCGGCCCCATCGAGTGGCAGTTGATGTGGTGCACGACGCCGAAACGCGCATGCGCCGCGTCGAGCAACTCGCGCAGCCGCTGGTGGTAGGGGCGGTGATAGCGCTCGATGCGCTGGTGCACCGCCTGCGCTGTGAGCCGGCGGCCGTAGATGGGCCTGTCCTCGTCCAGCGTGCGCCACACCAGGCTCTTGCCAATGCCGCCCTTGCCACTGGGCAGGTACTCGTGCGGCCAGGGCTCGTCGAGCAGTTCGAGGTCCACGTCGCCGGCGTGCCGGTTGGCGTCCAGGTAGGTGCGCGGAAACTGCGCCGCCAGCAGTGGCACACCCCTTGCTGTGGCAGGAAGGTAGAGCTCATCGATGAAACTGTCTTCCCCTTCACGCAACTCCGCCAGCGTGCGCACGGTCTCGAAGTCCGCTGGCATGACGGTGCCCGAATGCGGCGAGTCCAGCACGAGCGTGCGCGCCGGCGTGGCCGGGCCATGCACGATGAATACGGTGTCTTTCATGCGTGCCAGTATGGCAGCCTTGCGTGCGGGCTGACCCGAATGGCTGCCTGTCCCGGAACCTATAACATCACCAGGGTTTTGCGCCACGGTGGTGCGCTCGAGTCACTTGTCCTACGTTGCCAGGAGCCCCTTATGCAAGAGCAAGATCTGCGTCAGTTGATCGAGGAAGTCCGTGAAGGCAAGCTGCCGCGCCGCAGCTTCATCCAGCAGATGGCTGGCCTGGGCCTGAGCGCGCCGATGGCGTCGATGATGCTCATGCACGCCGGCGTGGCGCAGGCGCAGACGGCCATGCCCTACAAGCCCACCAAGCGCGGTGGTGGTGGCGCGCTCAAGCTGATCTACTGGCAGGCCGCCGTGCACATGAACCCGCATTACGCCGGCGGCACCAAGGACCAGGACGCGAGCCGCGTCTTCTACGAACCCCTCGCCAGCTGGGACACCGAAGGCAACCTCATGCCGGTGCTCGCCGCCGAGATCCCCACGCGCGCCAACGGCGGCCTCTCGGCCGACGGCAAGAGCGTCACCTGGAAGCTCAAGAAGGGCGTTACCTGGCACGACGGCAAGCCCTTCTCGGCCGACGATGTGGTCTTCACTGCTGCCTATGCCGGCGACCCGGCCGCCGCCATGACCACCGTCAACATCTACCGCGACCTGAAGGTTGTGAAGGTCGATTCGCACACCGTGCGCCTGGAGTTCAGCAAACCCACGCCGTTCTGGGCCGAGCCGCTGGTGGGCAGCGTGGGCATGATCCTGCCCAAGCACGTGTTCGAGGCCTTCATGGGCGCGAAGTCGCGCGACAACCCGGCCAACCTCAGGGCCGTGGGCACGGGTCCGTACAAGGTGGTGGACTTCAAGCCGGGCGACATGCTGCGCGCCGAGGCCAATACCAGTTACCACGTCGCCAACCAGCCTTTCTTCGACTCGCTGGAGATCAAGGGCGGCGGCGACGCCACCAGCGCTGCGCGCGCCGTGCTGCAAACGGCCGAGTACGACGTCGGCTGGAACCTGGCCGTGGAGGACGTGATCCTCAAGCAGCTCGAAGGCGCCGGCAAGGGCAAGATGGCCTTCCACGTGGGCAGCGACGTCGAGTTCGTGATCCTCAACCCCACCGACCCGTGGAACGAGGTCGATGGCGAGCGCGCCAGCGTCAAGAGCAAGCACCCGGCGTTCAGCGACAAGGCCGTGCGCGACGCGATGAGCTTGCTCATCGACCGCAAGGGCATCGCCGAGGTCATCTACGGCCGCGGCGCCGTCGCCACGGCCAACTTCCTCAACAACCCGCCGCGCTTTCGCAGCTCGGCCATGAAGTTCGAATTCAACCCCGAGAAGGCCAACCAGGTGCTCGAAGCCGCCGGTTGGAAGAAGGGCGCCGACGGCATCCGCGCCAAAGGCGGCGTCAAGCTCAAGTTCGTCTACCAGACCTCGGTGAGCGGCCCGCGCCAGAAGTGCCAGGCCATCATCAAGGACGCCTGCACCAAGGCGGGCATCGACCTGGAGCTCAAGAGCATCGTGGCCTCGGTGTTCTTCGGCAGCGACTTCGCCAACCCGGACACCTACCAGAAGTTCTGGTCCGACATGGAGATGTACACCACCACCATGACGGCGCCCGACCCGCAGACCTTCATGGAGCAGTTCACCACCTGGGAACTCTCGCAGAAGGCCAACAAGTGGGCCAGCCGCAACCTCTCGCGCTGGACGCACCCCGAGTACGATGCTGCGCACAAGGCCGCGCAGTCCGAGCTCGACCCGGTCAAGCGCGCGGCGCTGTTCATCAAGATGAATGACCTCTTGGTGGGCGGCGGCCACATCGTGCCGCTGTTCGCGCGGCCGCGCCCGGTGGGCACGGTGAACAAGCTCGCGGCCCCGATCTCGGCCTGGGACAACCTGACCGCGTTCATGAACTCCTGGTACCGAGAAAGCTGACCCACCCCCGAAGCGCCTGCGGCGCTCCCCCTCGAGGGGGCGCCGCTGGCAGCCCGGCGAAGCCGGTTCCGCGGCGGCCGCCGGGTAGGTCGCCACCCGTCCCCCTGCTGCGCTCCTTGCGGCGCCCGTTCCCTTGTTCAACTACATCCTGCGCCGACTGCTGATCGCGCTGCCCAGCCTGCTGGGCATCAGCATCGTGCTGTTCACCGTGCTGGCACTGGCGCCTGGCGACCCGTTCGAGGAACTGGCCACCAACCCCAACGTGCCGGCCGAAGTGCGCATGATGCTGCGCAAGCAGTTCGGGCTGGACGACCCGGTGTGGCAGCGCTACCTGCACTGGTTCACGAGCATGATGAGGGGCGACTGGGGCTTTAGTTTCCAGAGCCGCATCAACGTGGACCAGCTCATCCTGCAGCGCCTGCCCACCACCATCGTGGTCATCGGCTTGTCGCAGGTGCTGGCCATCCTGGTGGCGTTGCCGGTGGGTGTGCTGGCTGCCGTGAAGCCCTACTCGTGGTTCGACCGCATCGCCAGCACCATCGCCTTCGTGGGCTTCTCGCTGCCGACCTTCTTCACCGGCGTGGTCTTCATCCTCGTCTTCAGCATCTACCTGGGCTGGCTGCCATTCGTGTACCGCAGCGACATCGCGGCCACGGGCTTGCAGTTCTTCTGGGAGCACTTCAAGCAGAGCATCATGCCGATCACGGTGCTGGGGCTGTTCCAGGCCGCCAGCATGATGCGCTACGTGCGCAGTGCGGTGCTCGACGTGATCCGCCTCGACTACGTGACCACCGCGCGCAGCAAGGGCTTGTCGGAACGCGTGGTCATCACCAAGCACGTGGTGCGCAACGCCATGATCCCGGTGGTGACGCTGGTGGCGCTGCAGATGCCGGCGGTGTTCGGCGGGGCCATCGTCACCGAGCAGATCTTCCGCATCCCGGGCATCGGTTCGCTGCTCATCGACGCCATCCTGCGCAACGACACGCCGGTGATCATGGCGGTGACCTTCGTCTTCAGCTGCCTCGTGATCCTCTTCAACCTGATCGCCGACGTGCTCTATGGCTGGCTCGACCCCCGCATCAGCTTCCGCTAGCGCAGTGCCGGCGCCGCGCAAGCCGCTCGGCGTCTCGCCCTGGCAGGAAGCCTGGCGGCGCTTCAAGCGCCACCGGCTCGCCTTCTGGAGCCTGTGGGTGCTGGGCCTGCTGGTGCTGGCGGTGCTCGTCGGCCCGCTGCTCTACAAGGTGGGCGTCAACGACATCGATTTCCAGTCCCGGCTCGCCGGGCCCAGCCGGGCGCACCTGATGGGCACCGACGACCTCGGCCGCGACATGCTGGCGCGCATGCTCTACGGGGGCCGCATCAGCCTGGCGGTGGGGCTGGCGGCGATGCTCATGGCCATCACCGTGGGCGTGATCGTGGGCGCCATCGCCGGCACGGCGCGCGGCTGGGTCGATGCGGCGCTGATGTGGGTCACCGACCTCTTCCTCAGCCTGCCGCAGCTGCCGCTGCTGCTGCTGCTGATCTTTCTCTTCCGTGAGCCGCTGAAGCAGGCTTTCGGGCTGGAGGCCGGCATCTTCATCCTCATCGTGGCGGTGATCGGCGGATTCCGTTGGATGCCGGTGGCGCGCCTGGTGCGCGCGCAGTTCTTCAGCCTGCGCGAGAAGGAGTTCGTCGAGGCCGCGCGCGCGCTGGGCGCCAGCACGGCACGCCAGGTGGTGCGCCACATCCTGCCCAACAGCCTGGGGCCGGTGATCGTGGCCGCCACCATCGACGTGGCCGCGGCGATCATCGCCGAGAGCACGCTCTCCTTCCTCGGCCTGGGCTTCCCGCCCGACATCCCCACCTGGGGCCGCATCCTCTACGACGGCCGCGACTACATGGACCTGGCCGTGCACTGGGCGCTCTTCCCCGGGATGGCGATCTTCGTCACCGTGCTCTCGATCAACTTCATCGGCGACGGCCTGCGCGACGCGCTCGACCCGAGGCGGGTGCTATGAGCCCCCTAAGCTCACTTCGTTCGCGGCCCCCCAAGGGGGCGTGTCAGGCCCTTCGGGCGGCCGGGCGGGCCTGACGATGGCCCTGCTCGAAATCAAGGGTCTCAAAACCCACTTCAAGACCGACGACGGCTGGCTGCACGCGGTCGACGGCGTGGACATGGCCATCGACGCCGGCGAGACGCTGGGCGTGGTCGGCGAATCGGGCTGTGGCAAGAGCGTCACCGCCAAGACCGTGCTCAAGCTCATCGACATGCCGCCGGGCAAGATCGTCGCCGGGCAGGTGCTGTGGCAGGGCCGCGACCTCGTCCCGCTGGGCGGCAGCGAGATGCGCCGCATCCGCGCCAAGGAAATCGCCATCATCTTCCAGGAACCGATGACCTCGCTCAACCCGGTGTACACGGTGGGCGAGCAGATCGCCGAGAGCGTGCGGCTGCACGACGGCACCAGCCGCAAGGAGTCCATGGAGCGTGCCGTGGAGATGCTCAGGCTGGTGCGCATCCCCACGCCCGAGCGCCGCGTGCGCGACTACCCGCACCAGTTCAGCGGCGGCATGCGCCAGCGCGTGATGATCGCCATCGCCCTGGCCTGCAACCCCAAGCTGCTCATCGCCGACGAGCCCACCACGGCGCTGGACGTGACCATCCAGGCGCAGATCCTCGACCTGATGCAGGAGCTCAAAGAGCGCCTGGGCATGGCCGTGATGCTCATCACCCACGCCATGGGCGTGGTCGCCGAGACCGCGCAGCGCGTGGTCGTCATGTACGCCGGCAAGGTGGTCGAAGAAGCCCCGGTGGCCGAGCTCTTCGCGCACCCGCGCCACCCCTACACGCAGGGCCTCATCCGCAGCATCCCGCGCATCGACACCGCGGCCACGCACAAGGTGCGCCTGGAAGCCATCGCCGGCACCGTGCCCACGCTGGTGGCACCGCCCGAAGGCTGCCGCTTCGCCGCGCGCTGCAAGTTCGCCACGCCCGCGTGCACCGCCGCCACGCCGGCGTTGCGCGAAGTGGCACCCGGGCACAAGGTGGCCTGCATCCTCGAGAGTGCCGGCGCATGAACGCCCCGCTGCTCAAGGTCCAGGACCTGGTCAAGCACTTTCCCATCAAGGGCGGGCTGCTCGGCCGCGTGGTCGACCGCGTGCATGCCGTGGAAGGCGTGAGCTTCGATCTCGCCGCCGGCGAGACGCTGGGCCTGGTGGGTGAGTCCGGCTGCGGCAAGAGCACCACCGGGCGCTGCATCCTGCGCCTCATCGAGCCCACCGCGGGCCAGGTGTGGTTCGAGGGCAAGGACGTCACCGCAGCGGGCAAGGGCGAGCTGCGCGCGCTGGCGCGCGACATGCAGATCATCTTCCAGGATCCCTACGCCAGCCTCAACCCGCGCATGACGGTGGGGGCCATCGTCGGCGAGGCGCTGACCATCCACAAGCTCACGAAGACGGCACGCGAATACGAAGACCGCATCGTGCAGCTGCTCGAGACCGTGGGCCTGGCCGCCGACCACATGCGGCGCTATCCGCACGAGTTCTCCGGCGGCCAGCGCCAGCGCATCGGCATCGCGCGCGCGCTGGCCGTGTCACCCAAGCTCGTGGTCTGCGACGAAGCGGTGTCGGCACTCGACGTGTCGATCCAGGCCCAGGTGATCAACCTGCTGGAAGACCTGCGCGAGCAGTTCAAGCTGACCTACATCTTCATCGCCCACGACTTGAGCGTGGTCGAGCACATCAGCCACCGCGTGGCGGTGATGTACCTCGGGCGCATCGTCGAGATCGCCTCCAGCAAGGCCTTGTACACCGACCCGCGCCACCCCTACACCGAGGCGCTGCTCTCGGCCGTGCCCATCCCCGACCCGGGCATCACGCGCAAGCGCATCCCCCTGCAGGGCGACGTGCCCAGCCCCATCCGGCCGCCGCCGGGCTGCCATTTCCACACCCGCTGCCCGATCGCGCAAAAGGGCCTGTGCGACACGGTCTCGCCGCCGCTGAAGACGGTGGGCGCAGGGCACCAGGTGGCCTGCCACCTGCGCAGCTGAAGCTCCTTCAGCCGCTGCCCACGGCGCGCTGCGCCTGCAGCAGCTCGTGCACGTCGTGCGTCATCACCGCGAGGAAACCGGCCAGGCCGAGGTAGATGAGCGCGTACTGCCACTTCACCGCCGCAGGCACCGCGTAGTAGCTGCGCGCTTCGGCGCTGTCGGCGCGGTAGCGGATCGCCTTCCAGGCCTGCGGCGCGGCCAGCAACGCCATGAGCACGAGCAGCGGGCTGGGCCGCCACAGGAACAGCGCCACGAGGATGGGCACGCCGAGCAGCCAGATGCGTGGCGAGAGCACGGCGGTGATGCGCCCGCCGTCGAAGGGCGAGATGGGGATGAGGTTGAAGAGGTTGAGGAAGAAGCCCGCATAGGCCACCGCCAGCAGCCATGCCGTGCCCGACTCGCGCGCCAGGAAGTAGCACACCAGTGCGCCCACGCTGCCCAGCAGCGGCCCGCCCAGGCCGACGTAGGCCTCGGTCTGCGCATCGTGGGGCAGTTCCTTGAGCTCGATCCAGGCGCCGACGAAGGGGATGAAGGTGGGAGCGCCCACCGCCAAGCCGCGCTGCCGTGCGGCGATGTAGTGGCCCATCTCGTGCACGAAGAGCAAGGCGATGAAGCCGGCGGCGTACTTCCAGCCGAAGACGAAGGCGTACACCACCAGCGAGACGAGCATGGTGCCGCCCGTGGTGGCGATCTTGCCGAGCTTGGCGCCCGAGAGCAGCAGCATGAGGAGCTTGATCACCGCGGCATTCTCGTGCAGCGGCGCCCGCCGCGGGCGCGCACGGTCAACGCCGCTGTCTCAGCCGCGCCCTCCGAGCAGCCGCGCCGGCAGCATGAACAAGGCGCGCAGCAGCGAGAACAAGGCCTCGATGACGAGCCCCACGAGGCGCAGCGGCAGCGACAGCAGCCACACCAGCGGCGCCAGCACCAGGGCGAGCAAGGCGATGGGCCAGCTGAGCACGAAGAGCAGGCACCAGCCGACGAAGAGCAGCAGCGCCTTCACGCGTGCGCTGCCGTCTGTTGCGCCATCTGCGCCGGCGGCTCGGCCGGCTGCGCGAGGTAGTCCAGGCCTCCGAGCAGCGCCAGCGTGAGCATGGCGGCCAGGCCGAGGGAGAGGCTGCGTTGGATCAGGCTGGGTGACATGGCGACCTCCTGGGTCGGGGGGTGAATCGATGGTGCGACTGTCGTCATCCGCCCCGCGTGCGGCCAGCGCGATGCGACGGAGCGCACTGCCGCGGCACTGAACCGCGTGCCGGCGCGATCGGCGGCGGTGGTGGCGGTGGTGGCGGTGGCGGTGGCGGTGGTGGCGCGGTGCCGCCGCCGCCTCAGCGGCCCGCCTGGCCGAGCAGGCGGCGCAGCAGGGCGGCGTCGAGGTGTTCGTCGACGATGTCGGCGAGCAGCTCGAAGCTCGCATCGAGCGTCGGCACGCGGGCGCCGAATAAGGCCTGCAGCACCGCGGAGGACTCGAACAGCCCGTGGGCGTAGCAGCCCAGCACCGAGCCGGCCTGCCAGCCGATGGCCTGGCCCGCGGTGTCGTGCAGCACGGCGCAGGGCAGGTCGGCCTGCGTCTGCCCGCAGCGGATCTCGTAGCCCGTGGCGTGCACGCCCTGCAGGCCGGCCCAGGGTGCGGTGGGGGCAGCGAAACGCACCTCGGCCGCGCGCAGGCGCTTGGCCGCAGCGAAGTGCGTGGCCAGCGGCAGCAGGCCCAGGCCGGGCAGGCCCTGCACCGGCTCGCCATCGAAGCCCTGCGGGTCGTGCAGCGTGCGGCCGAGCATCTGCAGGCCGCCGCACACGCCGAGCACCGGCCGGCCGGCCGCGGCATGCCGCTGGATGGCCGCGTCCAGGCCCTGCTCGCGCAGCCAGGCGAGGTCGCCGCCGACCTGCTTGCTGCCCGGCAGCACGATCCAGTCCGCACCCTCCAGCTGCGCCACGCCGCGCACCCAGTGCAGGCGCACGCCGGGCACGCGGGCCAAGGGCAGGAACTCGTCGAGGTTGCTCAGGTGGGGCGGCGCCACTACCGCCACGCGCAGGCGCGCCGGTCCGCTGCCGCGTGCACCGTCGTCGAACAGGCCGTCCTCCTCGGGCAGGCCGTGGTCGCGGCGCAGCGGGACGACGCCGGCCAGCGGCACGCCGGTGAGTTGCTGCAATTGCTGCGGGCCGGGAGCGAGCAGGGCCGCGTCGCCGCGGAAGCGGTTGAGGACGAAGCCCGCCAGCAGGCCGCGCAAGTCCTCGGGCAGCAGGGCCCAGGTGCCGTAGCAGTGGGCGAAGGAGCCGCCGCGGTCGATGTCGCTCACCAGCAGCGCCGCGGTCGCGCCGGCCGCCTGCGCCCAGCGCGCGCTGCCCAGGTTGACGTAGTCCTGCGCCGCGAGGTTGATCTCGGCGGGCGAACCCGCGCCCTCGATGACGATGAGCTCGTGGCGCGTCGCCAGCCGAGCGAAGGCCTCGTGCGCGGCCGGCGCGAGCCGCGCGCTGCGCTCGCGCCAGGGCCGGCGCGAGAGCGCGGCATCGACGCGGCCGTGCAGCACTACCTGGCTGGCGCTGTCGCGCTCGGGTTTGAGCAGCACCGGGTTCATGTCGGTGCCGGGCGGCACGCGCGCGGCCAGGGCCTGGAAGTACTGCGCCGAGCCGATCTCGCCCAGGCCGCCGTCGTGGCGCGGCACCACGCGGGCGTTGTTGCTCATGTTCTGCGCCTTGAAGGGCACCACGTCGATGCCGCGGCGCGCCGCGCTGCGGCACAGCGCCGTTGCCAGCCAGCTCTTGCCGGCGCCGCTGCTGGTGCCCCAGACGACGAGGCTGCGCGTGCCGCTCATGCGCCGGCGCGCCGTCTCACAGCGAGGGCACGGCGACCCAGCGCCAGCCGCCGGCTGTGGCCACGCGCTCGATGCCGAAGGCCCCGCCGAAGACCTGCACGAGGATGTCGCGCAGGTCGGCGTCGTCGGGGGGGCCATCGGCACGCAATCGGCCCTGGTGCATGACGAGCACGCGCTCGGCGGCCAGGGCCAGCGTCAGGTCGTGCATCACCGAAACCACCGCCGTGCCCTGGCGCGCGCGCGCCTGCAGTCCGCGGCACAGCGCGCGCTGGTGCGGCGCGTCCAGGTGCGCCATGGGTTCGTCGAGCAGCAGCACCGGCGCCTGCACCGCCAGCGCGCGCGCCAGCAGCACGCGCTGGCGCTCGCCGCCGGAGAGTTCGTTCAGCCGGCGCGCGGCAAAGGGCGTGCATTCGGTCTCGGCCATGGCGCGCTCGACCGCGGCCTCGTCCTCCGCGTCCGGCGTGCCGAGCAGGCCATGACGCGGCAGCCGCCCCAGGCGCACCACGTCGCGCGCCGCGATCTCGCCTTCGGCCTGCCCCTGTTGGGAAAGCCAGGCCACGCGCTGCGCGCGCTGCGCCGCCGGCCACGCCTGCAGCGGGCGGCCGAACAACCGCGCCTCGCCGGCATCGGGCCGGCGCAGCCCGGCGAGCAGCATGAGCAGCGTGCTCTTGCCCGCGCCGTTGGGTCCCACCAAGGCCACCCATTGACCGACCGCCAGGCCGAGCGACACGCCGTTCACCGCGAGCTGTCCGCCCCGCCTCAGCACCAGGCCCGCCGCGCTCAGGGGCAGGCCGTTCACCGCTCCCCCCGCCGATGCAGCAGCACCATGAGGTAGATGCCGCCGAGCAGCGCCGTGAGCAGCCCCACGGGCAACTCCTGCGGTGCGACCATGGCGCGCGCCGCCACGTCCGCGCCGAGCAGCAGCACCGCACCGGCCAGCGCCGACAAGGCCAGCAGCGGCCCGTGGGTCACCACCACGAGGCGGCGCACGAGGTGCGGCGCCACCAGGCCGACGAAGGCCACCAGCCCCGCCTGCGCCACGGCCGTGCCAGTGGCCAGGGCCATGAGCACGACCAGCAACAGGCGCACGCGGGGCAGGTCGATGCCCAGGCTGAGTGCGCTGGCCTCGCCCAGCACGAGGGCGTCCAGGGCGCGGGCAAAGCGCAGCGCCAGCGGCAAGGCCGCAAGCAGCACGAGGGCCAGCACGGTGACGCTGCTCCAACCCAGGAAGCCGGTGCTGCCGAGCATGAACACCTGCCTGCCGCGCAGCGCTTCGGGCGAGATCAGCGTCACCAGTTCGGTGGCCGCCGACAAGACGATGCTCACCACCACGCCGGCGAGCAGCAACACCATGGGCCGCGCCGTGCCGCGCGCCAGCACGATGGTCAGCGCCACGCCCGCCAGCGCGCCGGCGAAGGCCGCGCCGGCCAGGCCCAGGCGCAACAGGAACGCCGCGCCGTTCAGTCCGACGGCAGCGCCGAACATCCCCCCGGCGGCGAGCACCAGCACCACGCCCAGGCTGGCGCCGGCCGCCGTGCCGAGCAAGTAGGGGTCGGCCAGCGGGTTGCGAAACAGGCCTTGTGCCAGCGCCCCGGCCAGACCGAGCAAGGCGCCGCAGAGCAGCGCGCCCAGGGTGCGCGGGGCGCGGATGTGCGCCACCAGATCCCACTCCTGCCCCCAGGCCAGCGACCAGCCCTCGCTGCCCGCGGCCAGGCCCAGCGCCACGAGCAGCGCGGCGGCGCCGGCCAGGAGCAGCGCTGCCAAGGCCGCTGAGCTGGAGCGCGCCGCGTTCATCGCCCGGCCTTGCCCAGCGCCGCGAGGCAGTCGGCGATGTGCTCGGCACCCTCGGCCAGGCGCGGGCCGGCACGCACCAGCGTGTCCCAGGCGGCGGCATCGAAGCCGCACTGGCGCTGCTCGCGCAGGGCGCGCAGCGCCGCCCAGCCCGGGCGCTGCGCCATCTCGGCCAGCGCACGCGCCGTGGCCATGACGATCTGCGGCTGGGCGCGCACCACGTACTCGGGGTTGAGCTGGGGGAACGGGCCCATCGCCGCAGGCACCACGTTGGCCATGCCCAGCCGCGCCAGGATTTCGCCGATGAAGGACGCGCTGCCCGCGGCATAGGGCCCCGAGGACGCCTCGAAATACACCGTCTGGCCGCGCAGGGCCGCGGGCACGCGTGCGGCCGCGGCGCGCATGCGTTCGTCGATGCGCTGCCACAGCGCCACGCCCGAGTGCGCCTCGCCCAGGGCGAGCGCCACCTGCTGGATGACGCGCCGGGTGTCGTGCAGGTTCTTCGGTTCGAGCACCAGCACGCGCAGGCCCAGCGCCTCGAGGCGGTCGACCGCGCGCGACGCGCCGGCGAGCAGGACCAGGTCGGGCTCGAGCGCCACCAGGCGCTCGATCTGCGTGTCCTCCAGCCCACCGAGCTTGGGCAGCACGGCCACGCTCGCAGGCCAGTTGGAGAAGCGGTCCGTGCCGACGAGGCGCGCGCAGGCCTGCAGCGCGCACACCGTTTCGGTGAGCGAGGGCAGCAGCGAGACGACGCGCTGCGGCGCGGCCGGCAGTTCGATGCGCCGGCCGCGGTCGTCGACCACCGTGATGGTCGCCTGGGCCGCGGCGCACAGCAGCGCGCCGGCCAGGCACAGCCAGCGCCGTGCCGCGCGCCGATGGCGCTCAGCGCAGGGCATGGCGCAGGGTGACGAAGACCTCGCGCCCGGGCTGCGGGTAGCCCAGCGCGGTCTCGTAGCTCTTGCCCGCCGCGTTGTTGAGCTCGACGCCGAGGCTCAGCCTGCGCTCGAGGGCCCAGCGAACGCGCAGGTCGAGCGTGGCATAGCCACCCAGCCGCGTGGCGTTGGCCGCATCGTCGAAGCGATGCGAGGCCGCCGCCAGCGTGGCGCCCGCAGACCAGGCAGCGGCCTGCCAGTCCGCGCCCAGGCGCAGCATGTCGGGCGCGCGGCGCGGCAGCAGCTTGTCCTCGTTGGCGTGGCCGGCAGTGGCATTGCGCGGGTCGGTGTGGTCGTAGGAGGCGCTGAGGTCGACGGCGCGCCAGCGGCCTTCGTAGGCCAGCGTCACGCCATCGATGCGCGCCTTGGGCAGGTTGGCAGGCAGCGGGCCGCTGGTGATGAAGCCGCGGTAGCGGTGCTCGTAGTAGGCCGCGCGCAGGCGGTGCTCGCCCACGGTCCAGCGCAGGCTCAACTCGCCGTGCCGGCCCTTCTCGGGCAGCAGCAGCGGGTTGCCGAAACCCGGGTAGTAGAGCTGGTTGAAGCTCGGCGCATTGAAGCCCGTGCCCCAGCTCGCGCCCGCGCGCCAGGCCGGCGTGATGGCGTAGCCGTAGGCCAGCGCTCCGGTGGTGGTGCCGCCGAACTGCGAGTTGCGGTCGTGGCGCAGGCTCGCCTGCCAGGCATGCGCGGCAGCGTGCCCGTCCAGCCCCAGAGCCAGGCCGTCGATGTGGCGCTCGCTGACCTCGAACGGCGCGCCGGGTCGGCTCACCGTTTCCTTGTGCCGTTCGGCCAGGAGCAGCGCCGTGCCCAGGGGCGTGTCGACGCTGTTTTCCCAGCCGTACTGGTGCAGGCGCGTCTGGATCACCCCGAGTGCGGCCCAGGGGCTGGCGCTGGCCAGCGTGTCGTAGGCGTCGACCGACTCGGCCGCGCTCAGCCGCATGCGCCACCCCGGCGCCACGTGGCCGCGTGCCGACAGCGAGGCGAGGCGGTTTTCCATCTGCGCACGGGCATCCGCGCCAGGACCGTCGTCCAGGCGCGTCAGGCCGCGCGACTGCAGCGTCAGCAATTCCAGCCGCCAGTCCGCTCGGCGCGTGTCGCCGAAGGGCTGCCAGCCCAGGCGCAGGCTGCCGCCGGTCTGGCGAAAGCCGTCGCGGTCGGGGTCGTGGCTGCCGAAGGGCACCTGCGCATTGGTGGCCGAAACGCCGCGCGTGTCAGTGTGCTGCACCTGCGCCGCAGCGTCCCAGACAGCCTCGCCGAAACCCACGCCGCCGGCCGCCTGGCTGAAACCGTGCGAACCCGCGGCGATCTTGGCGTTGGCCGAAAGGCCACGCCCGCCCTGGCGCGTGAAGACCTGGATCACGCCACCCATGGCACCGCTGCCGTAGAGCGACGACACCGGCCCGCGCACGATCTCGATGCGCTCCACCGCCTCCAGCGGCAGGTTGTCCAGCGAAGGCGTACCCACGGTCGCCGAAGCGACGCGCACGCCATCGACGAGGAGCAGCGTGTGGCGCGCCTCCAGGCCGCGGATGAAGAGCGAGGCGGTCTTGCCCAGGCCGCCGTTGCTGCTGAACTGCAGCCCGGCCTGTTGCGCGAGCAGTGCCACCAGGGTGCGCCCTTCGGCGCGTTCGATGTCCGCGCGCTCGAGCACGGTGACCTCGGCCACCACCTCGCTCACCCGCGCGGGCATGCGCGTGGCGGTGACGGTGATGGTCTCGGTGGTGGATTGCGCCCGGGCCGTGGCCATGCACAGCAGGAACGGCGAGGACAGGAGTGCCGGCAGCAAAGCGCGGCGTGACAGGGTGAAGAAGTGGCAAGAGCGAAACAAGGAAACCTCCATCCGCACGCCCCGTGCGGACAAGCACCAGCGACGCCGGCGCGGCGGGAGGGTCGGGAAGGCGGCCGGTGGGCAGCGGCACGCACGTGCACGGCCCTCGGCCCCCCACGCTGCCCTCCGCAGCGCCAGCTCCCCATGCACCGGGCCGGTATCCGGGCTCGCGAGTGCCGGGGTGGTGCGCACCCCGGAGGCCTGCTGCGCCTTCCCAGTCCCGGTGACGGGTCCAGTGGCTTGTCGTGCAGCACGCTCCTCGCTGACCGTTGCGGGGGCAGCGCCGGAATCGCGGGGTCCTGTGCAAGGGCCCCCGCTCACCGGCTTCCCGTTCAACCCGCCGCCCCGAACAAGAGCGGGCGGGCACCTGGTGCAAGCCCGGCGATGTTAGCCCAAGGCCAGGCAGCCGCGGCACGCCGCGGGTGCGTCATCCGATACCCCGCGCGAGCCTGCGCCACACCCCACTGCCTATAATCAATTTTCACCACCACAGCACTCGCCGCAGGCGTGTGCTGCACGCAATGACCAAGTTCATCTTTGTCACCGGCGGCGTCGTGTCCTCGCTCGGCAAGGGCATCGCGGCGGCATCGCTCGCGGCCATCCTGGAGTCGCGCGGCCTCAAGGTCACCCTCATCAAGCTGGACCCGTATCTGAACGTCGATCCGGGCACCATGAGCCCGTTCCAGCACGGCGAGGTCTTCGTCACCGACGACGGCGCGGAAACCGACCTGGACCTCGGCCACTACGAGCGCTTCATCACCACGAAGATGAAGAAGGCCAACAACTTCACCACCGGCCAGATCTACAAGAGCGTGCTCGAGAAGGAACGCCGTGGCGACTATCTCGGCAAGACGGTGCAGGTGATCCCGCACGTCACCAACGAGATCCAGGAATTCGTCAAGCGCGGCGCGGCCGACGGCCTGGACGTGGCCATCGTCGAGATCGGCGGCACGGTGGGCGACATCGAGAGCCTGCCCTTCCTCGAAGCCGTGCGCCAGATGAGCCTGAAGATGGGCCCGGCCAACACCGCCTTCGTGCACCTCACCTACGTGCCCTGGATCGCCGCGGCCGGCGAGCTCAAGACCAAGCCCACGCAGCACACGGTGCAGAAGCTGCGCGAGATCGGCATCCAGCCCGACGTGCTGCTGTGCCGCGCCGACCGCCCCATTCCCGACGACGAGCGCGAGAAGATCAGCCTGTTCACCAACGTGCAGCCGCACGGCGTGATCAGCATGCAGGACGTGGACACCATCTACAAGGTGCCGCGCCTGCTGCACGAGCAGGGCCTGGACGAGCTCATCTGCATGAAGCTGCAGCTGCTCACGCGGCCGGCTGACCTGCGCCGCTGGGACACCCTCGTGCACGAGGTCGAGCACCCGCAGGCGAGCGTGAAGATCGCCATGTGCGGCAAGTACACCGACTTGTCGGACTCGTACAAGTCGCTCAACGAGGCGCTGCGCCATGCCGGCATCCACAACCACGCCAAGGTCGAGATCGAGTATGTCGACGCCGAGACGCTGACGCCGCAAAGCGCCGCGCAGCTGGCGCGCTTCGACGCCATCCTCGTGCCCGGCGGCTTCGGCAAGCGCGGCATCGAGGGCAAGATCGTCGCCGTGCAGTACGCCCGCGAGCATGGCGTGCCCTACCTCGGCATCTGCCTGGGCATGCAGGTCGCGACCATCGAGTACGCACGCCACGTGGCCGGCCTGGAAGGCGCCAACAGCACCGAGTTCGACGCCGATGCGGCGCACCCCGTGATCGCGCTCATCGAAGAGTGGAAGGACCGCGACGGCACGATCCACAAGCGCCATGCCGGCTCGGACCTGGGCGGCACCATGCGCCTGGGCGCGCAGAGCTCCGACGTGGTGCCCGGCACGCTGGCGCACGAGGTCTACGGCGCGGTGGTCACCGAGCGCCACCGCCACCGCTACGAGGCCAACGTGAACTACCTCGAGCAGTTGCAGCAGGCCGGGCTGGTGATCTCGGCGCTGACGCAGCGCGAGAAGCTCACCGAGATCGTCGAGCTGCCGCGCGCCGTGCATCCGTGGTTCATGGGCGTGCAGTTCCACCCCGAGTTCAAGAGCACGCCCTGGGGCGGGCACCCGCTGTTCACGAGCTACATCAAGGCCGCGCTGGCGCAGCAGGCGCGGCGCATCGAACCCGTGAAGGCCGTGGCGTGAAACTCTGTGGCTTCGATGTCGGCCTGCAGCGGCCGTTCTTTCTCATCGCCGGGCCCTGCGTCGTGGAGAGCGAACAACTGCAGATGGACGTCGCCGGGCACCTGCAGGAGATCACCGCGGCGCTGGGCATTGCCTTCATCTTCAAGAGCAGCTACGACAAGGCCAACCGCAGCAGCGGCGCGAGCTTCCGCGGCCCGGGCATGGCGCTTGGGTTGGAGATCCTGGGCAAGGTGCGGCGCGAACTGAAGGTGCCGATCCTCACCGACGTGCACGACGCATCGCAGATCGCCCAGGTGGCCGCGGTGGCCGACGTGCTGCAAACACCCGCCTTCCTGTGCCGGCAGACCGACTTCATCCGCGCCGTGGCGCAAAGCGGCAAGCCGGTGAACATCAAGAAGGGCCAGTTCCTGGCGCCGCACGACATGAGCAACGTGATCGCCAAGGCGCGCGCCGCGGCGCGCGAGGCGGGCCTGTCGGAGGACCGCTTCATGGCCTGCGAACGCGGCGTGAGCTTCGGCTACAACAACCTCGTTTCCGACATGCGCGCGCTGGCGATCATGCGCGAGACCGGCGCGCCGGTGGTCTTCGACGCCACGCACAGCGTGCAGCTGCCCGGCGGGCAGGGCACGAGCAGCGGCGGCCAGCGCGAGTTCGTGCCCGTGCTCGCCCGTGCGGCCATCGCCGTGGGCGTGGCCGGCGTGTTCATGGAAACCCACCCCGACCCCGCGAAGGCGCTGAGCGACGGCCCGAATGCCGTGCCGCTCGAGCACATGCGCGCCTTGCTCGAACAGCTGCTGGCGCTGGACCGCGTGGTCAAGAGCCAGCCCTTGCTCGAGAACGACTTCGGATGCTGATATGACCCACCCCCGAAGCGCCTGCGGCGCTCCCCCTCGAGGGGGCGCCACCAGCGGCCCGGCAAAGCCGGTTCCGCGGCGGCCGCTTGGGAACTGAAAACACTTTGAAAGGACCGTTGTGAGCGCCATCGTCGATATCGTCGGCCGAGAAATCCTCGACAGCCGCGGCAACCCCACCGTCGAATGCGACGTGCTGCTGGAGAGCGGCACCATGGGCCGCGCCGCGGTGCCCAGCGGCGCATCCACCGGCAGCCGCGAGGCCATCGAGCTGCGCGACGGCGACAAGTCGCGCTATGGCGGCAAGGGCGTGCTGCGCGCGGTGGAGCACATCAACACCGAGATCAACGAAGCCGTGCTCGGGCTCGATGCGTCCGAGCAGGCCTTCCTCGACAAGACCCTCATCGACCTCGACGGCACCGACAACAAGAGCCGCCTGGGCGCCAACGCCACCCTCGCCGTGAGCATGGCGGTGGCGCGCGCCGCGGCCGAGGAGAGCGGCCTGCCGCTGTACCGCTACTTTGGCGGCATGGGCGGCATGAGTTTGCCGGTGCCGATGATGAACGTCATCAACGGCGGCGCGCACGCCAACAACAACCTCGACCTGCAGGAGTTCATGATCGTGCCCGTGGGCGCGCCGAGCTTTCGCGAGGCCGTGCGCTACGGCGCCGAGGTCTTCCATGCGCTGAAGAAGATCATCGACGCCAAGGGCATGCCCACCTCGGTGGGCGACGAAGGCGGCTTCGCCCCCAGCGTCGCCAGCCACGAAGCGGCGATCCAGCTCATCCTGGAAGCGATCGACAAGGCCGGCTACACCGCCGGCGAGCAGATCGCCATCGCCCTGGACTGCGCTGCCAGCGAGTTCTGCAAGGATGGCAAGTACGTGCTCGCAGGCGAAGGCCTCACGCTCACCGCGCCCGAGTGGACCGACATCCTCGCCACCTGGTGCGACAAGTACCCCATCATCAGCATCGAGGATGGCATGGGCGAGAGCGACTGGGACGGCTGGAAGCACCTCAACGAGCGCCTGGGCAAGAAGGTGCAGATCGTCGGCGACGACCTGTTCGTGACGAACACGAAGATCCTCGCCGAGGGCATCGCCAAGGGCGTGGCCAACTCGGTGCTCATCAAGATCAACCAGATCGGCACCCTCAGCGAGACCTTCGCGGCCATCGAGATGGCCAAGCGCGCGGGCTGGACCAACGTCATCAGCCACCGCAGCGGCGAGACCGAGGACAGCACCATCGCCGACATCGCCGTGGGCAGCAACGCCGGGCAGATCAAGACCGGCTCGATGAGCCGCAGCGACCGCATCGCCAAGTACAACCAGCTGCTGCGCATCGAGGAAGATCTCGGCGACGTCGCCAGCTACCCCGGCCGCGCGGCGTTCTACAACCTGAGATAGGACGCCCGGCATGCGCTGGTCCACGCTCGTCATCGCCGCGCTGCTCGTCGTGGTGCAGGGCGACCTGTGGCTGGGCAAGGGCAACCTGCCGCACGTGATGAGCCTGCGCAAGCAGCTCGCCGAGCAGCGCGCCACCAACGCCATCGCGCAGCAGCGCAACGAGCATGTGGCCGCCGAAGTGGCCGACCTGCGCGAGGGCCTGGAGATGGTCGAGGAGAAGGCCCGTGCCGAGCTGGGCATGGTCAAGCCCGACGAGATCCTCGTGCAGGTGTCCGCGCGCGCGGGCGCGGCCAGGTAGGCGCGGCGGCGGTGCCCGGCGCGACCGCACTCGCGGCGCTGCTGCAGGCCGCACGGCCCCTGCTCGTGCCGGCCTTCACGCTGTGGGGCAGTCCGGTGACGTGGCTGGAGATCGTCGCCTTCGTCCTCTCGGTAGGGATGGTCCTGGCCAACCTGCGCGTCAACCCGATCGGCTGGCCGCTGGCCATCGCCAGCTCGCTGCTCTACGCCTTGCTCTTCGCCGACAGCCGGCTCTACGGCGAGGCCTCGCTGCAGTTCGTCTTCGTCGCCCTGGCGGGGTGGGGCTGGTGGCAGTGGCTGCGCGGCCGCGGCGCGCTCGGGCAGGCGCTGCGCGTGCACTGGCTGGGCGCTCGCCAGCGGCTCTTCGCCCTCGTTCTCACCCTCGCCGCCTGGCCGCTGCTCGGTGCCGTATTGCACCGCGTCACCGACAGCGACGTGCCCTACCTCGATGCCCTGCCCACCGTGGGCAGCATTGCCGGGCAGGTCCTGCTCGGACGCAAGTTCGTCGAGAACTGGGCCGTGTGGGTGGCGGTGAACCTGGTCAGCATCGGCCTGTTCGCCACCAAGGGCCTGTGGCTCACGGTGCTGCTTTACGCCTTGTTCGCGGCCATGGCCGTGGCGGGCTGGCGCGCCTGGCGGGCGCTGGCCGATGAATAGACCCGGCCGCGCTGCGCTGCGCCTGGCCATCGTCGGCGCCGAGAGCACCGGCAAGACGGCCCTGGCGCGCGCGCTGGCCGAACGCCTCGCGCCACTCACCGGCCTGCGCTGCGTCTGGGTCGGCGAGTGGCTGCGCGAATGGTGCGCGCGCGAACAGCGCACGCCGCGTGCCGACGAACAGCTGGCCATCGCGCGCCGGCAGCAGGCCCTCATCGACGAAGCCGCCGCGCACTGCGACGTGCTCGTCTGCGACACCACCGCGCTGATGACCGCGGTCTACAGCGCCATGCTCTTCGACGACCTCTCGCTCGTGCCCTACGCCGTGCAGGAGCAGCGGCGCTGCGACCTGACGCTGCTCACCGCCCTGGACCTGCCCTGGGTCGCCGACGGCCTGCAGCGCGACGGGCCGCAGGTGCGCCAGCCGGTGGACGAGCGGCTGCGCCGCCTCCTCGCCGCCCACCGCCTGCCCTGGTCGCTGGTGGCCGGGCAGGGCGAGCAGCGCTTCGACTCGGCGCTGCAGGCCGTGGCGCCGCTGCTGCAGCGCCCCGGCGCCACGGGCCTCGCATTACACTGCCCGACTTCCCCCCTCCCATTCACGCCATGACGCAACTCACCACGCGCCGTTTCCTCCAGATCGCCGGCCTCACGGCTGCCGGCTTCCTGCTCTGCGCCTGCGGCAAGCAAGAGCCGCCCGCGGCGCCCGCGCCGGTGGCCTCCGCGCCGGCCCCGGCACCGGCCAAGGTGTACGTGGTGGGCACCGACGCCGCTTACGCGCCCTTCGAGAGCCAGAACGAAAAGGGCGAGATCGTCGGCTTCGACATCGAGGTGGTGCAGGCCGTGGCGGCCAAGGCCGGCATCGAGGTGAAGTTCGTCAACACCCCATGGGAGGGCATCTTCAACGCCCTGGGCCAGGGCGACCGTGACCTGGTGGTCTCGGCCGTGACCATCACCCCCGAGCGCGGCCAGACGATGGACTTCAGCGAGCCCTACTTCGACGCGCAGCAGCTCATCGCGGTGAAGGCCAGCAGCAAGATCACCAAGTTCGCCGACCTGAAGAAGCGCAAGGTGGGCGTGCAGACCGGCACCACCGGCGACGAAGCGGTGAGCAAGCTGCAGGGCAAGACCAGCGCCAACATCAAGCGCTTCGAGTCCACGCCGCTGGCGCTCAAGGAACTCGAGTCCGGTGGCGTCGACGCGGTGGTCGCCGACAACGGCGTGGTCATCCACTACGTGGCCAACAACCCGGGCGGCAAGTTCAAGACCGTGGCCGACAAGGATTTCGTCCCCGAGCAGTACGGCATCGCCTTGAAGAAGGGCAACGCCGATCTGCTGGCCAAGGTGAACAAGGGCCTGGCCGATATCAAGGCCGATGGCAGCTACGACGCCATCTTCACGAAGTACTTCGGCGCACCGCCCGCCCAGGCTGCCGCCGCCGCAGCGGCCTCGGCTGCCTCCAAGTAAGGTCGAACTGCGGGCCGGGCGATGGATCTTCGCTGGGAGATCCTCGCCGGCTATTGGCCGCTCTTCGTCAGCGGCGTGTGGATGACGATCGAGCTCACGCTGGTGGCGATCGGCGCCGGGCTCGTGCTCGGCGTCGGCTTCGGGCTCATCAGCAGCTCCAGCGATGCCCCGGCGCCAGCCAGCCTGGCGGCACGCACGCTGCTGCGGCTGGTGCGCTGGGTGACCTCGGCCTATGTCACCTTCTTCCGTGGCACGCCGCTGTTCGTGCAGATCCTGCTCGTGCATTTCGCGCTCATGCCCACCCTCATCCACCCGGACCACGGCTGGCTGCTGGCGGGTGAGGCGGCACGTGAGTTCCGCCAGGAGCATGGTGCGTTCTTCTCCGGCTGCCTGGCCCTGTCGCTCAACGCCGGCGCCTACATCAGCGAGATCTTCCGCGCCGGCATCCTGAGCATCCATCGCGGCCAGACGCAGGCCGCCTACAGCGTGGGCCTGACCCATGTCCAGGCGATGCGCTACGTGGTCCTGCCGCAGGCCTTCCGGCGCATGGTGCCGGCGCTGGTCAACGAGGGGGTCTCGCTGATCAAGGACTCCTCGCTCGTCTCGGCCATCGGCCTGGCCGAACTGGCGCTGGCCGCGCGCACCGTGGCCGGGGCCTACTCGCGCTACTGGGAACCCTACCTGGCGATCTCGGCCATCTACCTGGTGCTGACGCTGACCTTGTCGCTGCTGGCCAAGCGCCTGGAAGCGCCGGCGCACCTGCGCGGGCGCTGAACGCACCGCAGCAGTGCGGTGAGCGGCACGGCGAGGTGCGTCCGCCCGGCAGCTGTCGCATGACAACAACATGGCGGCTGGATGTGACGGTCCAAATCCTGCTTGCATGGAATCCGCCCCCTAGACTCAGCCCCATCGCTTTCCCTTACTTAGTTTCCTTAACCCAACCACAGGCGCTATCCATGAAGAAAACCCTCGTTCCCCTTGCCCTGGCTCTAGGTTTTGCCGGTGCCGCGCAGGCCCAGCTCAGCCTCTACGGCCTCATCGATGCCAGCTACGGCAAGAGCATCTACGCCGACATGCTCGGCCAGAAGGCCGATTTCCACTCCGGTGGCGACAACGGCTCCAGCGAAGGCAACTCGGTCACGCGATTCGGCCTGAAGGGCAGCACCGATGTCGGCAGCGGCATCAAGATGAACTTCAAGCTCGAGTCGAACGGCATCCAGAGCGATGGCAGCATCAATGCCCCGTTCTTCCAGCGCCAGGCCTGGCTCGGTGCATCCGGGTCGTTCGGTGAAGTGCGCCTCGGCCGCCAGGACTCCGTGCCCTTCCAGACGATGGTCGATTTCGACTTCAACGGCGCGTCCAACGGCGTGTCCGCGCTCGCTTACTCCGGCGTCGGCCCCTGGCTGCGGGGCCGCCAATCGCGCTCCTTGCAGTACATCTCGCCGACGGTCGGCGGGCTTTCGGGGCAGGCCGGTTTCGTGCCCAAGGGCAACCGTGGCCCGGGCGCGAAGGACGTGATCTCGCTGGGTGCCAAGTACGCCGGCGGCCCGCTCGCCGCGGCCGTGTCGTACCAGTCCAAGGATGCATCGGGCGCCAAGGACTTCGCCTCGATCGCGGGCAGCTACGACCTGGGCATGGCCAAGTTCATGGTCGGTTACTCGGACGGCGGCAAGATCGCCAGCGGCGGCAGCGGCAAGGGCCCGAGCCTGGGCGTCAACGTCCCGGTGGCCGGCTTCAACATCGGTGCCCACTACGCGGAGAACTCCGACAGCGACGCGAAGATCAAGGCGTATGAGTTCTGGATCAACAAGGAAGTGCTGAAGAGCACCTATGCCTACTTCGAAGCCGGCAGCTCGAAGACCAGCCTGCCGCCGGTCGAGGGCGAGAAGACCAAGTTCAACGGCTACGCCGTGGGCGTGATCTACGTGTTCTGATCGCCAGCCGGGCGCCGCGGCGCCCCTGTCGCCTGCCTGCAAGGCCGCCCTGACCGGGCGGCCTTTTTCATCGCGCGACGCCGCCGCCATGGCGCGCCTCAGCCGCGCGGGTGGTGCCGGGCGTGCAGTTGGCGCAGCCGCTCGCGCGCCACGTGGGTGTAGATGGTGGTGGTGCCGATGTCGGCGTGGCCGAGCAGCATCTGCACCGCGCGCAGGTCCGCGCCGTGGTTGAGCAGGTGCGTGGCGAAGGCGTGGCGCAACGTGTGCGGCGACAGCGGCGCGGTGATGCCGCAGGCCAGGGCGTAGCGCTTGACGAGCCGCCAGAACATCTGCCGCGACATCGCCGCGCCCAGCCGCGTGACGAACAGCGCCTCGCTGGCGCGCGCGCCCAGGATCGCCGGCCGTGCCTGCGCCAGGTAGCGCGCCAGCCAGTCGTGGGCCTGGTCGCCGAAGGGCACGAGCCGCTCGCGCGAACCCTTGCCCATGACGCGCAGCACGCCTTCGCCCATGCCCAGGTGCACGCTCTCGAGCTGCACCAGCTCGCTCACGCGCAAGCCGCTGGCGTACATCAACTCCATCATCGCGCGGTCGCGCAGGCCGAGCGCCGACTCGACGTTTGGCGCGGCCAGCAGGGCGTCGACCTGCGCTTCGCTGAGCGTCCCCGGCACGCGCAGGGCCTGGCGCGCGGCGAGCAGCCGCAGCGTCGGGTCGGTGGCCACGATGTGCTCGCGCACGGCCCAGCGGAAATAGCGCCTGAACACCGTGAGGCGCCGGTTGGCGGTGGTCGCACGCGTACCGGCATGGCGCTGCGCCATGAAGGCCAGCAGGTCGGCTTCGCTGCTGTGTTCCAGCGCGCGGCCGTTGTGCCCCTGCAGCCAGGCCGCGTACAAGGCGAGGTCGCGGCGGTAGGCCGCCAGCGTCAGCGGCGCCAGACCGTCCTCGAGCCACAGGGCATCGATGAAGCGATCGATGGCGCCGGCACTGCAAGCGTCGCGTTCCATGGCTGCGAGTATCGGAGCCACCTGCCGGTGGCCCCTGTCGGGTCGGCGCCGCGGCGCTTCAGTCGATCTTCAGGCCCTGCTTCACCACCACCGCCTTGTAGACCTCGAACTCGGCCTTGATCTGCGCGCTGAACTGCTCGGGCGTGTTGGCGACGATGAGCGAGCCGGTGTCGCCGATGCGCTTGCGCACGTTGGCGTCCTCCAGCGCCTTCTTCACCGCCGTGGCGATCTTGTCCACCACGTCCCTGGGCATGCCCTTGGGGCCGAGGACGCCGTAGTAGGCCATGCGGTTGACCGGCTCCAGGCCGACTTCCTTGAACGTGGGCACGCTGGGCAACTGGGCCAGGCGCTGCGGCGCGGCGACGACGATGGGGATGAGCCGGCCGTCCTTGATGAAGGGCAAGGCCGAGGGGATGTTGTCGAAGATGATCTGCACCTGCCCGGCGACGGTGTCGTTGAGCGCGGGGCCCGCTCCGCGGTAGGGGATGTGCGTCATGAACACGCCGGCCAGGCTCTTGAAGAGCTCGGTCTGCAGGTGGCCGATGCCGCCTGTGCCCGAGCTGGCGTAGCTGTACTTGCCCGGGTTCTTCTTCAGTTCGGCGATGAAGCCCTTGTAGTCGCGCGCCGGGAACGAGGGGTGCACGGCGATGACGTTGGGGGTGGCCGCGATGTTGATCACGGGGGTGAAGTCGGTCACCGGGCTGTAGCCGATCTTCGGGTTGATGGCCGGGTTGGCGGCGGTCGTCGACACCGTGGCCATGCTCAGCGTGTAGCCGTCCGGCGCGGCGCGGATCACCTCGAGCGCGCCGATCGAACCGCCGGCGCCGGCCTTGTTCTCCACCACCACCTGCTGCCCCAGTGCCTGGCTCATGCGCTCGCTGACGATGCGCGCGACGATGTCCGTGGTGCCGCCGGGCGCGAAGGGCACGACCAGGCGCACGGGCTTGGTCGGGTAAGCCTGGGCGTGGGCCAGCAGGGGCGCGGTGAGTGCCATGCCGGCAGCACCGAGGATGAGGGCGATTCGTCTGCGTTGCATCAGTAGGTTCTCCATGGGTCAGTGAAGTGAAAACCGGCGGGTGTCAAGGCGCCAGGCCGAGCAGGCCCGCCTTGAGTTTCTTGTCGTAGGGCTTGTCGCCGATGAAGGCGCGCAACAGGGCGGCGTAGAAGTCCTCACCGGCAATCAGCTCAACGGGTAGTTTGCCATTCACGGTGAAGGCCAGACCGCGGTCGGGCTCGAAATCGAGGTTCACGACGTCGCCTTCGCGCACCGTGCCCAGCGCGGCGACGAGGGCCGCAAAGCGCTGCATGCGGCCCTCCAGGCGCGGCAATTCCTGCGCCGTGGCATTGCGCTTCACGCCCTTGTGGAAGGCCTTCACGAACTCGGCCGCCGGGGCGTCGTGCAGCATGACCATCTGCAGCCGTTTGGGGCCCGGCGTGGCGAGCACCTCGGCGGGGGTCGCGGCGCGCTCGCTGAGGTACAGGGCCGCGACGTAGCCCTTGAACCAGGCCACTGCGCGCACGCCCGTGCCGTTGAGCAGCAAGTCCGTGCCCCCCAGTCGCACGCGGCGCTCGAAGAGCCGGCCTTCGACGCGCAGCGCGGTCTCGGCCGCGTGCAACCACGGGCTGACGGTGGACAGGGCGGCGACGAGCAGCGAACGACGGGGCAGCGGCATGAGCTAGGGTAGGGTGGGCTGGGAAAGAAAGGTGGCCGGCTTCACACAACGTTCGTCGTGGCCTGTCCGCCGACCGCCCGGGCCGACGCGCAAGTCGCGCACGCCACGATACTTGCGGCATGACCGATGCCCTGCTGCTCCTGCCCGACTTCCTGCTCATTGTCGCCGGCCATCTGATCTGCCGCCACACGGCGCTCGGCCGCCCGGTGTGGGACGGGGTCGAACGCCTGGTCTACTTCGTCCTCTTTCCTGCACTGCTCTTCCAGTCGATCCTACGCCACCCGATCGCCCTGTCGAGTGCGCTGCCCCTGGCGGGCAGCGGACTGGGGATCATGGCCAGCGGCATCGTGGCGGCGTATGCACTGCGTGCCTGGCCGGGGGTCGACGCGCGCCTGCACGCCTCGGGTGCGCAGGTGTCGTTCCGCTTCAACTCCTACGTCGCCCTGGCCCTGGCGGACCGCATGGCGGGCACGCCCGGCGTGGCTTCGATGGCCCTGCTCATGTCGGTGTGCGTGCCACTGGCCAACGTGGCCGCGGTGTGGCCGCTGGCGCGCCATGGCGGGCAGAGCTACTGGCGCGAGATCGCGCGCAACCCGCTCATCATCGCCACCGCCTCGGGCCTGCTGTGCAATGCACTCGGGCTGAAGCTGCCCGAACTGGCCAGCCTGACGCTGGCGCGCGTCGGCGGGGCGGCGCTGCCCCTGGGCCTGATGGCCGTCGGCGCGGGGCTGCAGTTCGGTGCGCTGCGCGAAGGGCCGGGTCTCGCCGCCGGCTTGCTCGGCATACGCCACCTGCTGCTGCCGGCGCTCGCGCTGCTGGCGGTGGGTGCCCTGGGCCTGCCACCGACACAGCAACTCGTGGTCCTGCTCTTTGCCGCCCTGCCCACGGCCTCGAGTGCCTACGTGCTGGCGGTGCGCATGGGTGGACATGGCGGCTTCGTGGCCGGGCTGGTCACCGCCTCCACGCTGGTGGGCATGGTGAGCCTGCCGCTGTGGCTGGCGATGTGGCGCGCGGCGTCCTAGGCGGGCCGCCGGGCCAGGGCCCAGTCGATGTGCTCGGCCACGAGCTCGTCGGCTGATGCCCGCGCCGCGCTCAAAGCCTGCGCCAAGGCCGCGTCGTCGGTTCCGCCCCACGCATTGCCCAGCGCCACGGCCAGGTTGCGGCGCCAGCGCCGCCAGCCGATGCGGCGCATCGCGCTGCCCTGGCTGCGCTGCAGGAATTCGGCCTCACTCCAGGCCCACAGCTGCAGCAGCGTGGCCGTGCCCAGGCTCGCGCGCACGTCGAAGTCGGGCAGGGTCGAGCGCTGTGCGTACTTGTTCCACGGGCACACCAGCTGGCAATCGTCGCAGCCATAGATGCGGTTGCCCAGCGCCGCGCGCAGCTCGACGGGGATGGCGCCATCGTGCTCGATGGTCAGGTAGCTGATGCAGCGCCGCGCGTCCAGCCGGTAGGGGGCGACGATGGCTTGCGTGGGGCACACGGCGATGCACGCGCTGCAGCGCCCGCAATGCGCACCGACGGGCGCGTCGAACGGCAGCGCCAGGTCGACGAAGATCTCGCCCAGGAAGAACATCGACCCCGCCTCGCGCGCCAGCGCCAGCGTGTGCTTGCCGCGCCAGGCCAGGCCGGCCCGCGTGGCGAGTTCGACTTCGAGCACCGGCGCCGAATCGGTGAAGACGCGGTGGCCCAGCGGACCGACTTCGGCGGCCAGGCGCTTGGCCAGCGCCTGCAAGCGCGCGCGCATGACCTTGTGGTAGTCGCGGCCGCGCGCATAGACCGAGACCACCGCGCGCCGTGGGTCGCGCTGGGCGCCGCGCTCGACGGCCACCCAGTCACCCGGAGCGTCGCGCGGCAGGTAGTCCATGCGCGCGCTGATCACGCTCAGCGTGCCCGGCACCAGTTCCGCCGGCCGTGCCCGCTTCAGGCCATGCGACGCCATGTAGGCCATGCCGCCGTGAAAACCGGCGGCAAGCCATTCGAGCAGGCCGGGTTCGGCCGCGGCCAGGTCGATGCCGCTGACCCCGATCTGTGAGAATCCGAGCTCACGCGACCAATCCCGCAGGCGTTGCACCAGCGCCTGCGCATCACCGTGATGCCCGCCTTGCTCGCGACCATGCATCGCCCCATTCTAGGAAGCCGCCAGGTGATCTGGGCCGACGAGGCCGGCTGTGCCGCGTTCGCGGCGCGCCTGGCGCGCCGGCCCGAGCTGGCCGACGCCTACATCGAGCTGCACGGCCCGCTGGGTGCGGGCAAGACCACCTTCGTGCGCCACCTGCTGCGTGCGCTGGGCGTGAGCGGACGCATCAAGAGCCCGACCTACGCCGTGCTCGAGCCCTACGCGCTGCCCGGGTTGAACATCTCGCACTTCGACTTCTACCGCTTCAGCGACCCGCGCGAGTGGGCCGACGCCGGCTTTCGCGACCTCTTCGCGCAGCCCGGCTTGAAGCTCGCCGAGTGGCCCGGGAACGCTGTGGGCATGTTGCCCGTGGCCGACCTGCGCTTGGACATCGAACCGCGCGAGGGCGACGCGCGCGAGGTGCGCGTCGAAGCCGGCACGCCGCGCGGCCTGGCGTTGCTGCCATGACCAGCCGCGCGCGCCGCCGCGCGCTGCAACGCATGGGCAGCCTGGTGCTCATGCTCGGCCTGCCGCTGCGCTCACGCGGCGCGGGCATCGTCGCCGTGCGCCTGTGGCCGGCGCAGGACTACACGCGCGTGACCATCGAGTCCGACCACCTCCTGGCCGCCACGCACCTGCTCACCCACGCCCCCGAGCGGCTGGTGGTCGACATCGACGGGCTGGAGCTGGGCAGCGCGCTGCGCGAGCTGGTGGGCAAGGTGCGGCCCGGCGACCCCTACATCGCCGGCGTGCGCGTGGGCCAGTTCCAGCCGAAAGTGGTGCGCCTGGTGTTCGACCTGAAGCAGGCGGTGCGGCCGCAGCAGTTCACGCTGGCGCCGGTGGCGGCCTACCAGCACCGGCTGGTGTTCGATCTCTTCCCGGTGCAGGAGGTCGACCCGCTGCTGGCGCTCATCCGCGAGAAGGAAGCTGCCGAGCAGCGCGCGGCGCAGGCGGTGCAGGACGCGCTGGGCGAGCTCATTGCGCGCATCGACAAGCCACCGTCCGTCGGTCCGCCCCAAGCCGCGGCCGGCGCCGCGCCACCCGGCCGCCCGGGGACATTGCCGCTGCCCGCGGCAGCGGCGCCCGCGGCGAGCGCGGCCCCCGCCACGGCGCTGCCGCAGCCCGCCGCACCGCCGACGGCCATCGAGCGCCAGCGCGTGGAGCGCCTGGTCATCGTCGCCCTGGACCCGGGCCATGGCGGCGAGGACCCCGGCGCGATCGGCCCCACGGGCTTGCGCGAGAAGGACGTCGTGCTGGCCCTGGGGCTGGCCCTGCGCGAGCGTCTCAATGCGCTGCCCGGCATGCGCGTGATGATGACGCGCGACGCGGACTTCTTCGTCCCGCTGCAGGAGCGCGTGCGCAAGGCCCGGCGCGTGCAGGCCGACCTCTTCGTGAGCCTGCACGCCGATGCCTTCTTCCGCCCCGAGGCCCGCGGCGCGAGCGTCTTCGTGCTCTCGAACAAGGGCGCCAGCAGCAGCGCCGCGCGCTGGATGGCGGCGCGCGAGAACGCCGCCGATGCCGTGGGCGGGGTGAACGTGGCCAAGGTGAACGACGCCCAGGTGCTGCGTGCGATGCTCGACATGAGCACCACGGCGCAGATCAAGGACAGCCTGAGCCTGGGCGGCGAGGTGCTGACGAACATCGGCCGCGTGGGCCGACTGCACCGCGGCCAGGTGGAGCAGGCCGGCTTCGCCGTGCTCAAGGCACCCGACGTGCCCAGCATCCTCGTCGAGACGGCCTTCATCTCCAACCCCGAGGAGGAAGACAAGCTGCGCGACGGCGCCTACCGCGAGCGGCTCGTCGAGGCCCTGGCCCGTGGCATCCGGCGCTACTTCGCGCGCAACCCGCCGCTGGCGCGGCAGCGCCAGTTGTAGGGGCCGCGCCCGGGGCCCTGCCGCGGGCCCGGTCAGCGCCGGCGCAGCACCCGCGCCGCTTCCAGCGCAAAGTAGCTCAGCACGCCGTCGGCGCCGGCGCGCTTGAAAGCGAGCAAGGCTTCCATCATCACCGCGTCGTGGTCCAGCCAGCCGTTGGCGGCGGCGGCCTTGAGCATCGCGTATTCGCCGCTCACCTGGTAGGCGAAGGTGGGCACGCGGAACTCGTCCTTCACGCGGCGCACGATGTCGAGGTAGGGCATGCCGGGCTTGACCATCACCATGTCGGCGCCCTCGGCGATGTCCAGTGCCACCTCGCGCAGCGCCTCGTCGCTGTTGCCCGGGTCCATCTGGTAGGCCTTCTTGTCGCCCTTGCCCAGGTTGGCGGCCGAACCCACGGCGTCGCGGAAGGGGCCGTAGAAGGCGCTGGCGTACTTGGCGCTGTAGGCCATGATGCGCGTGTGCATGCGGCCCGCGCCCTCGAGCGCCTGGCGGATGGCGCCGATGCGCCCGTCCATCATGTCGCTGGGCGCGACGATGTCCACGCCGGCTTCGGCCTGCACCAGGGCCTGCTTCGCGAGCACGGCCACGGTGGCGTCGTTGACGATGTAGCCGGTGTCGTCGAGCAGGCCGTCCTGGCCGTGGCTGGTGAAGGGGTCCAGCGCCACGTCGGTGAGCACGCCGAGTTCGGGGAAGCGCTTCTTGAGCTCGCGCACGGCGCGCGGCACCAGGCCCTCGGGGTTGGTCGCTTCGCGGCCATCGGGGGTTTTCAGCGCCGGGGCGATGACCGGGAACAGCGCCATCACCGGCACGCCGAGCTCGACGCATTCCTCGGCCAGCGCGAAGAGGCCGTCGACGCTGCGCCGCTGCACGCCGGGCATGCTCGCCACGTCCTGCGCCAGGCCGACGCCGTCGAGCACGAAGACGGGCAGGATCAGGTCCTGCGGCGCGAGCCGGTTTTCGCGCACCAGCTCGCGCGTGAAGGCGTCGCGGCGCAGGCGGCGCGGCCGGCTGGCGGGATACGGCGGTGGCGTGATCATGGTCTCTCCCCGGGCACCGTGCGGCCGACCCGTCGCCCGTGGCCGCAGCCTCGTTACCGCGGACACTCCCGATCTGCTAAAGTGGTTTTCGAATGATAGCCGCGAGGTTGTCGTTCCCTGCTTTTCCTCCCTGAGCAGGTGCCTTGGCGCGACCAACGCGATGAGGCTTGCCGGCCCCGGCGCCTGTCGGGGCCGCCTTTTTTGCGCGGCGCCAGCCCGGCTGCAGGCGCCGCGGACGACTGCACATAATGGCTCATGATGCCGTCGCGCCACCGCAGCCTGGCCCTGCCGCTGGCCCTGGCCTACGCCGCGCTGGTGGTCTACGCCAGCCTCTACCCTTTCAGCGGCTGGCGCTGGCCGCCGGGGCAGGAGCTGCCCGAGCTGCTGGCGCTGCACTGGCCGCACTGGCACATCCCCTTCGACATCGCCTCCAACCTGCTGGGCTACACCCCGCTGGGCGCGCTGGTGGCGACGGCGGCGCGCCGCGGCGGGCAGCGCTCCGGCGGCGCGCTGCTGTGGGGCGCAGGGGCAGGCACGGCCTTGTCGTACGGCTGCGAGCTGCTGCAGCACTTTCTGCCCGAGCGCGTGCCTTCGCTCGAGGACTTCGCGCTCAACGCAGGTGGTGCGCTGGGCGGCGGCCTGCTCGCGCTGCTCGCCTACCGCCTCGGGCTGATCGACCGCTGGCAGGCGCTGCGCCAGCGCTGGTTCGCCGGCGAAAGCGCCACGGCGCTGGCGCTGCTCGCGCTGTGGCCCGTGGGCCTGCTCTTCCCGACTCCGGTGCCTCTCGGGCTGGGGCAGGTGGGCGAGAGGCTGCGCGCCGCCTTGGCCGAGTGGCTGCAGGACGTGCCCTGGGCACAGTCGGTCTACCTGCTGCTCGACACCCCCGCACCGGCCGCTACGCCGCTGCGACCCCTGAGCGAGAGCCTCATCGTGGCCCTGGGCCTGTGGGCGCCCTGCCTGGTGGCCTACGTGGTGGTGCGCCCGGGCTGGCGCCGCGCCGCCGTGGCGCTGTCGGGACTGGCGCTGGCCTTCGCCGGCATGACGCTGTCCACCTTGCTCAACTTCGGACCCGCTCACGCCATGGCCTGGCTCGGCCCGCCGGCGTTGCCCGGCCTGGCGCTGGGCATCGTGCTGGCACTGGCCTGCGTGCGCCTGCCCCGGCAGGTGGTGGCGGGTGCCGGCCTGGTGGCCCTCACCGGCTTGGTGGTGGGCGTGTCGCAGGCCCCGGCTGACCCCTACTTCGCGCTCAGCCTGCAGGCCTGGGAGCAGGGCCGCTTCGTGCGCTTCCACGGGCTGGCGCAGTGGGTGGGCTGGCTGTGGCCCTACGCCGCGCTGCTCTGGCTGCTCACGCGGCTGGGACCGCGCGAGGGCACGGGGCTGCGCTGAGGCGCTGCCTACAATGCCGCGCATG
>DYOR01000032.1 GCA_020720385.1 Rubrivivax sp.
ACGTTGTCGCCCACGTTGTCGGCGATCACCGCCGGATTGCGCGGGTCATCCTCGGGGATGCCGGCCTCGACCTTGCCCACCAGGTCGGCGCCGACGTCCGCACCCTTGGTGAAGATGCCGCCGCCCAGGCGCGCGAAGATCGAGATCAACGAGGCGCCGAAGGCCAGGCCAAGCAGGGGCTTGAGCGTCTCCGGGTCGACCCGGGTGATGCCGGTGACGTAGATGAAGAACCCGCCCACGCCGAGCAGGCCCAGGCCGACGACGAGCATGCCGGTGATGGCGCCGCCCTTGAAGGCGATGTCCAGTGCCGGGCCGATGCCCCGGGTGGCGGCCTGCGCCGTGCGCACGTTGGCGCGCACGGAGACGTTCATGCCGATGAAGCCGCAGGCGCCCGAGAGCACCGCGCCGAGGACGAAGCCCAGGGCGGTCTGGCTGCCCAGGAAGTAGAAGATCAAGATGGCCAGCACCACGCCGACGATGGCGATGGTCTTGTACTGGCGCGCCAGGTAGGCCGCAGCGCCCTGCTGCACGGCGTTGGAAATCTCCTGCATGCGGGCGCTGCCGGCGTCCTGCGAGAGGATCCAACTTCGTTGCACGAAGCCGTAAATCACTGCGGCCAGGCCGCAGGCCAGCGCGACATACAGCGCCATCGAGGTGCTCATGGGGGTGTTCCTTCTTCGATCGAGTGGGGTAACTTTTGCGCGTCGACCGTGCGGGTAGAGGGTCGGACGCTATGTTCTTCAGGGCGCGCAAATGCTAAAGCATGGGCCATCGCCGGCCGCATGGGGTTTGCCATCGAAGGCGTCCCGGCGTGGCGTGCAGGCGGGCCCGACGGATGAGCGCCCTAGAATCCACCCGGCCGCTGACTGGAACGTTACACGAGACCGCGAGATGAGCCTTCACAACGTCACCCCGGGCCCCAAGGCTCCCCATGAGTTCAACGTGATCGTCGAGATCCCGATGAACGCCGACCCCATCAAGTACGAGGTCGACCACGAGACCGGGGCCCTGTTCGTCGACCGCTTCATGAGCACGGCCATGCACTACCCGTGCAACTACGGCTACATCCCCAACACGCTGGCCGACGATGGCGACCCGGTCGACGTGCTGGTGATCACGCCGGTGCCGCTCATCCCCGGCGTGGTGGTCACCTGCCGGCCCCTGGGGATGCTGAAGATGGAGGACGAGGCCGGTGGCGACAGCAAGCTCCTGGCCGTGCCCATCGACAAGATCCTCTCCATCTACTCGGCCTGGCAGAAGGCCGAGGACCTCAATCCGCTGCGCCTGAAGACGATCCAGCACTTCTTCGAGCACTACAAGGACCTCGAGGTGGGCAAGTGGGTGAAGGTGCTCGGCTGGGAAGGGCCGGACAGCGCGCGCCGGGAAGTGGCCGCGGGCATCGCGGCGTTCGCCGCGGCCAGGCAGCGGGCCTGATCACCCGCCCTTGAACGGGTTGCGTTCGCGCAGCTCGTCGACGTAGCCGCTCAGGCCCTGGCCTTCGCGGGCGAGGAAATCGGCCACCGCGGCGGCAAAGCGCTCGTCGCGCAGCCAGTGCGCCGAATGGGTGGCCACCGGCAGCAGCCCGCGCGCCATCTTGTGCTCGCCCTGCGCACCGCCTTCGAAGCGCTGGTAGCCGTGGGCCAGGCACCACGCCAGGGGCTGGTAGTAGCAGGCCTCGAAGTGCAGACAGCTCAGCGTCTGCGTGGCGCCCCAGTAGCGGCCCCAGGCGCTGCGTGTGGCCACGTCCACGGCCACCAGCGACGCGGCGATGGGCGTGCCGGCGCGCTGCGCGAGGAACATCACCCAGTGCTCGGGCATCGTCTGTGCCATCTGGGTGAAGAACGCGCGCGTCAGGTAGGGCGTGCCCTGGTGCGCCTCGTAGGTCAGCGTGTAGCAGCGGTGGAAGAAGTCCCACGCGGCCTCGTCGATGGCCCGCCCTTCGTGCACCGTGAAGCTCACGCCCTGCGCGGCGACGCGGCGGCGCTCCTGCTGGATCTTCTTGCGCTTGTCGCGCTGCAGGCGCGAGAGCAGGTCGTCGAAGTCGGCGATCGGGCGCGTGGCGTCCTGCGTCCAGTGGAACTGCACGCCCTGGCGCATCATCCAGCCGGCCTGCGCCAGGGCCGTGCGGTCGACCTCGTCGACGAAGAGCAGGTGGGCCGAGGACCGCCCGCCCTCGCGTGCCAGTTCGGCCACGGCCTGCACCAGGCGCGCGCGCCAGGCCTCGTCGCGCGCCAGCAAGCGCGTGCCCGGCACGGGCGTGAAAGGCACGGCACCCAGCAGCTTGGGGTAGTAGCGCAGGCCGTGGCGGCGGTAGGCGTCGGCCCAGGCCCAGTCGAACACGTATTCGCCGTAGGAATGGCTTTTCAGGTACAGCGCCGCCGCGGCTTGCAGCGCACCGGCCGATTCGAGGGTGATGAACTGCGCCGTCCATCCGGTGGCCGGCACTGCGCTGCCCGAGGCATGCAGTGCCGCAAGGTACTCGTGACGCATGAAGGGCGTGGGCGCGGGCTGCGTGGCGAGAAGGGCGTTCCAGGCGCCGGCGTCGACGCTGGAGGGGTCGTCGTGAACCCGGATGACATAATCGTTTTCGATGGTGTGCACCTGCGGCATTCGGGGCCTGATCTCATGAAAGTGGCGCTCGCGCAGATCAACGCGACGGTGGGGGATATCGCCGGCAATTCGCGCCGCGTGGCCCAGGCCGCGCGCAAGGCCCACGCCGCGGGCGCCAGCCTCGTCGTCGCCCCCGAGCTGGCCCTCGCGGGCTACCCACCGGAAGATCTGCTGCTGCGCCCGGCCTTCATGCAGGCCTGCGCCGACGCCCTGGCGGGACTGGCCCAGGAGCTCTCGGATTGCGCGGGCCTGCATGTCATCGTAGGCCATCCGCATCAGTTCGGCCCGCATGGGGACCTGCGCTCCCGGTCGATGGCCGTGCAGCAGCGTTTCAACGCCGCCTCGGTGCTTGCCGGCGGGCGCGTGCTGGGCACCTATTGCAAGCGCGAGTTGCCGAACTACCAAGTCTTCGACGAGCGGCGCTATTTTGCGTCGGGCCGCGACGCCGGCCTGCCGCCGCTGGTGGTGGAGATTGCCGGCCGCCGTGTCGGCGTGCTCATCTGCGAGGACGCCTGGTTCGAAGAGCCCGCGCGCGCGGCCTGCGCGGCCGGTGCGGAGCTGCTGTGCGTGCTCAACGCCTCGCCCTTTCACCTGGACAAGGCGGGCGAGCGCGAGGCGCGCATGGCCGAGCGTGCACGCGCCACGTGCCGGCCCTTGCTCTACTCGCACCTCGTGGGCGGGCAGGACGAGGTGGTCTTCGATGGGGCCTCGTTCGCCGTCGACGCTGCCGGCCAGGTGAGCGCGCGCGCCGCGGCGTTCGAGGAGGCCTTGCTGGTGCTCGAGATCGGCGACGACATGGTGCCGCGCGGCGCGCTTGCGCCCGTGCCCGAGCTCGAGGCGCAGGCCTGGGCGGCGCTCGTCACCGGCGTGCGCGACTACCTGGGCAAGAACGGTTTTCCCGGGGCAATCATCGGTCTGTCCGGCGGCGTCGATTCGGCCCTCGTGCTCGCGCTGGCCGTCGACGCGCTGGGCGCGGAGAAGGTGCGCACGGTGATGATGCCCTCGCCCTATACCGCGGAGATCTCGCGCATCGATGCGCGCGAGATGGCCGCGCGGCTGGGGGTGCGCTACGACGAGATCGGCATTGCGCCGATGTTCGACGCCTTCCGCGAGAGCCTGGCGTCGCAGTTCACCGGACTGGCCGAGGACACGACGGAGGAGAACCTGCAGGCGCGCATCCGCGGCACGCTGCTCATGGCCTTGTCCAACAAGCTCGGCGCCATCGTGCTGACCACCGGCAACAAGAGCGAGATGGCCACCGGCTACTGCACGCTGTACGGCGACATGGCCGGGGGCTTTGCGGTGATCAAGGACGTGGCCAAGACCCTGGTCTACCGCCTGGCGGCGTGGAAGAACCGCCAGCCCACGCCGCGCGCGGACGGCAGCGTCGGCCCGGTGATCCCCGAGCGCATCATCACGCGTCCTCCTTCGGCCGAACTGCGGCCCGACCAGACCGACCAGGACAGCCTGCCGCCCTACGAGGTGCTCGATGCCATCCTGGCGCGCTACATGGAGGACGACCAGGGCATCGAGGAGATCATTGCCGCCGGCTTCGCGCGCGCCGATGTCGAACGCGTCACACGCCTGATCAAGTTCAACGAGTACAAGCGACGCCAGGCACCGGTGGGCATACGCATCACCCACCGCGCCTTCGGGCGCGACTGGCGCTATCCCATCACCTCCAGGTTCCGTGCTTAAATCAAGGCAGCGCCCCATGTCTTTCGGAGTCATCAAATGAAGCAGATCACCGCCATCATCAAGCCGTTCAAACTCGAGGAAGTGCGCGAGGCGCTGGGCGAGGTGGGCGTATCCGGGCTCACGGTGACCGAGGTGAAGGGCTTCGGGCGTCAGAAGGGCCACACCGAGCTCTACCGCGGCGCCGAGTACGTGGTCGACTTCCTGCCCAAGGTGAAGGTCGAGGTCGTGGTGCGCGACGAGGACGTCGACCGCTGCATCGAGTCCATCGTCAAGGCGGCGAAGACGGGCAAGATCGGCGACGGCAAGATCTTCGTCACCCCGGTCGAGCAGGTGGTGCGCATCCGCACCGGCGAGACCGACAGCGCCGCGGTCTGAGCGCGGCCAGGCGCGGCGTCAGATTCTCGAGAAGTCGTCGGTGGCGCGGGCCTGCCGTGCCTGGCCGGCGAGCGTCAGCAGCAGCGCTTGCGGGTCCTGCGCCACATGCACGGCGTCGAGCTGGGCCGCAGAGAGGAAACCTTCGCGCACCGAGTGGCGCATGAAGCGCAGCAGGTCGTCGTAGTAGCCCTCGACGTTGAGCAGGCCGATGGGTTGGTCGTGGTAGCCGAGCTGGCGCCAGGTCCACACCTCGTAGAGCTCTTCCAGCGTGCCGATGCCGCCGGGCAGGGCGATGAAGGCGTCGGCGCGCTCGGCCATCATCTGCTTGCGCACGTGCATGTCGGGCACGACGTGCAATTCGTGCAGTCCCAGGTGACCGACTTCGCGCTGCTTGAGGCTTTCCGGGATGACGCCCACGACACGGCCGCCGGCAGCCAGCGCGGCATCCGCGATTTCCCCCATCAGGCCGACCTTGCCGCCGCCGTAGACGAGCTGCCAGCCGCGCGCGCCGATGGCCTCGCCCAGGGCGCGCGCCGCCTGGGCATAGCCGGGGCGCTCGCCATGGCGCGAGCCGCAATACACGCAGATGCTGAGGGCGGGGAGAGACATGTGTTCAAGGGCCGGAGCGTCGGCGCCACGTGACGAGGCGTGTGCCGCAGACCACATCGTGCCAGTACTGACGGTCCGTCCGCAGCCAGGACAACCCGGCGTAGGCGAGGGCCCCCGCCAGGAGCGCGGCGAAGGCGGCTTGGGGGCTCTTCAGGCCCGCCAGTTGCAGCCCCAGGAGGGCTGGGGCGAACCACATCCATGCCAGCACGTAGCGGCACAGCGCGCGGGCAAGCGAGACCGGCTGCCCGTCGCGTGTGACCAGGCGGATGTGCCAGGTGAGCATGGCCAGGGTCTGCCCCGTGCGCGACCAGAAACCGACGAAGTAGACCCCCAACACGATGAAAAGCAGCCACTGCAGCCCGGTGGTGCCGGCCAGCGCATGGCGCTGGTTCGTCAGCGTGGCGTAGAGCAGCCCGGCGGCCATGACCACGCCGAAGAGCAGCACGCCCTCATAGAGGAAACAGGCCAGGCGCCGGCCCAGGCCGGGTGTGTGCAGGGCGTCCGCGGTGGCTGCGGCCGCCATCACCGTGGAGCGGGTGGGCCCTCGGCCGCAGCGGCCCGCACGGGCGCGCCTTGCGGGCCGCGGCGTGGCAGCAAGGTGGCAGGATCGACGAAGCCTGGCGTGGCCGCGATCTTGGGCATGCCGGCACGGTTGTGCGCGGCGGGCGCCGCCCGCGTGGCCATGGTCGTAGTGGTCGCGCCGGGCCGGGCCTGCACGACCACCGGGGCCACCGCACGGCCCGCGGGCACCGTCGCCGGAACGACCACGTTGCGCTTGGCGTGGCCCGTGTCCGCCTGGGTGCGGGGGCGGGCGGAGGCCAGCGTTGCCGAGGCCGCACGCGCTGCCGGTTTGGCCTGCTGGGCCAGCGTCTTGCGCTGCTCCGGGCTGAGCGACTGATACGCCTCCCAGCGTGCCTGCCTCTCCCCGGCGGGAAGCTGGCGCGTCTCCTGGAACTGCAGGCGTGCCCGCGCGCGTTCGCTCGGCGTCAGCTGCGCCCACTCGGCCATCCGACCCTGGATGCGCCCACGCTCCTCGCCTGGCATGGTGCGCCAGCGGGCGGCGACCTCAATCCACTTCTGCTTGCGTTCGGGATCCATCGCCGCCCAGCTGTGTTGCAGCGGGGCCAGCACCTGGCGCTGGGCGCCGGTGAGCGAAGCCCAGGTGGGCGTGCGGTCGATGCCGGCGGCGGCGGTGGCGGCGCCGAGCAGCAGTGCGCACAGCAGCGCGGCGACGAGGCGGGGCAGGGGGCGTGGCATCAGCGTGCCCGGGGCGTGCGCAGGAACTCGGCGAAGCCCGGGTCGTTGTAGGCGTCCGGCGGCAGGTCGTCGGAGAGCAACTGCGCGTCGATTTCGGCCGCGGCGAGAACCTGCTCGCGCACGGTCCAGCGTTCGATGAGCAGGAAGCCCGCCACCAGCAGCACCAGCGGCAGCACCGCCGCCGCACGCTGCCACCAGGGCACGAAGGAGCCCAGCGCCAGCGTCACCTGCCCGGACACCACCACCGTCGTCGTCGACGCCGGGGCCGCCTGGCTGGCTTGGCGCGCATGCGTCAACGCCCGCTCGCGCGCGAAGCGCAGGCGTTCGGTCACATCGTGCGGCAAGAACTCGGCACGCGCGCTCAGGCTGCCGGCAAGCCGCACCGCCAGCCGCGATTCGATCGCGGACTCGTCTGCACGTGTGTTCGGGGTCTTCATGGCGTGATTCCCTTGGCCTTGAGGGCCTTTGCCAGCGCATGCACCGCCCGCGAGCAGTGTGTCTTGACACTGCCTTCGGAGCAACCCATCACCGCAGCGGTCTCGGCCACGTCGAATTCCTCCCAGTAACGAAGGAGGAAGGCTTCCCGTTGACGCCCGGGAAGCCCCACCACCTCGGTTTCGATCATTTGCAGGATCTGTGCCCTGGACACGGCGTCGAAGGCACTTTCGGTGCCCAGCGTGTCCTCGAGTGAGTGCAGCACCTCGAGAAGATCGAATTCGCCATCCTCCTGCGAATGGTCGAAGTCGGAGAGGTTCTGCATCACCGCACCGCGCACCTTTTCACGCCGGAACCAGTCCATGGTGGCGTTGGAGAGGATGCGCTGGAAGACCAGGGGCAGCTCGGCCGCGGGTCGGTCGGCGTATTTCTCGGCAAGGCGGATCATCGCGTCCTGCACGATGTCCAGTGCGGCGTCGTCGCTGCGCACCGCATACACCGTGCGCTTGAACGCGCGCTTCTCGACGCTCTTGAGAAAGTCGGAGAGTTCCTTGTCGGTGGCCAACGCGTACAGGGGCGGCATCGCCCGGTTCGGGCGCGCGGGATTATCTCATCGCACCTGCGCAGTGCATGAGGACGGGGCAGCGAGCGCGCCGGCCGAGGCATAATGTTGCTTCGCACAACGTTTTCTTGGGTCCCGAGCCCGGCCGTCAGACCCCGACGGCGGGCTTTGGGCGCGCAGGTACCGAATCCGCCTCACGAGGGCGCGCAGGAGGTGCACCGATGGATTTTCGTCAGAGAAATTCACAGAGGTTCTTCATGGATACGTCTGCCGCGGAAGTCAAGCGTGCCGCCATGGCACCGCCTTCCTCACCCCACACCGCCGCGCCTGAGCTCAACGGCTCGGAAATCCTCGTTCGCTGCCTGCAGGCCGAGGGAGTGAAGTACCTTTGGGGTTACCCCGGAGGGGCGGTGCTCTACATCTACGACGCCCTGTACAAGCAGGACAGCATCCAGCATGTGCTGGTGCGCCACGAGCAGGCCGCGGTCCATGCGGCGGACGGCTACGCGCGCGCCACCGGCGACGTTGGCGTGGCGCTGGTGACTTCGGGCCCCGGTGTCACGAACGCCGTCACGGGAATTGCCACGGCCTACATGGATTCGATCCCCATGGTCATCGTCACCGGGCAGGTGCCGACGCCGGCGATCGGCCTGGACGCGTTCCAGGAATGCGACACGGTGGGCATCACGCGCCCGGTGGTCAAGCACAACTTCCTGGTGAAGGACGTGCGCGACCTCGCCCTGACCATGAAGAAGGCCTTCCACATCGCCCGCACCGGCCGGCCCGGTCCGGTGGTGGTGGACATCCCCAAGGACGTTTCGCTCGAGAGCGCGCGTTTCCACTACCCCGAGACGGTGGAGATGCGCTCCTACAACCCGGCGAAGAAGGGCCACGGCGGGCAGATTCGCAAGGCCGTGCAGCTGCTCCTGCATGCCAGGCGGCCGTATATCTACACCGGCGGCGGCGTGATCCTGGGCAATGCATCGACGGAGTTGCGCCGACTCGTCGAATTGCTCGGCTTCCCATGCACGAACACCCTCATGGGCCTGGGCGCCGTGGCCGCGAGCGACCCGCGCTTCCTGGGCATGCTGGGGATGCATGGCACTTACGAGGCGAACATGACCATGCAGCACTGCGACGTGCTGCTGGCCGTGGGTGCGCGCTTCGACGATCGCGTGATCGGCGATCCGAAGCACTTCGCCTCGGTGGAACGCAAGATCATCCACGTCGATATCGACCCCTCGTCCATTTCCAAGCGCGTGCGCGTCGACATCCCCATCGTCGGCGACGTCAAGGAAGTCCTGCTCGAACTCATCGCTCAGGTGCAGGAGGCCCAGGCGCGCCCGGATGCGGCCGCGCTGGGCGCCTGGTGGAACCAGATCAACGCGTGGCGCAAGCGCGACTGCCTGGCCTACAAGAAGAGCGCCGACGTCATCAAGCCGCAGGCGGTGGTGGAAAAGCTGTGGGAGCTCACGCGTGGCAGCGACTGCTACATCACCTCCGACGTCGGCCAGCACCAGATGTGGGCGGCGCAGTTCTACCGCTTCGAGGAGCCGCGCCGCTGGATCAACTCCGGCGGACTGGGCACGATGGGGGTGGGCCTGCCCTACGCCATGGGCATCAAGCTGGCGCGGCCGGACGCGGATGTGTTCTGCATCACCGGGGAGGGCTCGATCCAGATGTGCATCCAGGAGCTCTCGACCTGCCTGCAGTACAAGACGCCGGTGAAGATCGTCTCGCTGAACAACCGCTACCTGGGCATGGTGCGGCAGTGGCAGGAGTTGAGCTACGGCGGGCGCTACTCGCACAGCTACATGGACGCGCTGCCTGACTTCGTCAAGCTTGCCGAGGCCTATGGCCACGTGGGCCTGCGCGTGGACAAGCCGACGGATGTGGAGGCCGCATTGAGAGAGGCCATGCGCCTGAAGGACCGCACCGTGTTCCTCGACGTGCGCACCGACCCCACGGAGAACGTCTGGCCGATGGTGCAGGCCGGCAAGGGCATCACGGAAATGCTGCTGGGCTCCGAGGACCTGTGAGCCCGCGACGCCGCCACAAGGCCCCGGCGTGATCGCGCCGGGGTGGGGTTGCGGCGAAGCGGGCACGACCGGCTCGGTGCCATCCTTCCCACACCGCCAATCGTGTCGCCCGGGGCCCGTGGCCTACCCGCCACCCGCCTGAAGCGCGCGCAGGACGAAGACCATGAAACACATCATTGCGGTCCTTCTCGAGAACGAGCCCGGCGCGCTGTCGCGCGTGGTGGCCCTGTTCTCGGCCCGCGGCTACAACATCGAGAGCCTGACCGTGGCGCCGACCGAGGACGCCTCGCTCTCGCGCATGACCATCGTCACCACCGGCAGCGACGAGGTCATCGAGCAGATCACCAAGCACCTGAACCGCCTCATCGAGGTGGTCAAGGTGGTCGATCTCACCGAAGGCAGTTTCACCGAGCGCGAGCTCATGCTCATCAAGGTGCGCGCGGTGGGCAAGGAGCGCGAGGAGATGACGCGCATGGCCGACATCTTCCGCGGCCGCATCATCGATGTCACCGAAAAGAGCTACACCATCGAACTGACGGGGGACTCGGGCAAGCTCGATGCCTTCCTCGTGGCCATCGATCGCGCGGCGATCCTGGAAACCGTGCGCACCGGTGCCAGCGGCATCGGTCGCGGCGAGCGCATCCTGAGGGTATGACCCACCCCCGTAGCGCCTGCGGCGCCCCCCCTCCAGGGGTCGCCGCAGGCGGCCCGGCGAAGCCGGTTCCGCGGCAGCCGCTTGATCCACACACCAACGCATTCATACGGAGAACACCATGAAGGTTTATTACGACAAGGACGCCGACCTCAGCCTCATCAAGGGCAAGAACGTGGCCATCATCGGCTATGGCTCGCAGGGCCATGCCCATGCGCAGAATCTCAACGACAGCGGTGTCAAGGTCACCGTGGGCCTGCGCAAGGCCGGCGCCAGCTGGGCCAAGGCGGAGAACGCCGGGCTCGAGGTGGCCGAGGTGGCCGACGCCGTGCGCGGCGCGGACGTGGTGATGATCCTGCTGCCCGACGAGCAGATCGGCGCGGTCTACAAGAACGACGTCGAGCCGCACATCCGCAAGGGCGCCTCGCTGGCCTTCGCGCACGGCTTCAACGTGCACTACGGCCAGGTGGTGCCGCGCGACGACCTGGACGTGTGGATGGTTGCGCCCAAGGCCCCCGGGCACACCGTGCGCAACACGTATGCGCAAGGCGGTGGCGTGCCGCACCTCATCGCCGTGCATGCCGACAAGAGCGGTCGCGCACGCGACATGGCGCTGAGCTACGCGGCGGCCAATGGCGGCGGCAAGGCCGGCATCATCGAGACGAGCTTTCGCGAAGAGACCGAGACCGACCTCTTCGGCGAGCAGGCGGTGCTGTGCGGCGGCACGGTCGAACTCATCAAGGCCGGCTACGAGACGCTGGTGGACGCGGGCTACGCGCCCGAGATGGCCTACTTCGAGTGCCTGCATGAGCTCAAGCTCATCGTCGACCTGATCTACGAGGGCGGCATCGCCAACATGAACTACTCGATCTCGAACAACGCCGAGTACGGCGAGTACGTGACCGGGCCGAAGATCGTCAACGACGAGTCCAGGAAGGCCATGCAGCAGGCACTCGAGGACATCCAGACCGGCGAGTACGCCAAGAGCTTCATCCTCGAGAACCGCGCCGGCGCGCCCACGCTGCTGTCGCGGCGGCGCCTCACCAGCGAGCACTCGATCGAGGTCGTGGGCGAGAAGCTGCGCGCGATGATGCCGTGGATCAAGGCCAACAAGCTCGTCGACCGCAACCGCAATTGAGGCCCGCGGCGCAGGCGCTATCCTTGCGCCATGAAAGACGACCTGCCCGCCGCCACCGCTGACGAAGCCGACGCGGCCGCCCCCTTCCTCCAGCGCCCGCGGCGCAAGGGCATCTACGTGCTGCCCAACGCCATCACGCTGGCGGCGCTGTTCGCGAGCTTCTATGCCATCGTCATGGCGATGAACGGCCGTTTCGAGGCGGCGGCCATCGGCATCTTCTGCGCGGCCGTGCTCGATGGCATGGACGGTCGTGTGGCGCGCATGACGCACTCGCAGAGTGCCTTCGGCGAGCAGATGGACAGCTTGTGTGACATGGTGAGCTTCGGTGCGGCACCCGCGCTCATCGTCTACGAGTGGGCGCTCAAGGGTCTGGGCAAGATGGGCTGGATTCCGGCCTTCGCCTACATCGCCGGTGCGGCACTGCGCCTGGCGCGCTTCAACACCAACATCGGTATCGTCGACAAGCGCTTCTTCCAGGGCCTGCCCAGCCCGGCCGCTGCGGCGCTGGTGATGGGCCTCATCTGGGTTATGGACGACGCCGGATTCAAGGGCGCGTGGAAGATCGACTGGCTTGCCTGGACGGCCTTCGGCGTCACCCTCTACGCCGGGTTGACGATGGTCAGCAACGTTCCCTTCTACAGCTTCAAGGTGGTGGGCGCGAGGCAGACGGTGCCTTTCGTGGTCATCGTGGCCATCGCACTGGGCATCGCGCTGATCAGCCAGAACCCGCCGCTGGCGCTGTTTGCGCTGTTTTGCGTCTACGGCATCTCGGGTTTTGCCGTGTACGCCTGGCGCAAGACCAAGGGCCAGCCGGTGAGCGTGATCGCCATCTCCACCGACGAGCCCGACGAGAAGGGACTGCACCCCTGACGGGTGCATGCTAGGATGCACCCCGTGAAGACGTTCAGCCACCCTGTCGCGCTCATCCTGCTAGGAGCCCCGCGGGTTCGCTGATCGCTTTCGTCCCCACACACCGATCAACGGCCCGCCAGCGCAAAGCAGCGGGCCGTTTGCGTTTTCAGGCTGCTTCGCGATCACCCTTCAACGCAAAGGCCACGACCATGTCCGACCAGCTTTTCATCTTCGACACCACCTTGCGCGACGGCGAGCAGTCTCCCGGCGCATCGATGACGCGCGAGGAGAAACTGCGCATCGCCCGCCAACTGGAGCGGCTGCGCGTGGACGTGATCGAAGCCGGGTTCGCGGCGTCCAGCAACGGCGACTTCGAGGCCGTGCGTGCCATCGCCAGCGCCATCCGCGAGACCCGCGTGTGCTCGCTGGCGCGCGCCAACGACCGCGACATTTCGCGCGCCGCCGAGGCCCTGAAGGACGCCGCCCGCGCGCGCATCCACACCTTCATCGCCACCAGCGAACTGCACATGGAGAAGAAGCTGCGCATGACGCGCGACCAGGTCTTCGAGCAGGCGCGGCTGGCAGTGCGCTTCGCGCGCAACCTGTGCGACGACGTCGAGTTCTCGCCCGAGGACGGCTACCGCTCCGACCCCGACTTTCTGTGCCGGGTGGTGGAGGCGGTGATCGCCGAAGGCGCGCGCACGATCAACATCCCGGACACCGTGGGCTACGCGGTGCCCGAGCTCTATGGCGAGTTCATCCGCAGCCTGCGCGAGCGCATCCCGAATGCCGACAAGGCGATCTGGTCGGTGCATTGCCACAACGACCTGGGCATGGCGGTGGCCAACTCGCTCGCCGGCGTGAAGATCGGCGGCGCGCGCCAAGTCGAGTGCACGATCAACGGGCTGGGCGAGCGCGCCGGCAACTGCGCCCTCGAAGAAGTCGTCATGGCCGTGCGCACGCGGCGCGACTACTTCGGCCTGAGCCTGGGCATCGACGCCACGCAGATCGTGCCGGCCTCGCGCATGGTGAGCCAGACCACCGGCTTCGTGGTGCAGCCGAACAAGGCGGTGGTGGGGGCGAACGCCTTTGCCCACGCCAGCGGCATTCACCAGGACGGCGTGCTCAAGGCGCGCGACACCTACGAGATCATGCGCGCCGAGGACGTGGGCTGGGCGGCCAACAAGATCGTGCTCGGCAAGCTCTCGGGCAGGAATGCCTTCAAGCAGCGCCTGCAGGAACTGGGCATCCAGATGGAAAGCGAAGGCGAGATCAATGCCGCTTTCGCCCGCTTCAAGGACCTGGCCGACCGCAAGAGCGAGATCTTCGACGAGGACATCATTGCCCTGGTCGGCGACGAGAGTGTCACGCACGAGCACGAGCATTACCGGCTACTGGCGCTGTCGCAGCACTCCGAGACCGGTGAACGGCCCCAGGCGACGGTGACCTTCTCGGCCGGCGAGGTTGAGCACCACGCCAGCAGCGACGGCAACGGCCCGGTCGATGCCAGCCTCAAGGCCATCGAGTCGAAGGTGCAAAGTGGCGCCGAGATGATGCTCTATTCGGTGAATGCCATCACCTCGGGCAGCACAGAATCCCAGGGCGAGGTCACCGTGCGGCTGCAACTTGGGGGCCGGGTGGTGAACGGGGTCGGTGCGGATCCCGACATCGTGGTGGCGTCGGCCAAGGCCTACCTGGCGGCCCTGAACAAGCTGCACTCCAACGCCGAGCGCGTGGCAGCCCAGGGCTAGGGGGCAGGCGGGCGCGGGCCGGTTTCGAACGCACCGCAGGGGGTACTTTAGAGAATGCACGCAAGCGCTTGATCTTGTGTGCATTTTCCCGGTGCCCTACACTTTCGAACTGGCCATCGTCGAGGACTCTGGTGCGCAACAAGAACCTGCCTGGAATTTCGTGGCTCGCAGCCTGTGCCCTGGCCCTGGCGCTTTCGTTGACACCGGTGCTGGCGAGTGCGGCGGCCGCAGCGAGCAAACCGGTGGCGAAGTCCAGCCACGTCAAGCGCTCGGCCAAGGCGACCAAGCCTGCGCGAGCGTCCAAGCGTGCGCCCAAGCGCGTCGCCGTGCGCACCGTGCCGGAGCGGGCCTCCTTCGGCCACCTCAGCGGGCTGCAGAAGACCGACGACGAGCTCGACCTGAAATCCAGCGTCGCTCTGGTGGTCGATCAGGACACCAACGAGGTTCTGCTGAGCAAGAACTCCTCGGCGGTGTTGCCCATCGCTTCGATCACCAAGCTGATGACGGCGGTGGTCGTCACCGAAGCCGGTCTGCCGCTCGACGAGATGCTCACCGTGTCGCAGGACGACGTCAACGCCACTGCCGGCAGCCGCTCGCGCCTGCGGCTGGGCACCAGGCTGTCGCGCGGTGAGATGCTCCACCTGGCGCTGATGGCCTCGGAAAACCGCGCCGCCAACCTGCTCGGGCGCACCTATCCGGGAGGTGTCGGCCTGTTTGTCGAGGCCATGAACGCCAAGGCGCGTGAACTCGGCATGAGCGATACGAGCTACGTCGAACCCACCGGGCTGTCCAGTTCCAACCAGTCCAGCGCCGAGGACTTGGCGCGGCTGGTGCGCGCGGCGATGGACTTCCCCATCATCCGCGAGCTCTCCACGTCGCACGAATTCCAGGTGCCCGTGGGACGCCGGCAGGTGCAGTTCCGCAACACCAACGGCCTGGTGCGCAATCCGGAGTGGGAGATCGGCCTGCAGAAGACGGGCTACATCTCCGCCGCCGGCCGCTGCCTGGTGATGCAGGCCCAGTTCGCCGGGCGCCAGCTGATCATGGTGCTGCTGGATTCCGCAGGCAAGTATTCGCGCATCGGCGACGCCGAGCGCATCCGCAAGTGGCTCGCGGCAACGCCGCTGATCCCGTCGGCGATGGCCGCTCAGCCGCGGTAGCCCAGCGCCGCCGAGATCTGCGCGGCGGTGGCCTGGACACGTTCCAGCCAGGATTCCTCCAACCGGTCGGCGGGCGCCGAAACCGACAACCCTGCGACGAGCCTGCCCTGGTCATCGAAGATGCCGGCGGCCATGCAGCGCACGCCCAGCTCGAGCTCCTCGTCGTCGCGCGCGCAGCCGGTGTGACGCACCGAGGCCAGCTCGCGTTCCAGGCGCGGCAGCTCCGTGATGCTGTTGCGCGTGTGCCCGGTCAGACCCGTGCGCGTGGCGTAGGCGCGCACGCGGGCTGGCTCGTCGTGGGCGAGGAAGAGCTTGCCCACGGAGGTCAGGTGCAACGGCGCGCGCCCGCCCACGGAGCGCACCACCTGCATGCCGGAGCGTTCGCTGTAGGTGCGCTCGATGTAGACGATCTCGTCGCCCTGGCGCATGGACAGGTTCACCGGCTGGTGCGTGAGCTTGTGCAACTCGCGCATCGGCGCCAGGGCGGCTTCACGCACGTCGAGCCGGCCCTTCACCAGGTTGCCCAGCTCGAGCAGGCGCATGCCCAGGCGGTAGCTGCCCGCCTGGGGCCGGTCGACGAAGCGCCCGATGGCCAGGTCGTTGAGGATGCGGTGTGCCGTGGAGGGGTGCAGCCCGGTGCGCTCGCTGATGTCCTTGAGCGAGACCGGGTCGGGTTGCGACGCCAGCGTGTCGAGCACGCTGAAGGCGCGCTCCAGCACCTGGATGGCGGGGGTCTGGGCAGGCTTGCGGATCATCGGGACCAAACCCTCGAGGCGGGACCTTCATTTTGCATCGCGAAATGGCGAACCGGCATGGCCGCACGCCGTCCGTCGCCGCGCAACGACGCGGTGCCGAGCGTCGCTCGCCCTCGCGGCCCTTGCCATGCCGCGCCCGTGGAGCCGCGTTCTCCTGCCTTCAAGCGCCCAGCCGCGCCGCTGCCGCCTCGCCCGAGCGCACCGCACCTTCGAGGGTGGCGGGGTAGGGGCCTTGCACGTAGTCGCCCGCGGCGAGCAGGTTGGGGGCGATCTCCATCGGCGGGCGCACCAGGCCGGGGGTGCAGCGAAAGGTGGCGCGCTTCTCAGCGATCATGTGCAGCAGGGTCGGCGGCGTGGGCCAGGTGTCCGCGGCGAAGGCCTCACGCGCCTGTTGCAGCACCGCCGCCGCGGTGGCCTCGAGGCCGGCGTCCACCCATGCGCGCGCACCGCTGACGACGAACGCAAAGACGCCCGCCGAGGCCCCCAGCGCCCCGTGGTCGAAGGCGAATTGCGCCGCTGCTGCGGGCCCGTCGCGCAGGGCGGTCATCGGCGCGGGCAGGCGAGCGCCCGGGCAGCGCAGGTACACCGTGACGATGGGCTCGTAGCGCAGCGCCTGCGCCTGTCGCGACCAGGCGGGCTCATGGTGCGCGGTGAGGCGTGCGGCTTCGGCCGCGGTGCAGGCCAGCACGACCGCGTCGAAGGACTCGCCGTCCAGCCGCCAAGCGCGGGCGTCGCGCTCCAGGCCTTGCACGCGCGCACCGAGGCGCACATCGGCGCGCGCATGGCGCAGCCATGCTGCGGCCGGTTCGGGCAGCAGGGTCGCCAGCGGTTGCCGTGGCAGGAGGAGGTCGGCGCTGCCGGGGCCGCCGAAGACTGCGTCGCGCAGCACGCGCAGCCAGACCGAGGCACTGGCCTGGCTGGCCGGCGTGTTGAGCGCCGCCACGCACAGCGGGTCGATGAGCAACTCGCGCACGGCGCCGGGCAGCGAACGGCAAAGCTCGGCGACGCTCAGCTCGGGCGCGCAGCGAAAGCCGGCAAGCGCCCAACGCGTGGTGGCGGCGATGAGGGCGACGCGGTCCCGCGTGTCCCATCCTTGCGCGCCGAGCACCGCGCGCACGAAGCCGAGCGCTGCCGGGCCGCCCGGCACGCGCAGGCCGCGACCGTCGGCGTAACGCAGCTCCAGCGCGCGGCGGGCGAGGCCACCTGGAATGTCCGCGCACACGGTGGCCATCAGGGCCAGGGTGCGGGTGTAGGCGCCGATGAGGATGTGCTGCCCGTTGTCCAGGCGCCGTCCGTCGACGTCGACGCTGCGCGCACGGCCGCCGAGCTGGCCGGCCATTTCGAGCAGCGTCACCTCGTGCCCGGACTGGTGCGCGCGCACCGCCGTGGCCAGGCCGGCCCAACCCCCGCCGATCACGGCCACCCTCATGCGGCGCCGGCCGGTGGCCACGCGGCGGCGCGGAGTGCCCCAGCGACGTGCATGCGATCAGCGGCCACGGAGCTGCGTGCGCGTGGCGATCCACAGCTTGCGCAGGGGCGTGAGCGAGGTGCGCTGGTGCAGCACCTGGAATCCCTGCGCCTCGATCTCGCGCAAGAGCGAGCGATAGATGTGGGCCATCATCAGCCCGGGCTTCTGCGCCGGGCGGTCGACCTCGGGCAGCAGGGCCAGCGCGCGGTCGTAGGCGGCGTGGGCGCGCCGCGCCTGGAAGCGCATCAGTGCATCGAAGCGCTCGCTGTAGCCCCACGGCGCCTCGCGCCGCAGCAGCTCGTCGGCGCGCACTTCGAACTGCCGCAGCTCGGACAGAGGCAGGTAGACGCGACCGCGGCGCGCATCGTCGCCGACGTCGCGGATGATGTTGGTGAGCTGCAACGCCAGGCCCAGCTGGTGGGCATAGGCCACGGTGGCGGCCTCGGTGCGGCCGAAGATGTTGGCTGCCACCTCGCCCACCACGCCAGCCACCAGATGGCAGTAGCGCTGCAGGGCTGCATAGTCGAGAAAGCGCGTCTGGTCCAGGTCCATCTGGCAGCCTTCGATCAGCGCCAGCAGGTGGGCCGCTTCGATGCCGAAGTCGGCGGCCAGTGGCCGCAGCGCCTGGGTGACGGGGTGGCTGGGCTGCCCGGCCCAGGCCTGCGCCACTTCCTCGCGCCACCATTGCAGCTTGGCCGCCGCCACGCCGGGGTCGCCGGCCTCGTCGACCACGTCGTCGACTTCGCGGCAGAAGGCGTAGAAGGCGGTGATGGCGGCGCGCCGGTGAGCAGGCAGAAAGAGGAACGCGTAATAGAAGGACGAACCGCTGGCGGCGGCCTTGTCCTGGACGTACTGCTGCGGCGTCATTGCGGCCGCGACCGCATGCGCAGCGCACGCCACAGGAGCAAGGGCAGGTCGGCGGCCGTCAGCGTGGGGCGTTGCGCCAGTGCGGCATGGTCCATGCGGGCGATTTTCTCAAGAATGCGCAGCCCCCCCTGGACGACCAGGCGCAACTCCCATCCGGCGCGGCCGGGCACACGCAGCGCCAGCGGTGCGCCTTCGAGCATCAGCGCCTCGGCCCAGGCGCACAACTGACCCACCAAAGCGCGTGTGCGCGCCGTGTCCTGGCAGGCGGCGAGTTGCGCCGGGGACACGCCGTGGGCCATGCGGTCGGACTCGGGAACGTAGTGCCGCCCGCGCGGGCCGTCGACGCTCAGGTCCTGCCAGAAATTGATGAGTTGCAGCGCGCTGCAGATGGCGTCGGAGCGCTCGAGCGAGGCGGCATCGGCGATGCCGTAGAGGTGCAGCAGCAAGCGGCCGATGGGGTGGGCCGAGCGGCGACAGTAATCGAGCAGCGCCGGGCGGTCGCCGTAGAGCGGGTTGTGCACGTCCTGCTCGAAGGCGTCGAGGAGGTCGGCGAGCAGCGCCGCTGGCAGCCCATGGCGCCGCAGCTGCACGGCCAGCGGCGCGAACACGCCGCGCCAGCGCGGCGAGGGCTCGGCGCCGGCGCACACGGCCTGCAGGTCGGCGCGGTACAGGGCCAGGTCCGCCAGTCGTCGCTCGGCGCTGGCCGGCCCCTCGTCGGCAATGTCGTCGGCGGTGCGCGCGAAGTGGTAGATCGCGGAGACGGCCGGTCGCAGTGCGGGCGGGCACAGCACCGAGGCCACGGGGAAGTTTTCGTAATGATCCACGCTCACGGACGCATTCTCGCCAATCCGCGCGTCAGCCCGCGGCGGCGGTGGCGCCGGTGAGAGCGTGGTCGCGCCGTGACTTCTATGGCCGATGGCGGTGGTCATCCTGGCGGGCTGACCCTCGCCAATGCGCTGGCGCTGCGGGTCTGGCCGGCGATCTCCACGCCCTGGTTGTGCGTCGGGCGCGAGCCGCCGCGGGTGCTTTGAGCCTGACGCTAAAATACGCGGTTTGCCGAAACCGGCGAACCACCCGCGCGGGTGGCGAAATTGGTAGACGCACCAGGTTTAGGTCCTGACGCCTTCACCGGCGTGCCGGTTCGAGTCCGGCCCCGCGCACCAGGTGACTGATCCGCCCTGCATCCACACAGCCCACCGTAGAGACACCATGGCCGTCCAAGTTGAAACCCTAGACAAGCTCGAGCGCCGCATCACCCTGACGATGGCGGCCGAGACCATCAACGGCGAGATCGAGTCGCGCCTCAAGCGCCTGGCGCGCACGGTCAAGGCCGACGGCTTCCGCCCGGGCAAGGTGCCGATGACGGTGGTGGCGCAGCGCTACGGCTACTCGGTGCAGTACGAGGTCGTCAACGACCGCGTCGGCAAGGCCTTCAACGAGGCCACCAACGAAGTCAAACTGCGCGTGGCCGGCGCGCCCCGCATCACGCAGAAGGACGACGCTCCGGCGGGCCAGCTGGCCTTCGAGGCGACCTTCGAGGTCTACCCCGAGGTCAAGCTCGGCGACCTGGCTGCCGCCGAGGTCGAGCGCGTGGCCACCGAAGTCACCGAAGAGGCCATCGACCGCACGGTCGAGATCCTGCGCAAGCAGCGCCGCACCTTCGGCCTGCGCCCCCATGCCGAGGGCGCGGTCGAGGGCGACCGCGTGACCATCGACTTCGAGGGCAAGATCGACGGCGAGCCCTTCGAGGGCGGCCGCGCCGAGGGCTTCCAGTTCATCATCGGCGAAGGCCAGATGCTCGAGCAGTTCGACCAGGCCGTGCGCGGCATGAAGGTCGGGCAAAGCAAGACCTTCCCGCTGCAGTTCCCCGCCGAGTACCAGGGCAAGGACGTGGCCGGCAAGGAAGCGGACTTCATGGTCACGGTGAGCAAGATCGAGGCGCAGAACCTGCCCTCCGTGGACGAGCACCTGGCCGTGGCGCTGGGCATCAAGGCGGGCACCGTCGAGGGCTTGCGCGCGGACGTGAGGAAGAACCTGGACCGCGAGGTCAAGTTCCGCGTGCAGGCGCGGAACAAGGCGGCGGTGATGGACGCGCTGGCCAAGTCCGCCGAGCTCGAACTGCCCAACGCGCTGGTCGCCGGCGAGACCGAACGGCTCGTCGAAGGGGCACGTGCCGATCTCAAGCAGCGCGGTGTCAAGGATGCGGCGACGGCCCCCATCCCGGCGGAGATCTTCAAGCCGCAGGCCGAGCGCCGCGTGCGCCTGGGGCTGGTGGTGGCCGAGCTGGTGCGCGCCCACGACCTGCGTGCCAAGCCCGAGCAGCTGCAGGCGCACATCGAGGAGCTCAGCCAGAGCTACGAGAAGCCCTCCGAGGTGGTGCGCTGGTACCTCAGCGACCGCCAGCGCATGGCCGAGGTCGAGGCGGTGGTGATCGAGAACAACGTGACCGAGTTCGTGCTCGGTCGGGCCAAGGTCATCGACAAGGTGCTACCGTTCGACGAACTGATGACCGCATCGTGATGAAGGGGCAATCGATGAGCGTGCAGGAGACCGTGGGCCTGGGCATGGTGCCCATCGTCATCGAACAGTCCGGGCGCGGCGAGCGCGCCTACGACATCTACAGCCGGCTGCTGCGCGAGCGCATCGTCTTCCTCGTCGGGCCGGTGAACGACCAGACCGCCAATCTGGTGGTGGCCCAGATGCTGTTCCTGGAGAGCGAGAACCCCGACAAGGACATCTTCCTCTACATCAACTCGCCCGGCGGCAGCGTCAGCGCGGGGCTGTCGATCTTCGACACCATGCAGTTCATCAAGCCCGACGTCTCCACGCTGTGCATGGGCATGGCCGCGAGCATGGGCAGCTTCCTGCTCATGGCCGGCGCCAAAGGCAAGCGCGCGGCACTGCCCAATTCGCGCGTCATGATGCACCAGCCCTCGGGGGGCGCGCAGGGCCAGGCCACGGACATCGAGATCCAGGCGCGCGAGATCATCAAGACGCGAGAGCAGCTCAACAAGATCTACGCCGAGCGCACCGGCCAGCCGCTCGAGCGCATCGCCGCGGACATGGAGCGCGACATGTGGCTGTCGCCCGCGGAGGCCAAGGATTACGGCCTCATCGACCAGGTGCTCGACAAGCGCGTCTGAGCATCACGGCGCGCTGCACGAGGGGCCCGAACGGGCCCCTTTTGAGGCCCGAACGGGCCCCTTTTCATGCCGCATTTCCCTGCGCAGGGGCATTGGACACTTGGTCTATGATGCCTGCGCATCCTGCCCTCAACCCCGCTCGCACACGCATCCATGGCCGACAAGAAGGGCGCCTCCGGCGAAAAGGTTCTGTACTGTTCCTTTTGCGGCAAGAGCCAGCATGAGGTGAAGAAGCTCATCGCCGGGCCGTCGGTCTTCATCTGCGACGAGTGCATCGAGCTGTGCAACGACATCATCCGTGACGAGGTGCCCGCGGAGAGCCCGGCGGCGAAGACGGCCAAGTCAGACCTGCCGGTGCCGGCGGAGATCAAGGCCAGCCTCGACCAGTACGTGATCGGCCAGGAAGTCGCCAAGCGCACGCTGTCGGTGGCGGTCTACAACCACTACAAGCGCCTCAAGCACATGGGCGCCAATGCGGGCAAGGACGAGGTCGAACTGAGCAAGAGCAACATCCTGCTCATCGGCCCCACCGGCTCGGGCAAGACGCTGCTGGCGCAGACGCTGGCGCGGCTGCTCAACGTCCCCTTCGTCATCGCCGACGCCACCACGCTGACCGAGGCCGGCTATGTGGGCGAGGACGTCGAGAACATCATCCAGAAGCTGCTGCAGAACTGCAACTACGACGTCGAGCGCGCGCAGCGCGGCATCGTCTACATTGACGAGATCGACAAGATCAGCCGCAAGGCCGACAACCCCAGCATCACCCGCGACGTCTCGGGCGAAGGCGTGCAGCAAGCGCTGCTCAAGCTGGTGGAAGGCACCATGGCCAGCGTGCCGCCGCAGGGCGGGCGCAAGCATCCGAACCAGGACTTCCTGCAGATCGACACGACCAACATCCTGTTCATCTGCGGCGGCGCCTTCGACGGGCTGGAAAAGGTCATCCAGCGCCGCACCGAGCGCTCGGGCATCGGCTTTGCGGCCAGCGTGCACAGCAAGAACGACAAGTCCGCCGCCGATGTCTTCCGCGATGCCGAGCCCGAGGACCTGATCAAGTTCGGCCTCATCCCCGAACTCGTCGGGCGGCTGCCCGTCGTCACCACGCTGGGCGAACTCAGCGAGGAGGCGATGGTGCAGATCCTCACCCAGCCCAAGAACGCGCTCGTCAAGCAGTACCACAAGCTCTTCGCCATGGACGGCGTGGAGCTCGAGATCCGGCCGTCGGCGCTGGTGGCCATCGCGCGCAAGGCGTTGGCGCGCAAGACCGGTGCACGCGGCCTGCGCTCGATCATGGAACATGCACTCATCGACACCATGTTCGACCTGCCCACGCTCGAAGGCGTGGCCAAGGTCGTGATCGACGATCACATCGTCGAAGAAGGTGCCAAACCCCTGCTCGTGTATCGCGAACAAAAGGCCAGCGCCTGAGGGCTGGCGGTCGACCGGTTCGGCTTCGCGGCGATCTTGCATTCATGCGCTCGGGCCCCAACTGGGCCTGAGAAAGAGAGGTTTTCAATGTCCGGACATCCCATCCTCCCCTCGGACCCGATCACGCTGCCGCTGCTGCCGCTGCGTGACGTGGTGGTGTTCCCGCACATGGTGATCCCGCTTTTCGTCGGCCGGCCGAAGTCGATCAAGGCGCTGGAAGCGGCGATGGAGTCGGGGCGCCAGATCATGCTCGTGGCGCAGAAGGCCGCCAGCAAGGACGAGCCCAAGGCCGACGACATGTTCGAGATGGGTTGCGTCTCGAGCATCCTGCAGATGCTCAAGCTGCCCGACGGCACGGTGAAGGTGCTCGTCGAAGGCGTGCAGCGTGCCAAGACGACGTCCATCAGCGAGACGGACGAGTATTTCGTCGGCGAGGTCGTGCCCGTGCAGGCCGATGCGGATGCCACGCCGGAGATCGAGGCGCTGCGCCGCGCGGTGACGCAGCAGTTCGACCAGTACGTCAAGCTCAACAAGAAGATCCCGCCGGAGATCCTCACCAGCATCGCTGGCATCGACGACCCGGGCCGACTGGCCGACACCATCGCCGCGCACCTGCCGCTCAAGCTCGAGGCCAAGCAGGCCGTGCTCGACCTCTTCGCGGTGGCCAAGCGCCTGGAGAAACTGCTCGAGTTGCTCGAGCACGAGGTCGACATCCTGCAGGTCGAGAAGCGCATCCGCGGCCGCGTCAAGCGCCAGATGGAGAAGAGCCAGCGCGAGTACTACCTCAACGAGCAGGTCAAGGCGATCCAGAAGGAGCTCGGCGACGGCGAAGAAGGTGCCGACCTCGAAGAGCTCGAGAAGAAGATCAAGGCCGCGCGCATGAGCAAGGAAGCGCGCAAGAAGGCCGAGGGCGAGCTGAAGAAGCTCAAGCTCATGTCGCCCATGTCGGCCGAGGCCACCGTGGTGCGCAACTTCATCGACACGCTGGTCGGCCTGCCCTGGTCCAAGAAGACCAAGATCAAGCACGACCTCGGGCACGCCGAGGAGGTGCTCAACGAGGATCATTTCGGCCTGGAGAAGGTCAAGGACCGCATCCTCGAATACCTCGCCGTGCAGCAGCGCGTGGACAAGGTCAAGGCGCCCATCCTGTGCCTGGTCGGCCCCCCGGGCGTGGGCAAGACCTCGCTCGGCCAGAGCGTGGCGCGCGCCACCGGCCGCAAGTTCGTGCGCATGGCCCTGGGCGGCATGCGCGACGAGGCCGAGATCCGCGGCCACCGCCGCACCTACATCGGCAGCATGCCGGGCAAGGTGCTGCAGAGCCTCTCCAAGGTGGGCGTGCGCAACCCGCTGTTCCTGCTCGACGAGATCGACAAGCTGGGCATGGACTTCCGCGGCGACCCGTCTTCGGCGCTGCTCGAGGTGCTCGACCCCGAGCAGAACCACACCTTCAGCGACCATTACGTCGAGGTCGACTTCGACCTTTCCGACGTGATGTTCGTGGCCACCAGCAACTCGATGAACATCCCGCCGGCGCTGCTCGACCGCATGGAAGTCATCCGCCTGGCCGGCTACACCGAGGACGAGAAGCTCAACATCGCGCAGCGCTACCTGGTGCCCAAGCAGCGCAAGAACAACGGAGTCAAGGACGACGAGGTCGAGATCACCGAGAGCGCCATCCGCGGCATCATCCGCTACTACACGCGTGAGGCCGGAGTGCGCAGCCTGGAGCGCGAGCTCTCCAAGATCTGCCGCAAGGTGGTCAAGGGGCACCAACTGAAGAAGTACGACGGCCCGGTGGTCGTGGGCGAGGACAACCTCAACGACTTCCTGGGGGTGCGCAAGTACGACTACGGCCGCACCGAGAAGAAGAACCAGGTGGGTCAGGTGGTTGGGCTGGCGTGGACCGAGGTCGGGGGCGACCTGCTGACCATCGAAGCGGCAGTGATGCCCGGCAAGGGCCACATCATCCGCACCGGTTCGCTGGGCGACGTGATGAAGGAGTCCGTCGAAGCCGCGCGCTCGGTGGTGCGCTCGCGCGCCCGTCGCCTGGGCCTGAAGGACGAGTTGTTCGAGAAGCGCGACATCCACATCCACGTGCCTGACGGCGCCACACCCAAGGACGGCCCGAGTGCCGGTGCGGCAATGACCACCGCGCTGGTCTCCGTGCTGAGTGGTATCCCGGTGCGCGCCGACGTGGCGATGACCGGCGAGATCACCCTGCGCGGCGAGGTCACGGCCATTGGCGGGTTGAAGGAGAAGCTGCTCGCGGCGCACCGGGGCGGCGTGAAGACGGTGCTCATTCCCGAGGAGAACGTGAAGGACCTGCAGGAGATCCCCGAGAACGCGAAGAACAACCTGGAGATCGTGCCCGTGCGCTGGATCGACCAGGTGCTCGAGTACTCGCTCGAACGCATGCCCCAGTCCCTGGCCGACGAAGAGCCCGCGGCGGCGGCACCCGCTGCCCAGCCCGAGGCGCCGGCACCGGCCGCGGCGGCCGATGGCCTGCCGCACTGAGCTTGCGCAGCCCATCGCAGGCTGGCTATAATGCGAGGCTCGACGCACGCCGCAAGATGGGCGTCGAAGCGACGCGGGAATAGCTCAGTTGGTAGAGCGCAACCTTGCCAAGGTTGAGGTCGCGAGTTCGAGCCTCGTTTCCCGCTCCAGGTTGCTCGGCAAGGGGAAGCTCAGGCTTCCCCTTCTTCTTGGTAGCATTGCCTGTCATTGCCGACCAGGGCGCGATAGCAAAGCGGTTATGCAACGGATTGCAAATCCGTCTAGAGCGGTTCGACTCCGCTTCGCGCCTCCAACGATCCAGAGCAGGGCTCCCCACGGGAGCCCTATTTCGTGAGGGCGTGCCGGCCATAATCCGCCACCGGCCCGGATGGCGAAATCGGCAGACGCAGCGGACTTAAAATCCGCGGCCCCGCACAGGGGCATACGGGTTCGATTCCCGTTCCGGGCACCAGCACC
>DYOR01000033.1:0-7178 GCA_020720385.1 Rubrivivax sp.
CGCCATGCCCGCCTTGCGCCTCAAGACCTATCAGACCCAGGCCCTGCAAAGCCTGCAGCGCTTCCTGGCCGCCGCCGGCGGCTGCGGCTCGCTGGCCGCGGCCTGGGCACTGGAAATGCGGCGCCAGCAGCCGGACGAGGCCAAGGCCTTGCCGCCCTACCGCAGCCAGCCTTTCGGCGAGACGCCCTGCGTGTGCCTGCGCATCCCCACGGGCGGCGGCAAGACGCTGCTGGCGGCACACGCCATTGCGCTGATCGCGCGCGAGTGGCGGCAGGCGGACTTTCCGCTGGCGCTGTGGCTGGTGCCCTCCACCACCATCCGCGACCAGACGATCCGCGCGCTGCAACAGCCCGGCCACCCCTACCGCGACGCGCTGGAAGCCACCTACGGCCAGGCGCTGGCCGTGCTGGACCTGGACGCCGCCGCCACCATCGCCGCGCAGGACCTGGGGCGCAAGGCCATCGTGCTGGTGGCCACCATGCAGAGCTTCCGCGTGCGGCACACCCAGGGCCGCAACGTGTATGCCTTCAGCGAGGACTTCGATCCGCACTTCGCCCACTTCAAGAGCCGCGGCGCGCTGACAGGGCCCGCGGCGGCGGTGCTGGAGCGGGTGGTCGCGGCCGACCTCACCGAAGCCGGGCAGGGCTTTCTGACGCCGGCCGACCTGGGCCGCGTGAAACATTCGCTGGCCAATCTGCTGGCCCTGGTGCGGCCGGTGGTGGTGGTGGACGAGGCGCACAACGCCAAGACCGACACCACCTTCGAGACGCTCGAGCGCCTGGCGCCCTGCGCCATCCTGGAACTGACAGCCACGCCGGTGCCGCGCAAGACCAACGTGCTCTACAGCGTGAGCGCGCGCGAGCTGCAGGCCGAGGACATGGTCAAGCTGCCGGTGATGCTGGCCGAGCACAAGGCCTGGCCCGATGCCGTGCGCGACGCCGTGCTGCGCCGCCGCCACCTCGAGGCCGAGGCCGCACACGAAGACCGGCCGATCCGCCCCATCGTGCTGTTCCAGGCCCAGGACAAAAGCGGCGCGGTGCCGCCCGAGGTGCTGCGCCAGCATCTGCTGGACGAGAAGGTCGCCACCGAGGCCGAGATCGTCATCGCCACCGGCGACCAGCGCGGGCTGGACGGTGTGGACCTGTTCGACCCAGCCTGCGCGGTGCGTTTCGTCATCACCGTGGAAGCGCTCAAGGAAGGCTGGGACTGCTCGTTTGCCTACGTGCTGTGCTCGCTGCACAACGTGCGCTCGGGCAAGGATGTGGAGCAGTTGCTCGGCCGTGTGCTGCGCATGCCCTACGCCACGCGACGCAAGAGCCCGGCGCTCAACCGCGCCTATGCGCACGTGGTGGCGCGCAGCTTCTCCGAGGCCGCCACGGCGCTGGTCGATCGCATGGTCGAGGGCATGGGCTTCGACGCGCTAAGCGCCGCCGCGGCCGTGCTGCCCGACACCGGCGTGCCCGATCTGTTCGGCGACACACCACCCTTGCCAGCGCCAGCCCCGATGCTGACGCTGACGCTCAGCGCGCAGGCCGCCGCGGCCCTGCAGGGCGAGCCCGACGTACACATCGACCTGGGCGAAGGCGCAGCCGATGGTGCGGCTGCGACACCCACGCTGCGCGCGACCGGCGAGGTGTCGGATGCCTTGCTGGGCCGGGTGCTGGCCGTGGTGACGCCGGCCGAGCAGGCCCACATCACCGCCCAGGTGCAGCAGCACAACCAGCGCATCACGGCTGCACGCTCGCCCGCGCAGCGCGGCGTGCCCTTTGCCGCCATGCCGCGGCTGTGTGTGGGGCTGGCGGGCGAGCCCGGCGCCACCCAAGGCGAGTTGCACCTGTTCGAGCGCAACACGCTCGACGAGATCGTGGCCTTCGATCTGCTGCGCGCCGACCCGCGGCCCGCGTTGCCGGGCTTCAGGCTGGTGGAGCAGAGCGACCTGTTCGAGATCTACGTCAACCAGACCCGGCTGGAGCTGCGCCAGGCGCAGGACAGCGCGCAGCTGTCGCTGGACACCGTGCCCACCGGCGCCAGCGAAACGGACCTCGTGCTGTGGCTGGCCCGCGCACTGCGCCGCCCGGCCTTCACCGACGACGCGTTGCGCCGCTGGGTGGCGGCACTGGTGGGCCAGCTGCGGCAGGAGCAAGGCTTGTCGCTGACCGGCTTGCTGCGCGCGCGCCATGCCGTCGTGCAAAGCGCAATGCGGCGGCTGGACGAAATGCAGGTGCAGGCCCGCAAGCGTGGTTTTGAGCAACTCACGCTGCTGGACGCACCGGCGGCGGACACCGGGTGCTGGCTCACGGGTGTTTCGCCAGACTGGCAGTTCCGCTACCAGCCCGGCCGCTACCCGGCGCGCCATGTCTATGCAGGCCGCTGGCGCTTCCGCAAGCACTACTTCGAGGACATCCACGCACTCGAGGCGCAGGGCGAGGAGTTCGAGTGCGCCCAGGCGCTGGACACCCTGCCCGAGGTGAAGCACTGGGTGCGCAACATCGAGCGGCAGGAGCAGTTTTCCTTCTGGCTTCCCACGGCCACCGACTACTTCTATCCCGACTTCGTGGCCGAGCTGCACGACGGCCGCCTGTTCGTCGTGGAATACAAGGGCGAGGCCTACGCCACCAACGATGATTCGCGCGAGAAGCGCGCCGTGGGCCAGGCCTGGGCACGCGCCAGCGGCGGCCAGGGCGTGTTCCTGATGGCCGAGAAACTGCGCAACGCGCAGGACGTCGTTGCGCAGTTGCGATCGGCGATCCAAGGCACGGTCTGAGCTCGCTGGCCGAATCCACGCGCCATGCCGCGCTGATGCTGGACGCGGCCCTCACGGCGGGTCATCTGGGGCGGCCCGCGCCGGCACCGCGACACGCTACCAGTCGTGGCCGGTGAGGCTGCCGTCGCGCAGGAAGCAGACCTGGTCGCCGATCTGCAGGCTGCGCTCGTGCAGCAGAGGCATCGCCCCCGGCGTGGCGACGCTGCCAAGCAGCCAGCATGCAGCCGACGCCGCGCACGGTGGCGATGCGCTGCGCGCCGATCTTGCGCCGCAGGTTAAACACGTGCACCTCCAGCGCGCCGAAGCGCGCTGCGTCGATGCTCAGCGGCCCCAGTGCCCAGGGCCCGGCCGCCGACGGCGCGCTGCGCCGCAGCACCGCGCGCAGCCGTGCCGGCGGCGGCCGAGCACTTCACGGCACTGACATCGTGGCTTCATGAGTCTGTCAAGACGGTTTCACGCGGGGCCCGCAAGCTGCTCGCTTTGACCACGCCGTGGCGATGCAGCATGCGCTGGGTGCGTCGCGTCTTCGCCGCCCCATCGCGGTTGCCATCCACCAGCGCCCACCAGCGCGGCTGGAGCCGAGGGGCGTGACCTGAACCGGCGGCTGTCGCTGCCACAGCAGACACGGAGAACACGCTTGTTGCCGCTGGCCTTGGAGCTCGGTCTGGGTGCCTGGGCGCTGGGTCTGGGCGCCGCTGCGCTCGGCCAGCGCCGGCTGATCTTCAAGCCGCCGGTGCGTGTGCGCGAGCTGCCGCCGGGGCCGCACGCTGGCGGCAGCCGCATCGAGCCGCTGACCTTGCGCTGCGCCGACGGCGCTGTGCTGCAAGGCTGGCGCTCGACGCCGCGGGCGACGGCACCGCAGGGCTGGTTGCTGTACTTCGGCGGCCGCGGCGAGAACGTCGCCTGGGCGCCGCACATGAGCAGCCACCTCGGCGACTGGGGCGTGCTGGCTTTCAACTACCGCGGCTTCGGCGAGTCTGCCGGCCGCGCCACCGAGGCCCACGTGATGCGCGACGCGCGCGCCGTGCACGCGGCCTTCGTCGACGGCAGCGCACCGCTGGTGCTGATGGGCCGCAGCCTGGGCACCGCTGTGGCCCTGCGGCTGGCTGCCGAGGAGGCAGCACGCGGCCTGGTACTGGTTTCGCCCTTCCTCAGCCTGGTTCACCTCGCGCTCGCGCACCCGCTGACGGCACCAGGAGCCTGGCTGCTGCGCCACCGCCTGGACTCGCGCCCCTACGCGCCCCGGGTGCGCTGCCCGAGCCTGGTGCTGATGGCCGAGGGCGATCGCCGGGTGCCCAACCGGCACAGCCTGCACCTGGCGCGGCGCCTGGGCGGGCCGGTGGAGGCGGTCAGGCTGGCCGCGCACACGCACCGCAGCCTGCCACGCAGCGTGCAGGCGCAGCGCTGCGTGGCCGAGTTCCTGGCGCGCCAGGTCGAGCCTACGGTCTGAACAGAGCCGGCAGACCCGTGGCCAGCGGCGGCACCAGCGCGATCAGCGCGGTGCCGATGAAGATGGCCGCCATCGCCGGCAGCACCGCGACCGCCACGTAGCGCATGCTCTTGCCGAACATCGCCGAGGCGAAGTACAGGTTCATGCCCGCCGGCGGGCACAGGAAGCCGACCTCCATGGCGGCCAGGAAGATGATGCCGAAGTGCACCGGGTCGATGCCGTAGCTGCGCGTCAGCGGCAGCAGCAAAGGCACCAGCACCACCAGCGCGGCGTAGATCTCCATCAGCGCCGCGGCAGCAAACAGGAAGACGCACAGCACCAGCAGGAAGGCATAGCGATTGGGCAGCGCGCCTTGCACCCAATCCACCGCGCGATCGGGGATGCCGGCATCGACGAGGAAGTTGGTCAGCGCCAGCGCCATGCCCAGGATCAGCATCACGCCGCCGATGAGCATGGCGCAGTCGGCCAGGCAGCGGCCCAGCAACCGCAGGCCCAGCTCGCGGTGCGCCAGGGCTTGCGTGGCCACCGCATAGGCCGCCGTGAGCGCCGCGCTTTCGGTGGGCGTGGCCAGCCCGGCGACGATGGAGCCGATGGCCACCACCGGCGCGGCCAGTTCCCACTTGGCGCGCCAGGCGGCCACCGCGGCCTGGCGCAGGTCGGGCCGTGCGGCCGCGTCGGGCGCGTCGGCGCTGCCGCGGTCGCGGCGCAGGTAGCCGCCCACCAGCAGCAGGCTGGCCACCATCACCAGCGCCGGCAGCAGGCCGGCCAGGAACATGTCGGCGATCGGCACGCGGGCGATCACCGCGTACATGATCAACGGCACCGACGGCGCCAGCAGCACGCCCAAGGCGCTGGCGCTGGTGACCAGGCCTATGCCGCGCTGCTCGGCGTAGCCGGCTTGCCGCAGCAGCGGCAACAGCAGGCCGCCCAGGGCCAGGATGGTGACGCCGCTGCCGCCGGTGATGGCGGTGAAGGCCGAGCACAGCAGCGCCGCCGCCAGCACCGTGCCGTGCACGCCGCCGCCGAACAGCGCCATGAACAGCGCGCCCAGCCGCTGCGCCGCACCGGTGCGGGCGAACACCAGCCCGGCCAGGGTGAACAGCGGCAGCGCCGGCAGCGACGGGTTGACGGTGATCTGGTAATGCGACAGGGCCACCGAGGCCAGCGGCAGCGCTTCGCTCCAGAACAGCGCCAGCGCCAGGCCGCCGAGCACGGCGAAGATCGGCGCGCCGGCCAGCAGCGCCAGCACCAGCACGGCTGCCGCCGGTGCCAGCGGCAGCGGCGTGCCGTCCCACTGCGTCGCCGCGGCCCAGCCCAGGCCGGGCAGCACCACGCCCCACACCACCTTGCCCGGCAGGCCCTGGGCACAACGCGCACCGAGCTTCAGGCCCAGCAGCGCAAAGCCCAGCGGCATGGCCGCCATGACCCACCACACGGGCAGGCCATAGGCCAGGGTCTGCCGGGCCTCCATCTCGCTGGCGACGAAGCGCCAGCTGGCCAGCGCCAGCGCGCCGCAGACGAGGGCTGCGCCGGCGTGCGCCAGCACCTGCGCGGCCGCCTGCAGCCGCGCGTGGCGCAGCAGGCTGGCGCTGCTGCCCAGCGTGGTGAGGTGGCCGTGGCGCTCGGCGGCCAGGGCGCCGAACATCGCCAGCACCAGCCCCAGGTGCTGCACCAGCACCGGCGCGTTGTCCACGCCGCGGCCCAGCAGCGGGCGCAAGGCCATCTCCAGCAGCGGGATCAGCATCATCAGCGCCAGCGCGGTGCCAGCCAGTCCCTCATCCCAGCGTGCCCATCGCCCCCAGCGTGCACCGTGCTCGGGGTGCGCCCCGCCCTCGGCCCGGCGCAGGCCGTCAGCTGCACCCGTATTCACTTGGGATGCGCTTTGCGATAGGCGTCGAGATGCGCGAAGACCTCGTCGAAGGTCTCGGCCGGCACCATGCTGCCGCGGATGCGCGGGTACAGCTGCACGGCCAACGCGTCCCACTCGCGCATCTGTTCGGGCGTCGGCTTGTGCACCACAAGACCACGCTTGACCATCGCCGCCACCGCCTCGTCCACTTCCAGACGCGCCTGCCGTCGCATCTGCACACCTGCCTTTTCACCGGCTTCGCGCAGCGCCTGCTGGCCGGCCGGCGACATCGCATCCCAAGCCTTCTTCGTCACCACCAGCGCGCCGACGATGGGCGCCCAGTTGATCTCCAGCATGTGCTTTGCCGTGCCATACACCTGGCTGGCCAGCGCGAAGTACGGCGTGGACGGCAGCACGTTGATCATGCCGGTCTGCATGGACGGCAGGATGTCGGCGGTCTCCAGCGGCACCGGCGTGTAGCCCAGGCTCTTCATGATGGCCTGCTGCTCGGGCTCGGAGCCCCAGGCGAAGAACTTCATGCCCTTGTAGTCGGCCGGGCGTGCCGCGGCGTCCCTGGAGAAGAAGCGCACCCAGCCGGCGTCACCCCAGCTGATGACGACAAAGCCGCGCGCGGCGAAGCGCTGCTCCATCGCCGGGCGCATCTTCTCGCGCACGTGGTCGACCTCCTCCCAGCTGCGGAACAGCAACGGCAGGCTCTGCAGCGCGGCGATGGTCGGCTCGATCTCGCGCAGCCCCACCACCGACATCAGCGCGCCCTGCAACTGGCCGATGCGCATGCGCCGCGACAGCTCGGCCTCTCCGCCCTGGCTGCCGTCGGTAAACACCACCACGCGCGCGCCGCCTCCCTGGGCGGCCCGCCAGGCCTCGCCGAGTTGCAGCAGTTCGCGGTGGTATAGCGAGTTCTTCGGCACCACGGTGCCGAAGCGCAGCTGCAGCGGGCTTTGCGCGAACACGCCCGCCGGCAGGGCCAGCCCGGGCAACGAGAAGGTGAGGGAGCGGCGCGAGAGTGTCATGAGCAGCGAGGTGCGGGTCGGGGGTTCGAAGGGCGGGATGGCATCGGGGTGGCGGGGAATCGGGGAATCGGGGAATCGGGG
>DYOR01000033.1:7278-25614 GCA_020720385.1 Rubrivivax sp.
CGAAGGGCGGGATGGCATCGGGGTGGCGGGGAATCGGGGAATCGGGGAATCGGGGCGCTGGGGCCGGCGCGGGGGCCGGAGTTCAGAAGCGCTCGTCGACGGTGGCCAGCAGCCACTGCGCGCGCTGGCGCATGAGTTCGGTCTGCAAGTTGCGCTGCGCCGGCTGCACCTCCAGGGCCCGGCGCAGCAGCGCCTCGAAGCGGGCGCGGTCGCCCGCCGGCTGCGCCAGGGCCTCGGCCTGCGCCACCCACACGCCCGGGTCACGCCCGCCGGCGAACTGCACCGCCTGCTCGAAGTAGCGCTGGGCCAGCGCCGCGTCACCGCCGGGCCGCGAGGCTTCCAGCGTGCCCATCAGCGAGGCCAGTGCGCCCTGCCCGTGGCCCGGCTCGGCCTGCCAGGCCAGCGTCGCCAGGCGCACGGCCGAAGGCAGGTCGGCCACCACGTCGGGCTGGTCCTTGGACAGTGAGATCTGCGCCGCCCAGGCCGCCGCAGCCCAGTAGGCGACACCGATCTCGTCGGAGGCCAGGTGCAGCGCCTGGCCCTGGCCGGCGGCCAGCGCCCGCAGCAGGCCGGGATGGCGAGCGGCCAGCGCGGTCAGCGCATGGCCCCTGGCCCGGGCGTACAGGCGCGCAGCACGCTCGTTGAGCGCCTGCGCGGCGCGCGCGTCGGTGGTCTGCAGCTTGTCGGCCTCGAAGGCCACGAAGGCGTAGGCGTACTGCACGAAGCCGGCCGCCGCCGACTCGGCCAGAGGCAGGTGCGCCGGGGTCTGGCGCAGCACCGACTCCGACAGCTTCAGATAGAACGGCGCCGCGTCGCGCGCCAGCAGCAGGTCGTCCTCTTCGGCCCGGCCCTGGCTGGCCAGGCTGTCGGCCACGCCGTTGACCAGCATCAGCCGCGGCGAACAGGCGGCCAGCACGACACACAGTGTGGGCAGCAGAAGGCGGTGCAGGCCGCGCCTGAAGGGTTCATCTCGATCGTCTGGCACGGGTCGTCCGGTACTCGCGGGCCCGGCCCACGTGAGCTGCGTTGCTGCGCCGGCAATCTACGTGGGCCGTGTGAAGAAGCGGTGACAGGCCACGGGCGGCGCAGGCCGTCGGGCAACCGGCGCGGGCTACGCGCCGCAGGCCTGCTACCAGTCGTGGCCGCTGAGGCCGCCGTCGCGCAGGAAGTAGACCTGGTCGCCGATCTGCAGGCTGCGCTCGTGCAGCAGAGGCATCGCCCCCGGCGTGGCGACGCTGCCGAGCATCGACAGCGTGCGCAGCGTGCGCGCGGCGGTGTCGATCTCGAAACGCTGCAGTCCGTAGGCCCACGCCGCGCCCGCCTGCGGTGCCAGGGCCATCGGCAGCGCCGCGCGCACGACGCTGCCCACCGCGAGCCAGTTCAGGCCGTGGCGCGAATAGTCCAGCGCCGACATGCTGCCCGCCGCGCCCAGCGTCACGCTCGCCAGCGTGGCCGGGTGGGCGGCATCGCTCACGTCGAACAAAGCCACCTTGGCGCCGCCCAGGCGCCCTGCGCCGTCGACGTCCTTGCCCACGCCGAGCAGCAGCCCGCCTTCGAGCGGGAAAAGCTGGTCCGAAAAGCCCGGCGCTTCGAGCTCGCCCGCGACGCGCGGGTCGGCGGGGTCGGAGAGCTCCAGCACGTAGAGCGGGTCGATCGTGCGGAAGGTCACGAGGTAGCCGCGCGCGCCGTCGAAGCGCACCGCGCGCAGCTGCTCGCCGGCCTTGCCCAGCGCGGCCGGGCGGCGCGCGTTGGGCAGGGTGGCCACGCTGTGCAGGGTCTGGTCGCTGCTGCGCTCGCGCAGGACCGTCAACGTGGCCGGCGAGGGCGGCGCGGCGGCCGGGGCCGTCTCGTCGGCCAGCGTGGCCCAGCCGACGCTGCCGGTGAAGCCGAGCACGCGCAGGTCGCCCCTCCACTCGCTCATGCGAAACGACTTCTGCTGCGTGTCCCAGCCCAGGTGGCCGGCGACCTCGCCCGAGGCACGGTAGGTGACGCCGTCGGCAGCGAGGGCGAACTTGTGGATGTCGGTCTTCATCTCCGACGGGTAGATCCAGGCCGTGTCCGCAGGCAGGTAGGACACGCGCGTGGTCGCCAGGTAGAGGCTTTGCGGCGTCATGTACAGCGCCTCGGTGCCGCCGATGAAGCAGCGGCTGTGGTGCGCCAGCGTGGGCGAGCGCAGGTCGAAGGCGGTGAGGGTGGTGATCTGCACCGCCAGCGAACCGTTGCCCGGTTGCACCCAGCAGTCGGTGTCGGCCAGCAGCGGCTGCGCGGCGCCGCCGTTGCGCTGCTGGCGCGGCAGCACGTCGCTGGCGCGGGTGGCGGCGATCGCCGCCTCGCGCTGGGCCGCGCTGGCCGTGGCCGGCAGCGCGTCCAGCGGCAGGCGCGGCACATGCGTGCTCACCACGTAGAGGGTGTCGCCGATGCGCCGGCTCTCCACCAGGCTGCCGTCGATGACGATGCGCTCGCCGGCCGTCGGCGCGGCCGGGTTGCCGACGTCGATGCGCTGCACCTCCACGCTGGCGTGCAGCCACTGCGGCGCGAAGGGCAGGCCCACCGCCGGCATGCAGCCCACGCCGCAGGCGGGGTCGCCCGCCAGATGTTCCCAGCGCCGGCCGACCACGGCCAGGCTGCGCGCGTCCGCGCTCAGCACCATGCCCTCGCTGACCACGCTGGCGGCCGCGTCGGCGGGCAGGTCCAGCGTCGCCAGCGGCGCGATGCGGCCATCGGCGGCACGCGCGTGGACGCTCAGGCGCAGGCCCGCGTCGCGCGGCTGCAGGCCATAGATCGAGACGCCGTCGCTTTGCAGCAGGTCGGGCTCGTCCACGCCGGCTTCCTGCAGCAAGCTGCCCGAGCGCGCCACGGGCGCGGGCGTGCCTGCCGCGGTGCTCATGTCGGTGGCCGGCGCGGCGCCGTACAGGCCGCCCGCGCTGCCCTGCGGCGAGGCCTCGCGCGCGCGCAGCCGGGCCTGCACGTAGCTCGCCAGCTCGCCGGGCTGCGACACGGCCAGTGCCGCGGCGCGGCCGTCGTCGCCGGCGGGCGCACTCTCGCCGCCACCGCCGCAGGCGACGACGAGGGCCGCGGCGGCCAGCACGGCCCAGGGGCGCAGCGATCGGGTCTTGGCATGCATGGCGGTTTCCTTTTCTGTGCGGCGAATGTGTGGGACAATATCCCACGACACGGACCCTGTCAAACCCGCTGGCCAAGCGCTGCCCATGACCCCCCAGCCCACCCTCGTGCTCGATCGCGTGCTGCGCGTGTTGCAGCCGCTGGTGCGCCTGCTCGTGCGCAACGGCGTCACCTACCCGGTGCTGGCGGCGGCGCTCAAGCGTGTCTTCCTGGACGCCGCGCGCACCGAGCTCGCCACACGCGGCATGGCGCGCACCGACAGCGCCATCACCCTGCTCTGCGGCGTGCACCGCCGCGACGTGCGCCAGCTCAGCCGTGCCGGCGCCGACGCCCCCGCGCCGCCCGCGCCGCTGGGCCTGGCCGCGCAGGTGGTGGCGCGCTGGATGAGCGAGGCCGCGTACGTGGACGGCGCCGGCGCGCCGCGCACGCTGCCCAAGGGCGGCGCAGCGGGCTCGTTCGATGCCCTGGTCGCCGGCGTGAGCCACGACGTGCGCCCGCGCGCCGTGCTCGACGACCTGCTGCGCCTGGGCGTGGCGCGCGAGGACGACACCGGCGTGCAGCTGCAAGGCGGCGGCTTCGCGCCGCGCCAGGGTTTCGAGGAGATGTCCTGGCTCTTCGCCGCCAACCTGCACGACCACGCGGCCGCCGCCGCGGCCAACCTGCAGGGCGAGGGCCGCTTCCTCGAGCAGGCGGTGTTCGTCGACCAGATCAGCGCCGACTCGGCGGCGCGGTTGCAGCAGGTCTCGGTGCAGGCCTGGAAACAGGCCTTCAAGGTGGTGATGGCACAAGCGCAGGAGCGCTTCGACGGCGACGCCGCGCTGCCGCAGGCCGCGCGCACGCAGCGCGCGCGTTTCGGCGTCTACTTCTACAGCGAGCGTGAGGAATGAAGCCATGGGCAAGCCTGTGTTGAACGCTGTGCCCATCTGGCGGGGGCTGGCCGGTGTGCTCGCGGCGTGCGGCGTGGCGCTGCTGCTGGGCTGCGGCCCCGGCGTGGGCGGCACCGGCACCGGGTCGCAGGAGGCGCTCACCGCGTTCGGTGCCGCGCCGGCGACGCTGTGCGCCAGCCCCCTGGGCGCCAGCCTGGGCTGCACGGCGTCACCCGGCACGGCATCGCCCGGCAGCAGCGTGGCCCTGCCCTGGCTCGTCGACAGCGCCAGCGCCGCCCGTGTCACGGCCCATGTCAGCGGCGACGACGTGGCCTTCGAGGCCCATTGCGAAGGCCTGCACTTCGAGGGCCGCTGGGGCGCGGTGGCCGGGCAGGGCGAGCGCTTCTACGGCTTCGCCACCCTGGGCAGCGTCGGCACGCCGGTGCTCGCCACGCTGAGCCTGGTGCCGCAGGCCGGCGGCGTGTCCACGCTCCTGCAGGACAGCCAGGGCCGCGTGCTCAGCGGCCCGCACCTGCTGCTGGCGCAAACCACGCCGCCGCCGGCTGCAGCCTGCCCCTGAGCGCCCCCCGTGGGGGTTCAAGCAAAGTGGCAGAGCCACATTTGCTCGAGCGCCCCGCGCGCAGGCCGCGGCGCCAGTGGTCACTCCTGGCGCAGGCACTCGATGGGCAGCAGGCGCGAGGCGCGGCGCGCCGGGTAGAAGCCGAAGAACAGGCCCACGCCGGTGGAAAAGAGCACCGCCACGCCCACGTGCGCGGCCGAAAGCTGCATCTTCAATCCGGCCAGAGCGGCCTGGTTCACGCCCCACACGCCGAGCGCGGCCAGGGCCACGCCGACCATGCCGCCGAGCAGGCACATGACCACCGCTTCGGCGAGGAACTGCGTGAGCACGTGGCGCGGCTTGGCGCCGATGGCCATGCGGATGCCGATCTCGCGCACGCGCTCGCTCACGCTCACGAGCATGATGTTCATGATGCCGATGCCGCCCACGAGCAGCGAGACCGCGCCGATCACCCCCAGGCCGATGGCCAGCGCGGCGGCGATGTTGGCGCCGGTCTGCGCGATGCTCGCCAGGTTGGTGATGTTGAAGTCGTCGGGCGTGTCGCCGGTGATGCGCCGGCGGTCGCGCAGCAGCTCGGCGACGTCGACCTCGGCCTCGTGCAGCCGCGCCTCGCTCAGCGCCTGCACGTTGATGTAGTGCACCGAGCGCGGGCGCGGCATGCTCAGCGGCAGCGCGGTGATCGGCACCACCAGCAGCTCGCCCAGGTCGGTGCCGTCGAGCGTGCGCCCGCGGCCGGCGAGCACGCCGATCACGGTGAAGGGCCGGCCGCCGACGCGCAGCACCTGTCCCAGCGGATCGCGTTTGAGGTAATGCGCCTCGGCGACGTTGGCGCCGATGACGACCACGCGGCTGGCCGAACGCACGTCCTCGTCGCTGAAGCCCACGCCCTGGTCGACGACCCAGTTGCGCACCCGAAACATCTCCGGCGTGACGCCGAGCACCACGCTTTGCGTGCTGTCGTCGCCGTACTGCACGCTGAACACGCCTTGCAGCGTGGGCGCGGCGGCGCGCACGCTGGGCAAGCCGTTGATGGCCACCGCGTCGTCGATGGTGAGCATGGTCGCGTCGGGCGCCGCGCGGGGTCGTCCGCCGCCCTTCACCGGCGTGCCGCGCTGCACGATGAGCTGGTTGCTGCCGAGCACCGAGAGCTCGCGGTCGATGAAGGTCTTCACGGCGTCGCCCACGCCGAGCATCAGCACCACCGAGGCGATGCCGATGACGATGCCGAGCATGGTGAGCGCGGTGCGCAGCCGATTCGCCGCCAGCGAGCGCAAGGCTTCGACGAGCGTCTGCAGCAAGCTCATGCGAGCCCCTCGCCCGTCGGGTACGCCGGCCGGTCCCCCGGGGGGACCTGGGCCGGCTCGGGAGCGGCCCGGCGCTCGGCCCACTGGGCCGCGTCCACCGTGGTGCCGTCATACACCACGCGCCCGTCCTTCAGCCGCACCAGGCGCCGTGCGTGCGCGGCGACATCGGTCTCGTGCGTCACCACGACGATGGTCAGGCCGTGCTCGCGGTTGAGCGTGTCGAGCAGCGCCAGCACCTCCTGGGTGGTCTGCGTGTCGAGGTTGCCGGTGGGCTCGTCGGCGAGCAGCAGCGGCGGGTGGTTGGCCAGCGCGCGGGCGATGGCCACGCGCTGCTGCTGGCCGCCGCTGAGCTGGCTCGGCAGGCGCTTGGCGAAGGTCTCCAGGCCGACCTGCGCCAGCAGCTCCTGCGCGCGCGCCCGCGCCGCCGAGCGCGAGGCGCCGCTGTAGAGCAGCGGCAGCGCGACGTTCTCGGCGACGTTCATGCGCTTGAGCAGGTTGAAGCTCTGGAAGACGAAGCCGACGGTGCGGTTGCGCACCTCGGCCTGTTGCGCCGCCGAGAGTTGCGTCACGTCGCGCCCGGCCAGCGCGTAGTGGCCGGCGTCGGCGCGGTCGAGCAGGCCGAGCAGGTTCATCAGCGTGCTCTTGCCCGAGCCGCTGGGCCCCATCAGCGCCACGTATTCACCCGGCTCCACGTTCAGGTCGATGCCGTGCAGCACGGGGGTGAGCACCTCGCCGTTGCGGTAGCTCTTGGTCACGCCCTGCAGCGCGAGCAGCGTCATCGCGTCGGCCCGCTCAACGGCCGCTGGCGTTGTCGGCGCGGCGGGTGATGAGCGCGTCGCCCGCCTTCACCTGGCCGCTGACGATGCTGGCGAGCTCGGTGAAACGCGTGTTGGAGATGCCCGCGGTGACCTCCTGCGGCTGCGGCACCTGGCCCGGCCCGACCGTCCACACGCGGTACACGCGCTGCCCGCCGCGGGTGGCCGAGAGCACGCCGTCGTCGCCGCTGGCCGCACTCGCCGCCGCGCGGCCGGCCAGCGCCGCCGAAGCCGCGCCGGAGGCGGCGGCCGCCGCCGCGATGGCCTTGCGCTCGTCGTCGTCGGGCTGGAAGCGCAGTGCCGCGGTGGGCAGGCGCAGCACGTCGGCCTTGCTCTGCAGCACGATGCGCGTCTGCGCCGTCATGCCGGGCTTGAGGCGTTCGTCGGCGTTGGCCACGTCGACGATGATGGTGTAGGTCACCACCCCCGAGGTGTTGGTGGAGTTGAGGCGGAACTGCTGCACTTTGCCGTCGAACTCGGCGTCGGGGTAGGCGTCGACCGTGAAGCGCACCGCCTGGCCGGGCCTCACGAGGCCGACGTCGGCCTCGCTCACGTTGGTGTGGATCTGCATCTCGCGCAGGTCACGCGCCAGCAGGTAGAGGTCGGGCGTCTGGAAGCTGGCGGCCACGGTCTGGCCGACATCGACGTTGCGCTTGATGACCACGCCGTCGATCGGGCTGCGGATGACGCTGTTGTCCAGGTCGGTGCGGGCCGCGTCGAGCTGCGCGCGCGCCAGCTCCACGGCCGCGCGCGCGGCGTCGAACTCGCGCTGGCTCTGGTCCAGTGCCAGCGCCGAGATGAAGTTCTGCGCCACCAGGCGCTGGTTGCGTTGCAGCGAGGCCTCGGCCAGCGTGAGTCCGGCCTCGGCCGAGGCCAGCTGCGCCTGCGCCTGGCGCTTGCGCGCCTGCAGGTTGGCCGGGTCCAGGCGCAGCAGCACCTGGCCGCGCTTGACGCGGTCGTTGAAGTCGGCGAAGCGCTCGAGCACCGTGCCGCTGACCTGCGTGCCCACGTTCACCGTGGTCACCGGCTGCAGCGTGCCCGTGGCCATCACCACCTGCGTGATCGGCCCGCGGTCGACGAGCGCGGTGCGGTACTTGTCGGGCGGAGCCGCGGGCTTGCGCTGTTGCCACCACCAGGCGGCACCGCCCGCGGCCAGCAGCAGCAAGGCCAGCGCGGCGATCTTGAAGGAACGTCTCATCGGGTTTCGGGCAGGGAAGTGTCGCGCCAGTGTAGGGGCCGGCGCCCGGGCGACCGCCCGGGCCGGGCGCCGCGACCCCGCCGCCCCCGGACTGGGGTGGGTCGGTGGCACGCTGCGCGCAGGCCTGCGCGCCTAAAATCGGCGCCGCCCCGGCCCCAACGTCGCCGCTCCCGTGCGCGATCCGGCCCCGCGCGCCCGCCCCTCACCGCACGCCCACCGCCCGATGCCCTTCACCACGCCGACCGCCTTGTCCGCACTCTCGCCGCTGGACGGCCGCTACGCCGCCAAGGTGGCTGCGCTGCGGCCGCTGCTCTCCGAGTACGGGCTCATGCAGCACCGCGTGCGCGTCGAGGTGGAGTGGTTCATCGCCTTGTCCGACGCCGGCTTCGACGAGTTCAAGCCCCTGTCGCAGGCCGCGCGCGGGCTGCTGCGCTCGTTCGTGCTGCGTTTCTCCGAGGCCGACGCGCAGGCCATCAAGGACATCGAGAAGACCACCAACCACGACGTCAAGGCCGTGGAGATGTGGATCAAGGCGCGCTTTGCCGGCCATGCCGAGCTCGAGCGCGCGCAGGAGTTCGTGCACTTCGCCTGCACCAGCGAGGACATCAACAACACCAGCCACGCGCTCATGCTCGAGGCCGCGCGCGAGCAGGTGCTGCTGCCGGCGCTGGACCGGCTGCTGGCGCGCCTGGGCGAGATGGCGCACGCCCTGGCCGGCCTGCCCATGCTCAGCCGCACCCACGGCCAGACCGCCAGCCCGACCACGGTGGGCAAGGAAGTGGCCAACGTGGCGGCGCGGCTGGCCACGGCGCGTGCGCGCATCGCCGCGGTGCCGCTGCTGGCGAAGATGAACGGCGCGGTGGGCAACTACAACGCGCACCTGGCGGCCTACCCAGGCCACGACTGGGAGGCCTTCAGCCGCGGCGTCGTCGAGCGGCAGCTGGGACTGGCGTTCAACCCCTACACCATCCAGATCGAGCCGCACGACAGCATCGCCGAGCTCTTCGACGCCGTCGCCCGCGCCAACACGCTGCTCATCGACTGGTCGCGCGACGTCTGGGGCTACATCTCGCTGGGCTACTTCAAGCAAAAGCTGAAGAAGGGCGAGGTCGGCTCGAGCACCATGCCGCACAAGGTCAACCCGATCGACTTCGAGAATGCCGAGGGCAACTTCGGCCTGGCCAACGCGCTGCTTTCGCACATGAGCCACAAGCTGCCCATCAGCCGCTGGCAGCGCGACCTCACCGACAGCACCGTGCTGCGCAACATGGGCGTGGCCCTGGGCTACACGCTGATCGCCTGCGACAGCCTGGCGCGCGGCATGGACAAGCTCGAGGTCAACGCCGCGGCGCTGGCGGCCGACCTGGACGGCGCCTGGGAGGTGCTGGCCGAGGCGGTGCAGACGGTGATGCGCCGCCACGGCCTGCCCAACCCCTACGACCAGCTCAAGGAGTTCACGCGCGGCCAGCCCATCACGCGCGAGCTCATGCAGGGCTTCATCCAGGGCCTGGCGCTGCCGCCCGCGGACAAGGCGCGCTTGCTCGCCCTCACGCCGGCGAGCTACACCGGCCTGGCCCAGGCGCTGGCGAGCAGGTGGCCGGAGTGAATTTCCGCGAGCAGCTTGTCGCCGCGCAAGCGCGCGGCGCGTCGCTGCTGTGCGTGGGCCTGGACCCCGAACCGGCGAAGTTCCCCGGCCCCTGGAAGGATGACGCCACACGCATCTTCGACTTCTGCGCCGGCATCGTCGACGCCACGCGCGACCTGGTCTGCGCCTTCAAGCCGCAGATCGCCTACTTCGCGGCGCAGCGCGCCGAAGACCAGCTCGAGCGCCTCATCGCCCACATCCACACGGTGGCGCCTGGCGTGCCGGTGATCCTGGACGCCAAGCGCGGCGACATCGGCGCCACCGCCGAGCAGTACGCGCGCGAAGCCTTCGAGCGCTACGCCGCCGACGCGCTCACGCTCTCGCCCTTCATGGGGCTGGATTCGCTCGAACCCTACATGCGCTATGCGGGCCGCGGGCTGATCCTGCTGTGCCGCACCTCCAACCCCGGCGGCAGCGAGCTGCAGGCGCAGCGCCTGGTGTCCGACATCCCCGGCGGCGAGCTGCTCTACGAGCGCATCGCGCGCCTGGCCGCGGGCGCGTGGAACCGCGGCGGCCAGATCGGCCTGGTGGTGGGTGCCACCTACCCGCACGAAGTGGCGCGCGTGCGCGCACTCGCCCCGACGCTGCCGCTGCTCATTCCCGGCATCGGCGCCCAGGGCGGCGACGCCCAGGCCACGGTGCGCGCCGGCTGGCGCGCCGGCGCGCCGATCATCGTGAGCTCGTCGCGCGCGGTGCTCTATGCCGGATCCGCCCTCGCCGGCGAGGGCGGCTTTGCCGCCGCGGCGCGTGGCGTGGCGCTGGCCACGCGCGACGCGCTGCAACGGGCGCGCCCGGCCTAGGATGAAGCGCTCCATGGGCCCCGAGACCATCGCCGAGCTCGACCTGCCGCCGCTGCGCGTACCCGCGGCCGCGCGGCCGCAGCCGGAGATGCTGACCCCGGCGCGGCGTGCGCTGCTCGGCGTCACCGGCCTGGGCTGCATGTTTGCCGCCGTGCTGCTGGGGCTGCCCGGGCCCGGCCGGCCGCAGGCCGGGCTGCACGCCGTGGTGGCGGCAGCGCTGGCGCTCGCCGCGTGGGGGCTGATGCGCCTGCCGGCACGCGCGCTGGGCGTGGCCCTCACGCTGCAGCTGTGCACCGTGGTTGCGGCGCTGGCGGCGGGCGCGGTGGCCCTGGGCTGGGGCCTGGCCGCGCCGGGGCTCGGCTTGCTCGGCCTGCTCGTGTGCCTGCTGTGCGTGGCGGTGGACTGGCGTGCCGGGGCCCTGCTCGCGGTGGTGGCCGCGCTCGGCGTCCTGGCCGCGGCGCTGGGGGTGCCTGCGCCCCAGCCGCCGGGCGTGGGAGGCCTGCCGGGGCAGGTCGGCATGCACCTCGCGGGCATCGCCGCGGGCCTGGCCGCGGGCGTGTTCATCGCGCGCATCATGGCGCGCTACCGGCAGGCCACGCACGAGCGCCAGGAGCGCTTCCGCCGCCTGCTCGGCCTGGCCGCCGACGCCTACTGGGAGATCGACCGCGAGTACCGCCTCGTCGCTGCCGGCACCCACGGCGAGGTGCAGACGATGTGGCCGCGCTCGGGGCTGGCGAGCCCACCGTGGGAGATGCCCAACTTCGGCTGCGACGCCGAGACGCTGGACCTGCTGCAGGCCAATCTGGATGCGCGCGTGCCCTTCCGCGACCTGCCCGTGCGCTGGGCCGACGACGGCGGCGAGCTGCGCTCGTACCTGGTGCGCGGCGAGCCGCGTTTCGACGCGCGCGGCATGTTTGCCGGCTACTGGGGCGTGGCGCGCGACGTCACCGACATGCACGCCGCCGAGCAGGCCCTGGCGGCCACCGAGACGCGCTACCAGGAGCTCTTCTCGCGCATCCCCACGCCGCTGGTGCTGCACCGCGCCGGCCGCGTCATCGATGCCAACCCCTCGGCGCTGGAGCTCTTCGGCCACAGCAGCGTGCAGGCCATGCTCGGCGGCGACCTGCTCGCGTCGTACGAGAGCGGCGACTCGCGCGAGCGCGCCCGGCGCCGCATGGAGATGCTGCTCGGCCAGCCGGCGGGCACCGCGCTGCCGGTGACGGACTTCCGCCTGCAGGTGCAGGGACGCAAGGTCTCGGTGCGCGCCACCGGCGTGAGCGTGGAGGCCGAGGGCGGCTCGGCGATCCTCTCGATCTTCGTCGACGACACCGAGCGCCTGGACGCCGAGGAGGCGGTGCGCCGCTCCGAGGCCATGCTCTCGCACCTGGTGGCGACGAGCCCCGACCTGATCACGCTCACCGACCTGGCCAGCGGGCGCTACGCGATGGTCAACCAGAGCTTCGAGAAGACCACCGGCTGGAGCGCGGCCGAGGCGGTGGGCAAGTCCTGGCTCGAACTCGGCCTGTGGGCCCACGCCACCGAGCGCGACGCCTTCGTCGCGCGCATCCGCGAGCACGGCTCGCTCACCGACCTGGCGGCGCAGTTCGTCACCAAGGGCGGCGCGGCGGTGTCGATGGTCGTCTCGGCGGCGCGCTTCATCATGGACCGGCGCGAGTACGTCGTCATCAACGCGCGCGACGTGACCGAGAAGGAGCGCCACCGGCTCGAGCGCGAGGCCATCCTGGCCAACGCCTCGGTCGGCATCGCCGTCACGCGCCAGCAGCGCTTCGTGCTCGCCAACCGCCACTTCGAACAGATCTACGGCTGGGGCCAGGGCGAACTCGTCGGCCAGCCCAGCACCGTGATCTGGCCCAGCGACACCGACTGGGCCGAAGTCAGCGCGCTGGCCGAACCGGCGCTGGGCCGGGGCGAGGCGGTGGAGCTCGAGCGCACCGGCCGGCGTCGCGACGGCAGCACCTTCGTCGCCCGCGTGCACGGCCGCGCCATCGACCCGGCCCGCCCGGTGGACGCCGGCACGGTGTGGATCGTCGAGGACGTCACCGAGCGGCGCGAGTTCGAGCAGGCCCTGGCGCGTGCGCGCGACGATGCCGAAGCCGCCAACCGCGCCAAGAGCGCCTTCCTCGCCAACACCAGCCACGAGCTGCGCACGCCGCTCAACGGCATGATCGGCCTGGCGCGCCTGGCGCGCGACGAGGGCGTGAGCGAGGAGCGCCGGCGCCAGTACCTGGACCAGATCACCGAGAGCGCGCAGTCGCTGGCGGGAATCATCTCCGACATCCTCGACCTGTCCAAGATCGAGGCCGGCAAGCTCGTCGTCGACAGCACCGTCTTCGACCTGCACGCCGAGCTGCGCGCGCTGCAGCGCAGCTACGCCGCGCTGGCCGCGGCGCGGCAGCTCGAATTGCGCCTGGAGATCGCCCCGGACCTGCCCGGCGCCGTCTGCGGCGACCCGCTGCGCCTGCGCCAGATCGTGAGCAACTTCCTCGTCAACGCCATCAAGTTCACGCCCCAGGGCTGGATCTGCCTGCGCGCGCGGCCCCTGCCGGGAGCCCTGCCCAGCGCGGTGCGCCTGGAGGTGCAGGACACCGGACCGGGCATCGCCGCGGCCACGCGCGAGAAGCTCTTCCTCCCCTTCACCCAGGCCGACCAGTCGACCACGCGGCGCTTCGGCGGCACGGGGCTGGGCCTGTCGATCTGCCGCGAGCTGGCCAGTCTGATGGGCGGCTCGGTGGGCGTCGACAGCCACCTGGGCGAAGGCTCCACCTTCTGGGCCGAGCTGCCGCTGCCGGTGAGCGGCGTGGCCCCCATGCCGCCGGCCCCGCCCGCGGCGGGCACGCTGCAGGGCAAGCGCGTGCTCATGGTCGAGGACAACGCCGTCAACATGATGATCGCCGTGGCCTTGCTCGAGCGCTGGGGCGTGCAGGTGACGCAGGCCGTCGACGGCCGCGAGGCCCTGGCCGCGGTGCAGCACGAGGCCGCCCAGGGGCGGCGCTTCGACGCCGTGCTCATGGACGTGCAGATGCCGGTGATGGGCGGCTACGAGGCCACGCGCGCGCTGCGCCAGACCGAGGCCGGGCGCACGCTGCCGGTGATCGCGCTCACCGCCGCCGCACTCGTCACCGAGCGCGAAGAGGCGCTGGCCAGCGGCATGAACGACTTCCTCACCAAGCCCGTGGACGCCGACAAGCTGCGCAGCGCGCTGCTGCGCTGGTGCGCCCGGCCGCTGGAGCCCGCCGACGATGAACTCTCCCGTGATCCACCGCCCTGAGGCGCAACGTTTCGAAGCCGGCGCGGGCGCCGAGCTGGCGCTGTGCGCCTACCGTCGCAGCGGCGCGCTGCTGGTGCTGCACCACACCGAGGTGCCCCCGTCACTGCAGGGCCGCGGCGTGGCCGCCGAACTCGTCGCCGCCGCCCTGGCCTGGGCGCGCGAGCAGGGCCTGCGCGTGCGCCCGAGCTGCAGCTACGTCGCCGCCTACATGCGCCGCCACCCGCAGACGCTGGATCTGCTGGAGTGAGCCCGCGGCGCGGCATCGACCGCAGTCTTCGACCCTGGCAAACCGGCGCGGGACCATCCGCCTCGCGCGCCGGCGCCGGGCACCGCCTGCGGCACGACCAGGGCGTGGCGTAAATAGCAAACCCGTCGGCGCTGGCGCGGCAGACTTCTAGGTCAGGGTCGCCACATGTCCCCCGCGTGGCGTGGGGCCCCAATCGCTTGTGAGCCAAGATCAGGCGCCGCCGGTACGCTTGCGGGTCACCCAGGTGCGGGTGTTTGCCGCTCAGACAAACTTGGGCAGCATAGGTGCGCAATCGCAGCAACTCGCCCGCAACACGCCTGTAATGCGCTGCATCGTATTTGCGATGCACGGCGGTGCAGGCCATGTAGCTGAACATCGCTGCCCCGTACCAAACATCCGAGCTGCGGCCCAGCTTTACCGTGAGTTCGCCGGGCTTGGCGCGACCGTCCGGTGGAATCCGGCGCAGCAGGTCTTGCAGGCCGTTGCGCACACGAAGTGCGCTGGCACGCAGTTGTTCAGTCCGCTCGCCAGAGAACATGGGGCTGCTCAGGGACGTTCACCGTATGCGGGTCGGCTTCGATGGGTCAGGCGGGCAGGGTGGCCAGCGGCACGCCGGCGCGCTGCATGGCGCTGAGCAAGTTCTTGTCCAGCGTGGCCAGGGGCAGGCGGCGGCGCAGCGCCAGTTCCAGGTAGCAAGCGTCGTAGGCGCTCAGGCCGTGTGCTGCGGCCAGGGCGTCGAGCGTGGGCAAGGTCACGGGGTCGCGGCAGACCTGCAGGCGCAGGCCGGCCGCAGCAGCAGCCAGCTCAACGCGTTTGGCGGCAGTGATGCGGCGGCGGCGCTGCGCGCTATGCAGTAGGTTGGCCATTTCCAGCGTCCACAGCGTGGGCACCCACACATCGGCGGCGGCCGTGGCCTGCAGCGCCGCGGCCGTGTAGGGCGTGGTTTCATCGGGCAGGAACCAGGCCGCGCTGACGGAGGCGTCCACGACAAAGGCTGAAGCGGGCGCAGCGGCGGCATAGGGTGGCGGTGCGGCCTCGCGCACTTGCACGCCGACGACCGGCGCGCGGCGGCTCGTCAGGCGCGTGGGGGCCATCAGCGGCGGCCTTCGCGGACGAGGTCGCGGCTCTTCACCCGGCCCAGGCTCACGCCGCGGCTAGCCTGCTGCAGGCGCGCTACGGCGTCCTGCGCACTGCGCTGGCGCGTGGCCTCGTCCTCGGGTGGGGCCAGGCGCGCCACCACTCGGCCGTGGCGGGTGATCTCGATCACCTCACCCGCAATGACGCGGTCCACCAATTCGGACAGACGGTTCTTGGCTTCGAACAGGGCAACCGCGGGCATGGCAGCAGACTCCGGCAGGGGGAGGTTCAATATAGCTAGCTACCCATATTTAAGCAATCCCAGTGCGGAGCCGGCGGCACGGCGCTCCAGGTCATCCTGTTTGAAGACGGTCCTCACCGCATGCGGAAAGGCCTTGCGCTGCCACTCCCAGAACAGCAACTCGGCGTCGCTGGCGAGGAAGACGAAGGGCACGCCCAATTGCTGCGCACAGGGCCCTGGCTTGCGCCGCGGCGTCGCCAGGGCTGATGGAAAAGCGCTTGGCCTCGACGACCGCCAACGAGCGCCCATGGCGGTCGCACAGCACGTCGTCCGCCTTGGTAGCGTCGGGCAGCGCCACCTCGTGGCGCACGCTGTAGGCGTCCTGGGTGTCCCAACCCTGGCTGGCCAGCAAGGTATCGATCTTGACGCGGGCGAACGCTTCGTTGCTCATGGCCGCCACCGGCTCAGAGCACCGCCGGCTGCAGGTAGCGCAGCGTGCCGGCGCCGGCGTCCATCTCCACCTCCAGCCCCACCGGCAGGGTGAACTTGCGCTTGATGTGGCCGAAGCTCGCGCCGCTGTAGACGGGCACGCCCAGCGGCTTGAAGTAGTCGTCGAAGACTTCGTCGAGCGTGAGCGTGCCGTAGTTGCCATCGCCGGGCCCGCACTTGGTGAACGCGCCCAGCACGACGCCGGCCACGCGCTCGAGCACGCCAGCGAGCTTGAGCGTGCTGAGCATGCGGTCGACGCGGTAGATGTACTCGTTGATCTCCTCGAGGAAGAGGATCGCGCCGTCGAAGTCCGGCCAGTAGGGCGAGCCGGCCATCGAAGTGAGCACGGCGAGGTTGCCACCCAGCAGCCGCCCGCGCGCCGTGCCGCCGCGCAGCGTGGTGGTGCGGCCGGAGCGCGGCACGATGTTGTCGTCGTGTTCGAGCGGGTTGCGCAGCGTGAGGGCCTGGGCGTCGATCACGGTGCCGCGGAAGTGCTCGACGCTGAAGGCGTTCCATTCGGACACCGCCACCGGGCAGTGGAAGCCGACCAGGCCGGTGCGCGCGTGCACCGCGGTGAGCAGGGCGGTGATGTCGGAGAAGCCGCCCAGGAACTTCGGGTTGCGGCCGATCGCGGCGTAGTCCAGCAGTGGCAGGATGCGGTTGCCGCCCGAGCCGCCGGTCATCGCCAGGATGCCCTGCACGCCGGGGTCGGCGAACATGGCGTTGACGTCGGCGGCGCGCTCGGCGTCGGTGCCGGCGAACTGGCCGTAGCGCGCGCGCAGGTGCGGGGCCTCGCGCACCTTGAAGCCGAGTGCCTCGAGCGACTCGGCGGCCAGCGTGTAGGGCGCGCGCTCGTAGATCGCGCCCGAGGGGTTGACGAGGGCGAGCGTGTCGCCGGGCCGCAGGCGGCGCGCACGCAGCGCGGGCCGCCGCGGCGGTGCCGGGGTGGCCGCGGCGCGCTGGGCGCCCACGCCGGCGGCGCCGGCGACCGTGGTGGCCATGAATTGGCGGCGGTTGGCGGGCATGGGTGGGCTTTCAGTAGATGCGTGGCCATTCACGGCGGACGCGTTCGCGCTCGCCATGGTCGAAGTGCCACCACTCGGTGGGGATGCCGTGAAATCCGCCCTGCGTCATCGCCTCGTGCAGCCACTGGCGAGCGCGCACCTGCGCCTCGGTGAGCACGCCGCTGGCCAGGTGCTGGGCATGCAGCGCCGGGTGCGAGGCCGGCGTCATCTCGTCGAAGCCGCTGCCCATGTCGGCTTCGCGGCCCTGCGCGTCGATGAGCGTCACGTCCACGGCCATGCCGAAGCTGTGGATCGAGCCCCGTTCGGGAGGGGCGAAGTAGTGCTCCATCCAGGTGCCGGCGATGTCCGCCCAGATGGCCTCCTGCACGCGTTGCGGGCGCAGTGCGTCGAGCACCAGGATGCGCCAGCCCGGCCGCTGTGCGGCGAGCCAGGCGGCGGCCTGCTCCAGCCCGGCGGCGGCTTCGCGGCGCAGCCAGGCGCAGTCCAGCGCGCCGTAGAGGTCGCGCCCGGCGAAGTTGTTGGCTCCGGCATAGCGCAGGTCGAAGGGCACGCCGCGCAGCGAGGCCAGCGGGCGGAAGTCCGGGCTCGCGGCGATGTCCTCGGCACGCATCATGCGTGCGCGCCGCGGCGTGGCGCTCGCGCCGTGGCGCGCGACGCTGCGCGGGCCCGGTGGCGGCCGGGCACGGTCACGAGGCGCTGCCCGGCGGCGCAAAACGCTGCGTCGGCCGCGGTGCGTGGGTGTACAGCGGCTGCACCTTGGGCAGCTTGGCCTCGATGTCCTTGATGCGCGTGGCCCCCGCCGGGTGGGTGGACATCCACTGCGGCGGCGCGTTGCGGTTGGCGGCGAGCATCTTCTCCCACAGCGTGACGCCGGCGGCCGGGTCGTAGCCGGAGCGCGCGGCCAGGTCCATGCCCACCAGGTCGGCCTCGGTCTCGTCGTCGCGGCTGAACTTCAGCGTGAGCAGCTGTGCGCCCATGTCCGCGGCCAGGCGGCTCGCCTGCCCGAGGCCGAAGAGTGCCGCGCCGATCTCGATGGCGCCGCGCGTGGCCACGCCCTTGCCGATGCGCTCGCGCGCGTGCTCGCGCAGCGCGTGGGCCATCTCGTGGCCCATGATGGTGGCGACCTCGTCGTCGCTGAGCTGCAGCTTGTGCAGGATGCCCGAGTAGAAGGCGATCTTGCCGCCGGGCATGCAGAAGGCGTTGAGCTGCGGGCTGATGAGCAGGCTCACGGCCCAGGGCCAGGCTTTGGCGCGCTCGTTCCACGCCGGCGTGAAGGGAATGATGCGCTTGGCGATGGCGCGCAGGCGCACCGCCTGCGGGTGGCTGTCGGGCGCCAGCGCGTGCTGCGACGCCGCCTCGCGCTGCAGCTGCTGGTACTGCTGCGCCGCGGCGGCTTCGACCTGCTCGGCCGGAACGAGCTTGGTGAAGCGCGAATTGCGCCCCACGTCGGCGCGCACGCCGTCCTGTGCGAACGCCGCCGGGGCCAGTGCCGTGGCCGTGCCCGCCGCGAGCAGGCGCGTGAACTGGCGCCGCGAGCGCAGCGCGCACAGCGGGCAACCGGGATGGAGGGCGGGCGCGGCGATGGACATAAGGGCTTCAGACCGCGGCCAAGGCCGCGCAGTTCCGGCAAATTCTAG
>DYOR01000182.1 GCA_020720385.1 Rubrivivax sp.
GCGGAAGGCCTGCTGCTGCGCGTCGGGCATCCACCACTCGGCAGGCTTCATGCCTGGGCCTCCGAATCCTCATCGGCCTCGGCCAGCAGCGCAAAGTCCACACGCGTCCGCTTCAGTCCCGCTTGCCGGACCGCGCGGATGTCTTCACGCGCCTGCGCGCCACGCAGCGCGAGCGCATCCACGGCCTCGGCGCCGGGCCAGCGGCCGGCAAACACGGCGTCCAGCAGCGCCAGCGCATGGGCCAGTTTGGCGTCGTCGGCCATCACCACGGCACCGCCCTCGGCGCGCTCGCCGCGGTGGTTGACCAGTGCGACAGCGGCGCGCGCCATCGGCACCTCACCCAGATAGAAGGGTTGGTGCTGCACGGCGTCGCGCCACTGCATCAGCGCCAGGCCGGACTCCGCCGGCTGCAGCGGCGTCACCGTCAGGCCTTCGGTCAGCCGGGTGGCCGTGTCCAGCACGGCTTCGCGGCCGGCCGCCACCAGGTACGCCACGAGGTGGCGCCGTTCGATCGTCGGCACCGGCAAGGGTCGGGAAGTCACAGGCGTCCTCACATCAGCCGCGCGCGCAGGCGGGCCGAGAACTGGTCGAGCACGAAGACCACGACGAAGATCGCGATCAGGATGGTCGCCACGTGGTCGTACTGGAACATGTCGAAGCGGCCCTTCAGTTCCTGGCCGATGCCGCCCGCGCCCACCAGGCCGATGACGGTGGCCATGCGCACGTTGCGGTCCAGGATGTAGAGCGTGTAGGCGATGTACTGCGGCACCACCTGCGGCATCACGCCGTACCACAGCGTCTTGAGCTTGCCGGCGCCGATGGCCTCCAGCGCCTCCTGCGGCTTCTTGTCGGCGTTCTCGATGTCCTCGGCGTAGAACTTGCCGAGAAAGCCCGCCGCGTGCAGCCCGAGCGCCAGCACGCCGGCAATCGGCCCGAAGCCGTAGGCCAGCACGAGGAACAGCGCGACGATCAGCTCGGGCGCCGAACGCAGCAGGCTGATCGTGCCGCGTGCCAGCGTGTAGGTGGCGCGGTAGGGGGTGTAGTTGCGCGCCGCGAAGTAGGCCAGCGGCACCGACAGCAGCACCGACAGGATGGTGCCCCACAGCGCGATCTCCAGCGTCTCCAGCATCTTCACCGTGACGGTCCAGAGGTAGCCGATGGGCTTGACCAGGGTCTCGGTGCGCTCGACGCTGACCTCCATTTGCAAGGTCTGCGGATTCAGGCGCTGTTCCTTGCGCTCCTGAACCTCGATGTAGGCGAAGGGCGGCAGTCGGTCGCGGTCGAGCCCCGGCAGCCGGGCCACGTCTTCCTGTTCGCCGATGGCAGGCGGCCACATCGAGCTGCCGACCCTCGAGAGGCCGCGCACGACCTGCGAGTCGTCGGCCAGACCGACCATCTTGCCGACGGCCTGGACGCTCATCGCGACCATGCGGTCCATCTCGGTGCGGTGCCCGGTCCAGAGCAGCACGGCCAGCATGGCGATCACGACGAGCAGGTGCTTGGCGCTGTACGGCGGGTCGAGTCGCCATTCGAGTTGCGTGCCCTGTGGGGGCACGGGGATGGGTTTGGCAAGCATGGTGTTCACTCAGCGGGATGCCGGTTCATGCCGCCAGCGGCTGGCGGCCGTCGGCCGTCAGCGACGACGAGGCCGGTGTGCCGGTGTCCTCGTCTGCCGGCTGGTCGTCCCAGTGCGCACCGGCATAGAGCTGCTGCACGCGCTCGTCGCTGAACTCCGCCGGCGTGCCATCGAAGACGACGCGGCCGTCGCGCATGCCGACGATGCGGTCGGCGAATTCGCGCGCCAGGTCCACCTGGTGCAGGCTGCACAGCACGGTGGTGTTGCGCTCGCGGGCCGCCTCGCGCACGAGCGTGAGGATGTCGCGGGAGATCTTGGGGTCGAGGCTGGCCACCGGTTCGTCGGCGAGCACGACCTCGGGGTCGAGCATGAAGGCCCGGGCGATGCCCACGCGCTGCTGCTGGCCACCCGAGAGTTCACCGGCGCGGCGCCGCAGGTGCCGCGGGTCGAGGCCGACGCGTTCCAGCAGCGCACAGGCCTTGCGCCGGTGTTCGGGCGTGAACCAGCCGAGCAGTGCGCGGCCGGTGGACACCACGGGCAGCAGCCCGGCCAGCACGTTGCCGGCCACGCTCATGCGCAGCGTCAGGTTGAAGTGCTGATGGATCATCGCCACGCGCTGGCGCAACGCACGCTCGGTGTCGGCGTTGAACTCGATGCCGTCGATCATCAGCCGGCCTTCGGTCGGCCGCATCAGCCCGTTCACCGCACGCAGCAAGGTTGACTTGCCGGCGCCCGAGGGCCCGAGCACAACGCAGAACTGGCCACGCGGCACTTGCAGGCTGACTTCGGACAGCGCCCGCGTGCCGTCGGGCCAGGTCTTGCCGAGATGGTGGAATTCGATCATGGGTGGCTCCGCGTGGCGGGAGCACCCGGCGGGGCGGGCCCGCACGGGTGACTCGTTGGTGGGCGTGCTGTCGAAGCCAGGCTCAGCGCGCGCTGGCCTTCTTCATGATGTCGGTCTTCACCGTGTCGGTGACCAGCTCGAACATCTTCCCAGCGGCAGCCATGTCAGCCTCGCTGACCTTGGCGGTGTAGCCATCGACCTTGCCGCCGCCGTAGCCGCGGATCTGGTCCTTGCTGATGCCGGGCAGCTTGTCGACGTTGTTGAAGGCGTCGCGCAGCTTGGCCTTGACGCCATCGCTCACCTTCGGGTGGATCGCCAGCGGCGGATACGGGATCGGCGTGCTCTTGGCGATGACCTTGACCTTGCTCGGGTCCAGGGCCTTGGCGTTGACCGCCTTCTCGAACGAGTCGAAGGAGGCACCACCCGCGTCCACCAGCCCCTCGGCCAACGCCTTCAGCACGTTGGCATGGCTGCCGGCCATGTTGATGGCGCCGGCCTGACGGGCCGGGTCCACGCCGCCGGCGATCATCATCGCCACCGGGACGTTGAAGCTCGAGGTCGAGTTGACGTCGCCCAGGGCAATGCGCTTGCCCTTGAGGTCGGCCACGCCGTTGATGCCGGCATCGGTGCGCGCAAAGATGCCGGAGTAGTAGACCGACTCACCGTGGCGAACGGCCAGCGCCAGCAGTTCCGAGCAGCTGCGGGCCTTGGCCTGCAGGTAGCTGGCGGGGCCGTACCAGGCGATGTCGGCGGCGCCGTTGCACATGGCCTCGACCACGGCCGAGTAGCTCTGGCCGACCTTGATGTCGAAGGTGAGGCCGGTAGCCTGGCCGATGGCGCCGAAGATGGGCTGGAAGTCCTTCTTCGTGCCGTCTTCGGTGCCGCCGTCGGCGGGCACGAGGATCACGCGCAGGGGCTTGCCGGCGCTGCCGTCATGCTGGGCCTGGGCGAAGGCGCTGGTGGTGGAAACAACGCCGGCCAGGCCGATGGCCATGGCGAGCGCTGTGCGGAGGAAGGCTTTGCGATACATTGATGACGCTCCTGTAAGGTCGATGGATTCAGTCGGGAACTTGCAAGGTTCAAGGGGTTGATGACGGGGAAAAGCGCAGTTGCATGCGGTCTGCGCGGAACCGAGTCAGGGCGTACTCGACCGGGACTCCATCCCGGTCGCGCACGTTGACGCTCTTGACGCGAAGCACAGGCACATGGGCCGGCATCGCCAACAGGCTGGCGTCATCGCCTTGCGGGAGCGCCCCCGAGACCAGGCTCTCGGTGCGCATGAGGCGCCAGCCATGCTGTGTTTCGATGAATTCGTGAAGTGACCCGCCGGTGTAGTCGTCAAGCACGCCCGGCAACAGCGCCAGCGGCAGGTAGTGCGAGATGACGCAGAACGGGGCGCCATCGACGCTGCGCAGCGTCTCGATCCAGGCCACCGGTTCGCCCTCGTCGAGTTGCAGGCGCTGGGCCACGCCGCCCTGGGCCGCGATGCGCAGCTTGCGCAGCACCGTGCTTTCCGTGGTCCGGCCCTGGGCTTCCAGCGTCTCGGTGAAGCGCGTGCGCTGGCCGATGTCGTAGTCCAGCGGCTTGTGCAGCACGAAGCTGCCCATGCCATGCCGGCGCTCGACCCAGCCCTCGGCGATCAGCCCTTCCAGGGCCCGGCGCAAGGTGTGCCGGTTGACGCCGAAGCGCTCGGCCAGCGCCGCCTCCGGCGGCAGCGCGTCACCCGGGCGGTGCAGCGAACGGATCTCGGCTTCGAGCTGTCGCTGGACTTGTCGGTAGACGGTCTCGCCGGTGCCACGTTGAATCACTTCGTCTCCAGATGTCTAGATATCTGGAGGCAGAGTCTCGACAGACTTCGTGACGCTGGTGTGTCGCTGCGATGAAACCTGGTGGCCGGTGCACTCCTCACTTCCGCACCGAACTACGCAGTCGACGCCAGGAAATGGCGTCGACCCAACGCCGCCGCCGGCCCAATTGACTCACAGTGAAGTGCGGAGATCCAAGAAGCGAGGTGCG
>DYOR01000183.1:0-1410 GCA_020720385.1 Rubrivivax sp.
GTTGGCGGTACACTGAGCGCCGCTGGGCCTCGTCCAGGCCGCGGCAGGAGGTGGTCTTGGTCTCTGCCGACTGGTGAGGGCGCAGAGCGCCGGGGCAGGCGTGACACCGCAGAGCGGTGTCACGAGGGAAAACGCAAGGCAACCACCTATCGAGAGGGAAACATGGCTGGCCGGGGTCTCTCGCAAGTCTTCTTGGACGACCTGAGGTTCGGATGTCTGGTGCCACTGCTTGAACGAGTCAGGCGAGATGACACGCTCCACCTTGCCATCCGCAACGAGTGCATCAACATCTACTATCGAGGTGGAAACCTACTGAGAGTGTCGCGTAATCCAGATGGCGCCGATGCGCCGAACAATTACACGGCGACCTTCGACTCCAACTACTTCACCGGCAGCCACCCCAAGGCTTTCAGCCAGTGCCCTGGCCGGATCGTCCGAAGAGGCGATTGCACCAAGTGGGTCGATGCTTTCCCATTTATCAAGCAGGAGATGGATCTGTGGTTCGCGTCGCACCCGAAGCTCGAACGTGAATATCAGCAGCTCGCTGCCCGCGCCAACAATCGTGCGCACGCAGCAACGGCCACCGACTATTTCATCATCGACGTTGAGTATGCCGAAGGTGAGGATCGATTCGACATGATCGCGGCCTTCTGGGAGTCCAACCGCCCTGTCCGCAAGATGGCCCAGGCGCGACTTGCGTTCATCGAGATGAAGTACGGCGACGGCGCGCTGACCGGGGCGGCGGGGATCGACAAGCATATAGGTGGTATGAACCAATTTACCGCGAAGCCAGGCCGGATCGACAGCATCAAGGACGAGGCGATTACCCTGTTCGAGCAGCAACTGTTGCTCGAAACGATCCATGCGCCTAAGGCGATCAGCCAGTTCACCGCCAAGGAGCCCGAGTTTATCCTATTTCTCGTCGATCACGACCCCGACTCATCAAAGCTCAAGAAGGTACTCCTCGACATTGGAACCGGTATTCCCGCGCCAGTCGGATACGAGCTCAAGCTATGCGCGGCCACATTCATGGGCCTGGGGCTCTTCAAGCAAAACGTCTACGGTTTGTCCGAGTTTTTGATCCGCATGCAAGGCCGGATTCACTCGACGGACGAGCGCTTTTCTTAGCTGACCTATACCAGCCCCTGCCCTGGACTCTCCCGCGCCCAGGCGAGCTTGCCAACCCGGTCAAGGCGCTTGAGCCCGATCTCTGCCTTGGTCGCCTCGGATTGGTTGGGGTACAGGCGCCAGCCGAGCAGGCGCAGGGGCCGATTGATGCGGGTGAACATGGCCCCGCGCCCGGCAGCATGGTCGGCGAAGCGCCGCTGCGGGTCCGTGGCGATGCCGGCGTAGAGCCGGCCATTGCAGCACTCCAGCAGATACAGGTACCAGGTGGGCCCGGCGACCGGG
>DYOR01000183.1:1510-4432 GCA_020720385.1 Rubrivivax sp.
CGGGCCAGCGTCCGGATCAGTCGCCATCTTCGGGCCGCCCTTGCATCCCGGCCTGAACACAGCGCAGCAGGCCGTATTCGTAGGCCCCGCCGAGGCGCTCAAAGGCCGGCTTGAGGCTGATGCTGCCGGCGGTAAGCTCCGGGGCTATGGCGGCGCGGATGCGGGCGATTTCCTCCGCGGGCAGGGTGACCACCTCGCCCAGGGGCAGGGCCCCGGCGGCGATCAGCTCGGCCAGGTGGGTCTGGACTGTCGAGGCGATCAGGCCCCGGCGCTGCGCTATAGCCTGGATGCCGAGCCCCTGGCGCCACAGGTCCAGGGTCCCGGCGAGGGTGCCACTCAGGCCCGCGGGTGCGGTCGGCTTGGCGTGGGCGGCGATGACGGCCAGGAAATCGGCGGCATACCGGGCCAGCTTCTTGACCCCGACCCCTTCGAGCTGGGCCAGGCTTTCCGGGTCCCGGGGCTGCTGATCCACCATCTGTTGCAGCACGCTGTCGTGGAAGATCACATAGGGCGGCACCCCCTGGGCCAGGGCCAGCTCCCGGCGCTTGGCCCTCAGGGCCTCCCACAGGGCCCCGACCAGGCCGGGCTTGGCAGGCCCGCGCTCGCGCTTGCCGGCCTTGGCCTGGGGCAGGTCCCGGCGCAGGTGCAGGCGTTCCTCCCCGCGCAGCACCGGCCGGGCGGCCTCGGTCAGGTACAGGGAGCCGTGCCCCTCGACGTCCACGCCGATCAGCCCGCGGGCCACCAGTTGGCGAAAGACCGAGCGCCACTGGGCCTCGTCCAGGCCCTTGCCCAGCCCGAAGACCTTGAGCTGGTCGTGACCGTTGCGCTGGATGCGTGGGTCATCCAAGCCGCGCAGCACGTCGATCAGATAGCCGACGCCGAAGCGGCTGCCGGTGCGGTGGACCGTAGACAGGGCCTGCTGGGCGGCCAGGGTCCCGTCCCAGGTCTCCGGCGGGGTCAGGCAGTTGTCGCAGTTGCCGCAGGGGGCCGGCAAATGGTCGCCGAAGTAGCGCAGCAGGGCCTCGCGCCGGCAACTGACGATCTCGCACAGCCCCAGCATGGCGTCGAGCTTGCGCCGCTCCAGGGCCTTGTGGCGCTCGTCGGCCTCGGACTTGTCGAGCATCTGGCGCAGCGAGATCACCCCCTGGAGCCCATAGGCCATCCAGGCGTCCGCCGGCTCGCCGTCGCGCCCGGCCCGCCCGGTCTCCTGGTAGTAGGCCTCGACGCTCTTGGGCAGGTCCAGGTGGGCGACGAAGCGCACGTCGGGCTTGTCGATGCCCATGCCGAAGGCGATGGTGGCGACCATCACCACCCCGTCCTCGGCCAGGAAGCGCTCCTGGTGGGCCTTGCGCACCGCGCCGTCCAGCCCGGCGTGGTAGGGCAGCGCCTTGAGCCCCTGCCCCACCAGCCAGTCGGCGATGGCATCCACCTTCTTGCGCGACAGGCAGTAGACGATGCCCGCCTCCCCCGGGTGCTCCCGGGTCAGGAAGGCCAGGAGTTGGCGCTTGGCGTCGTTGATCTGGTGGATCTGGTAACGGATGTTCGGCCGGTCGAAGCCGCTGACGAATCCTTGGGCGTGCTCCAGGCGCAGCCGGGCGCGGATGTCGTTGCGCGTGGGCTCGTCGGCGGTGGCGGTGAGGGCCAGGCGGGGTATGCCGGGGAAGCGCTCGGCCAGGACCTCCAGTTGGGTGTACTCGGGGCGAAAGTCGTGGCCCCACTGGGAGACGCAGTGGGCCTCGTCGATGGCGAACAGGCTGATCGGGGTGCGGGCCAGCAGGTCCAGGGCCCGCGGGGTGACCAGGCGCTCCGGGGCCATGTAGAGCAGGTCCAGCTCGCCGGCCACCAGGGCCTGCTCGATACGCCAGGCCTCGTCCGGGGCCAGGCTGGAGTTGAGGAAGGCGGCGCGCACCCCGTACTGGCGCAGGGCCGCCACCTGGTCCTGCATCAGGGCGATGAGCGGCGATATGACCACCCCGGTCCCCGGCCGGACCAGGGCCGGGATCTGGTAGCACAGGGACTTGCCCCCGCCGGTGGGCATCAGGACCAGGGCATCCCCGCCGGCCACCACATGCCCGATCACCGCACCTTGCAGCCCGCGGAAGTCGCGGAAGCCGAAGACGCGGCGCAGGAGGGCCAGGGCTGAATCGGGCCCGGAATCGAGCAGGGAGTCGGGGGTCGTGGTCATGGCGCGCAAGCTTGCCCGAGGCGAGGGTGCTTGTCAGCCTCGGCGGCAGATGGAAGGGTCAAGCCGTCGGCGAACGGCGTGCGGCCCGAAACCCGGGGGGCCCCCTGAGCGACTGGCTCGCGCCGGGGGCGGCGCTCCCACGGATGCGGACCGGCCACCAATTTGCCTCGTCCGTGAGGACCTTGGGCCCTCAAGGAACCGCAGGTCAGCGGCCTCGTGGGAGCGGCGCCTCGCCGCGATGGGGCCTCGCGGCCGGTTCGGGGCCCGTGAAGTCGCGCCGAGGGCGGCGCTCCCACGGCGAGGTCTTGCTTGGACCTTGGGCCCCAACGCCTGCCGACCTGAGGCACAGCTCCGTCAGGGGCAGTCGGCCGGGCCGGCTACCGGCCTGGAGGCGAACAGGTTCAGCCCCAGCGCCTCGGACAGGAAGCGGGCGGTGAGCCGACCCTTGACGCTGTTGCCGGCCTCGTCCAGGGGCGGGGCGAAGGTCGCCAGCCCCCCCTTGCCCGGGGCCACGGTGATCATGCCCCCGCTGACCCCGCTCTTGCCGGGCAACCCGGTGGCGTAAGCCAGTCCCCGGAGGTCTCGTAGAGCCCGGCGGTCACCATGACCGCCAGGACGTGCCGGCAGTGGACGGCGTCTATGACCGGCTCCCGGGTCACGGGATTGACCCCGCCGTTGGCGGGCGTCGCGGCCATGACCGCCAGGTCCCGGGCGGTCATCCTCAGGGCACACTGGCG
>DYOR01000034.1 GCA_020720385.1 Rubrivivax sp.
TTGGACATGGCGCTTCCTGGCGCCAGGCAGGGACCCTGGCAGGGGCATCGTAGGCGGCCGCGCTGCGGCGCAGCGCTGCGAAATGCGGGCGTTTGCGGGCGCTGATCCGCCCAGCGGATGTGGCAGCGCAGCGCGCCGCCGCTCGCTTCACGATCTCAGCGTTCGACCTGCGCCGTGAGGCTGGCCTGCACGTAGTCGGCGCTGGTGGACGCGCTCGGGCAGGGCCCCAGCGCGGGCAGGTTGCACGCGCTGGCGTCGATGCGGTAGACACGCAGCGTGGCGGCACCCTCGGTGTACGGGCCGCTGGCGCTGCAGCGCACGGTCACGGCGTAGGGCCGCAGGCTGCCGGGCAGGGCGCTCAGCGTCTGCACCGCTGCACACAGCGGCGCGGCGCCGGCGCTGATGCGCCAGCGGCCCCAGTCCAGCCCGGCCTGCGCCGCCAGCGCGGCGCGCGCGTAGGAGAGCTCACGCGCATGGCCGCCCAGCACCGAGGTCACCAGACCCACGGCGTAGACGCTCAGTCCACCGAGCAGCACGAGCAGCGCGATCACCATCACCGCTGAGAAGCCGCGCTGCCCACGCGCGCCGCAGGCCACGGCCCTCATGGGGGAACCTCGCTCACCACGTACTGGTTGTGGATCTCGACGCTCTCCAGCGCCCCGGTGTCGGCCGCCGCACGCGCCAGGCGCAGCCAGATCGACACCACCCCGCCGCGCCCCAGCGCACCGGCGGGGGTGTAGCGCAGGCTGCAGGCGGCCACGTTGTTGGCCAGGGGCACGCTGTCGGCACCGGCAAACGTGGTCGGCTGGACGGCGGCCACGGCATAGCCGGCGTGGCGCAGCAGGCGCTGGGTGGTGGGGTTGCACTCGTAGCTCACCGGCGTGGCCACGAGGTAGAAGCGGTGCGACGCCGCGGTGGCTGGGAAGCTGTGCGCGGCGTGGCGCAGGCGCGTGCCGTCGGCGGCGGGGGCGAGGTCGACGAGCCGGGCCTTGATGCCGCCGGCCACGACGGCGTTGCCACCGAAGTAGGGGTCGCCGGCGGGCACGCCGGGACCCAGCGGGTTCACCACCACCCAGTCGCTGCCGGCCAGCGGCGGGTCGCCCTGCAGCGGGCCCAGGCTGGTGAAGCAGGTCTCGTTGCACGCGGGCTCGAGCATGTCGTTGCCGCCGGGCGTGCTGCACATGGCCGCGCAGGCGGGCGCGGCGGCTCTCGTGCCGGCGCGGTGCCGCCCCTGGGCACGCAGCTCCATGTACTCCAGCCACACGCGGGCGCCGAGCTGGCGCACGCGCACGCTGTTGGGCAGGGCGCGCGCCAGGTCGGCGCCGATCTTGTCCTGCACCAGGTCGGCGCTGGCACCCAGGTCGGCGCGGCGCGAGGCGTCCATCCACGCCACCAGCGGGATGCGCAGCAGCGGCGCGGCCATCACCGAAAGCAGCCCGATGAGGGCGATGGCGACGATCATCTCCACCAGCGTGAAGCCGCGCGCGCCGCGGTCTGGCATGCCCCCGGGCGCGCGTGCGGCATGGATGCGGGCGGGCACGCTGCGCATGGCTTCTAGACGGCGCGCGGCGCGTGGCGCAGGCGCAGCGCCTGCAGCGTGACGGTGGTGCCCACCGCGCAGCGCACGGTGACGTCGATGCGCAGCGCCTGCGCGCGGCCGTTGGCGTCGAGCGCGGCCACGCCGGGCAGGGCCGCCGGCGCCAGGCCCACCGTGGCCGAGCAGCCGGCCAGCGCGCTGCCCGGTGGGTTGAGCAGGTTGCCGGCGATGTCGCACAGGCCGGCGCAGCCCGGCCCGGGCATGGCGAAGCCCTGGTAGTCGCTGACGCCGTCGAAGCGGTTCAGCGCGTTGTAGCGCGACTCGCCGGGTTCGGGGCCGATCGCGTCCACCGTCGTGGCGCAGCCCGCGCCGCCGAGGAAGGCACCGCTGGCCAGCCGTGCGCGCGCATCCTGCGGGTCGCAGAAGCTGAAGGGCATGGCACGCACCTCGTTCAGCAGCGCCTGGGCCAGGGCGAGCGACTGGCGTGCGCGCACCGACTCGGCCGACTGCGCGGCGAGCCGCGAGAAGAGCACGGTGAGCGAGCCCGCCACCGTGCCCACGAGCACGATGAGCACGAGCACGTCGATGAGGGTGAAGCCGCGCGTCGCGCGCCGCCACGGACCGTGCCTAGGGCGTGTGGCCGGTCTCATGGCTCACGTTGAGCGACAGCGTGCCGATGGTGATGGCGCGGTCGACCGCGGGCACGAGCTGGCCGCGCGCGTTGAAGCGCACCAGCGCCGCCCCACCCAGCACCAGGCCGGGGGGCAGGTTCAGGGCGAGCTGGGCCTCGCCGCCCAGGCCGCCCAGCGGCGCCGCGGCGGCACAGGCGCCGGCCACGGTGTAGACGGCGCGGGCGCTGCCGGGGCCGAGCAGCACGCAGACGTCGCGCTCCTGCGTCACCGCGATCTGGCGCGCACTGCGCAGCAGGCCGCGCAGCTGGTCCTGCACGCCGCGCTCCTGCAGCGCCGAGCGGTCCGTCAGGCGCGGCACGGCCAGCGCCCCGAGCACCGCCATGAGCAGCATCACGATCACCAGCTCGACGAGGGTGAAGCCGCGCATGGCGCGCCCGCGCTGGACCGGCTGCTGCCGCCGTGCCTTCAGCAACCGGTGGTCACCGCCGCCGACAGCGTGGGTGCGGCGCCCAGCACCCTCGGGGCGGAATAGGTGAACGAGCAGTTCGCCGGCGTGGGGCCGCCTTGGACCCGCACCTGCAGGCCACCACCGGCGAAGGCGGTGGCGTAGCCGTCGACGGCGAGCTGGGCCGCCGTGGGCGTGCCCGCCACCTGCACGATGCCCGCCGAGGCCACCACGCCGGCCATGCTGGCCGCCGGGTAGAGCAGCGTCACCTGGACGTTGCCGTTCTCGGTGCACATGTTGCCGTTGCCGGCGGCGTTGATGAGGGGCGGGTTGGCGCCGAAGCCGGCCACGGCGCAGGCCGGCTGCACCTGGGCCTGGCGCGCCATGGCCGTGCCGTGCACCAGTGCACTGGCCGAGGCCACCGCGCCGCGCGCGGCGTTGAGCTTGGCGATGCGGCCGTCGCGCTGCAGGTTGGTGAAGCGCGGCAGCGCCACCGCCGCCAGGATGCCCAGGATGATGATGACGACGATCAACTCCACCATCGTGAAGCCGCGTTCTCTTGATCTCATGACGTTTCTCCAGTGGGTCAGTGTGGGGTTCTGGGGGGTGCGACGCCTGTCTCACGCAGGCCTCGCTGGGTTATCGGCGGCGCGCGGGAAGAGTTGAGGGTCCATGCCGCGCCTCACTTGAGCGCGGCGCGGCCCAGGTCCCACATCGGCATGAACACGCCCAGGGCGAGCACGAGCACGAGGGCACCGAGGAAGAAGATGAGGATGGGCTCGATCTGCTGCGACATCGTCTTGAGCTCGTACTCGAGCTCGCGCTGGTACATCTGGCCGACTTCGTCGAGCATGGCGTCGAGCGTGCCCGACTCCTCGCCCACCATGATCATCTGCAGCACCACGGGGGTGAAGATGCCCGCCTTGCGGCTGGCCACGAGCAGGCTCTCGCCACGCTCCACGCTGCTGCGCATGCCGAGCACGGCGTGCTCCATCCAGGCGTTTTCGGTGACCGCGGCGCACAGCGTGAGGCCGTCCAGGATGGGCACGCCGCTGCGCAGCACCAGCGCCAGGCTGCGGCAGGCGCGCGACAGCGCCCCCTTGCGCACGAGCTTGCCGGCGATGGGCAGGTGCAGCTTCCAGCGGTCCCACCACAGGCGGCCCCGGCCGGTGGCGGTGAAGGAGCGCGCGGCCAGGGTGGAGGCCACGCCGGCGCCCAGCAGCACCGGCCAGGCCGCGAGCATGGCGTTGGAGCTGGCGAGCAGGATGCGCGTCATCAGCGGCAGCTCGGTCTTGAGGTTCTCGAACACCTTGGCGAAGGCCGGGATGACGAAGATGTTCACCACCACCACCGCCACGCCCATGGCCAGGAGCACGAACTTCGGGTAGCGCAGGGCGGTCTTCACCTGCTCGCGCATGAAGCGCTGGAATTCCAGGTGCTCGTGCAGCGCGGCGAAGACCTCGGTGAGGCGGCCGGTGGTCTCGCCGACGCGGATCATGGCGATGTAGAAGCGGTCGAAGACGTCGCTGCGCCGGGCCATCGCCTGCGACAGCTCCAGCCCCGAGTCGAGCCCTTGGCGCAGTTCGGCCAGCAGGGCGCGCACGCCCTCGTGCAGGGTCGATTCCTGCAGGCCTTGCAGCGCGCGCAGGATGGGCACGCCGGCGCGCTGCAGCGTGTGCATCTGGTTGGAGAGAAGCAGCAGTTCCACCTCGCCCACGGCATGCCGGCCGAGCAGCCGCTTGATCACCGCGCTGGCCGGGGTGGGCGGCGCATGCGGTTCGATGGCCACGGGCACGATGCCCATGCCCGCGAGCATCTGCGCGGCATGGCGCGCGCTGGCGCATTCGAGCAAGCCCTGGCAGGGCTGCATGGCCTCGTCGCGGCCGCGGTAGGCGAAGCTGGGCATGGGTGGGCGGGCCGCGTGGCGGTGGACTAGTCTGCGGCGCTCACGCGCATGGCCTCGGCCACGCTGGTGCGACCCTCGGCGACAAGCGCCAGCGCGCCGCGGCGCAGCGTGAAGTCGGCGAAGGCGCGCCGCGCCTCGGCCACGAAGCCGGGCTGGTCGTCCTGGTTGGCCAGATGCACCAGCGCCGGGGTCATCTCGACCAGTTCGTACACCGCCATGCGGCCGCGGTGGCCACTGTCGTGGCACTGGCTGCAGCCGGCCCCGCGGAAGGCCGTGTAGCGCCCGTGGGCGTCGCGCAGGTCCGCGCCGAGCCATTCGCGCTCATGGGCGGCGGGCTCGGCGGGTACGCGGCAGTTCGGGCAGATGGTGCGCACCAGGCGCTGCGCGATCACCAGGCGCAGCCCCAGCGCCACCATGTAGGGCGCCAGCCCCATGTCGCGCAGGCGCATCGGCGTGCCCGCGGCGTCGTTGGTGTGCAGCGTGGACAGTACCAGGTGGCCGGTGAGCGCCGCGCGCAGGCCGATCTCTGCGGTCTCCTGGTCGCGCATCTCGCCGACGAGGATCACGTCCGGGTCCTGGCGCAGGCAGGAGCGCAGCACGCGCGAGAAGCTGAGGTCGATCTTCTCGTTGACCTGCACCTGGGTCAGGCCGGGCAGGCGGTATTCGACCGGGTCCTCGACGGTGATGATCTTGGTGGCGGGGGTGTTGAGCTCGGACAGCGCGGCGTACAGCGTGGTCGTCTTGCCGCTGCCCGTGGGCCCGGTGACGAGCACCATGCCGGCGGGCGAGGCCAGCGCCGCGCGCAAGCGCTTGAGGATGGGCTCGGGGATGCCCAGCACGCCCAGGCGCATGCGGTCGGCGTGTTGCGTGAGCAGGCGCATGACCACCGCCTCGCCGTACTGCGTGGGCAGGGTGGAGATGCGCACGTCGAGCACCGTGGGGCCCACGGTGAGGCGAAAGCGCCCGTCCTGGGGCATGCGCTTCTCGCTGATGTCCAGGCTGGACATGAGCTTGAGCCGCTGCACCACGGCGCCGGCGATGCGCGGGTCGGGTGCGCTTTGCACCTGCATCACGCCGTCGATGCGGAAGCGGATCTGCAGCTGGCGCTCCTGCGGCTCGATGTGGATGTCGCTCACGTCGCGCGCCACCGCCGTCTGGAAGATGCTGTGCAGCAGCCGCACCACCGGCGCCTCTTCCGCCGCGCTGCTGGTTTCCAGGCTGTCCAGGTTGAGCACACCCTCGCCGACATCGGCGGCGAGTTCGCGCGCCAGGCTGGATATCTCCTCGCTGCGCTGGTAGATGCGGTCGATGGCCGCGAGCAGCGCGTCCTCGGCGACGACGGCGGGTTGCACGGTGGTGCCCAGCAGGCGCGACAAGGCATCGAAGGCCACCATGTCCGAGGGGTCCACCAGGCCCACCTCGAGCGCTCCACCCGGCAGGCGCCCGATGACCAGGGCACGAAAGCGCCGGGCGCGGACCTCGGGCAGGAGCTTGACGGTGACGGGGTCGAGCTCGCGCTGCGCCAGGTCGACGAACTCCAGCCCCATCTGATCGGCCACCACGGCGCCGATCTGCGCCTCGGTGACGAGCTTCAGGTCGACGAGTGCGCGACCGAGCTTGCGCCCGGTGGATTTCTGCATCGCCAGGGCCTGCTGCAACTGGGTCTCGCTGATCAGCGCGCGGCTGATGAGCACCTCGCCCAGGCGGAAGCGCGCGGCGTTGAAGGTCGGGGCGGCGGGGCGGTCCATGGCGTGCGGGGTTGGGTGGGGGGGTTCAGTCGAGCGCGCGCAGGCGCTGCTCGGCGTAGGTGACGAGGTCCTCGCGCGGCAGTCCGAGGCGCTGCGCCAGGGTGTAGGCCTGGTGTGCACGCTCGCCCTGGCCTTGCGCGTCCAGCGCCACGGCCAGGCCGAACCACCACAGCGGATTGCCCGGCTGCTGGCGCGTGGCGCTTTCGTAGGCCGGCAGCGCACGCGTGTAATCGCCGCGCTGCGCCAGCAGCCCGGCGCGCAGGCCTTCGGCCTCGGGGCTGTGCAGCGCGTGGCGTTCGAGCACCGCCAGCGCTTCGTCGGCCTGGCCCTGGTCGGCGAGCAGGCGCGCCAGCAACAGCGTCAGCGCGGGCGGCGCGGCGTCCAGGGCCGCACCCTCGCGCAGCAGGGCCAGGGCCTGCTCGTGGGCACCGGATTCATGCTGCAGCACGGCCGCGAGCTGGCGCGCGCCGGCATGCGTCGGCTCCAGCGCCAGGGCCTGCAGCGCGCGCGCCAAGGCGGCCTGGCGCTGGCCCGCACGCGCCAGATCCACCGCTTCGCGCAGCGCGGCCGCAGCGCGCTGCGCGGGGCTGGGCGGCACGATGCGCTTGTCGATGCGCGCCGGCGTGGCCAGCGGTGGTGGCGCGGCACGTGCGAGCAGTGCCTCCAGGGGCGCCGGCGCCGGGCTGGCACTGGCGCGGGTGCGGGCCGGTGGAGCGGCGGGTGAGGGCGCGCCGGGGGCGGCCGCTTCAGGCGAGGGTGAAAGCGAGGGTGAAAGCGGGGGTGCGGGCGCGTGGCTTGGCGTCGAAGGCACCTCCGCCGGCGGCGCGCTTGCGGGAGCGGCAAGGGGTGCAGCGGCCTCGAGAGGGCCGAGCGGCGGCGCCTTGCGCGCGAGCAGGGGGGAGAGGTCGGCCAAGGCCGCCAGCGCGATGGCACCACCGCCCAGCAGCACGAGCGCAGGCAGGCGCCAGCGCGCCGCGCCGCGCCTGGTCGGCAAGGGTGGCAGCGCGGCCTGCGCGCCGAAGGCCTCGGGTGGCGGTGGAGCGAGGCTGGCGCTCGTGGCCCGCGCATCCAGATCGCGCAGCATGCGGTTGATGACGCTCATGTCGGGGCTCCCGCCAGCGCAGCGTGCGCCGCGGACGCGGCGCCCGAGGCCTCGGTGCGGCGGCGCACGCGCCAGTCCATCGAGGGGTGGACGGCGAATTCGCTGTCGCGCAGCGCCACCCAGGCGTGGTGCAGGCGCACGCGGTGGCCGCCCCCGCCGTAGGCCAGGAGCAGGCACTTGTGAGCCAGGATGTTGGCCTTGCGCGGCAGGCCGCCGCTGGCCCACCACAGGGCCCAGCGGGCCGGTGCGCTGAAGGCCTCGGGCCCGCGCCAGCCCGCCATGCGCATGCGGTGGTTCAGGTACTCGCCAAGCTCGCGGCGGCCGAGGGTCCCGAGCCGGGCGGCAAAGCCGATGCGGCTGGCCAGCGCGCGGCCCAGCGGCGTGGCCAGGTGGAGGTCGAGCTCGGGCTGGCCGAAGAGCACGATCTGCAGCAGCTTGCGCTTCTCCGTCTCCAGGTTGGAGAGCAGGCGCAGCGCCTCCATCGTCTCGGGTGGCATGGACTGGGCCTCGTCGATGCACAGCACCACGGTGCGGCCCTGCGTGGCCAGCGCGAGCAGCCCGGCTTCGAGGATGCCGTGCAGGTCGGTCTCGGCGAGGCGGCGGTCGTTGCGCAGGCTGAGTTCGCGCGCCAGCGCGCGCAGCAGCTCGCGCGGGGTGAGGCGCGGGTGGGGCAGGTAGGCGCTGACGAAGCCGGGTTCAGCGGCGAGTGCGGCGAGCAGGGTGCGGCACAGCAGCGTCTTGCCGGTGCCCACTTCGCCGGTGATCTTGATGAAGCCTTCGCCCGCGCGCAGCGCCACGCTGAGCGTGGCCAGGGCCTCGATGTGGGTGTCGGCGCGGTAGGTGAAACCGGTGTCCGGCGTGAGCCCGAAGGGGGCCTCGCGCAGGCCGAAGTGCTCCAGCACCATGCCGTAGGCGCCGCGCGTGGCGCGTGGCGCAGCGGCCTCGGGCGGGGCAACGGGTTGTGGGCGGGGCGCGAGCATGCTAGGGCTCCTGGGGTGTGGCCAGCGGCAGGCGCTCGCGCGGGCCCGTGGGGTAGGCGGCCATGCGCTGCTCCACCTGGGCCAGGTCGCCTTGCCACTGGCTGTCGCCCTTGACCACGGTGGGCTTGAGCAGGAAGACGAGCTCGCGCTTTTGCAGGCTCTGCGCGGTGCGCTTGAAGAGGTGGCCGATCACGGGCACGTCGCCCGCGCCGGGCACGCGCTGGTCGTCGCCGCTTTGCGTCTGCTGCATGAGGCCGCCGATGGCCACCGTCACGCCGTCCATGACGCGCACCACGGTGTCGGCCTCGTTCACGTTGGAGCTGGCCAGCGGCAGCGTGAAGCTGCCCAGGTTGCCCAGGTTGACCACGCGCGTGCGCTCGCTCACCACGCTCACCGAGGGGCGGATGTGCAGCGTGACCATGCCGTCGCGGTCGATCTGCGGCGTCACGTCGAGCGAGATGCCGCTGAAGAAGGGCTGCGTCTGGATCGACGGCGTGGTCACCGTGCCGGAGGCGCTGGCGGTGGTGGTGGTGGTGATGTTGGTGATGAAGAAGTCGTCGGTGCCCACGCGCAGCACGGCCTTCTGGTTGTTGATCGCGGCCACGCGCGGCGAACTCAGCACCTGCACCGAGCCCTGAGTCTCCAGGAACGACAGCAGCGAGGCGAAGCTGTTCGTGGTGAAGGCCAGCCCCAGCGCGCCGGTGCCCCCGCCCAGCACCGGGCTGGCGAGCAGTTGGCCCAGCGTGTTGGCCACCACCGTGGCCGGCGTGGTGCTGGCGTCCACGCCGGTGACGAGCGAGCCGGTGGGGATGCCGGCCTGCCTGCCCAGGCTGCCCGGCACGTTGATGCGCGCGGCATCCGCCCCCACCGAGAAGCGGTGGTTGCCCGCCGCGGTGAAGGCCGACCAGTTGATGCCGGCCTCGTAGCCGTCGCGCAGGCTGACTTCGACGATCTTCGCCTCGAGCATCACCTGGCGCTCGATGGCCAGGCGCGAGGCGCGCAGGTAGCTCTCCACTTCGCGCTGGTCGCGCGGCATGCCGCGCACGACGAGCACGCCGCTGTGCGGCGAGAGGACCACCTGGCGGCCGCCTTCGCTGCCGACGATGGCCTTGAGCGCGGACTCGGTCTCCTTCCAGAAATCGGCGTCGCTGGTGGTCGAGACCTGGCTGCCTTCCTGGCTCGTGCCGCCCTGGCCCGGGCTGCCGGACGCGCCTGCGCCGGACTGCTGGCCGGAGATCGAGCCCGAGACCACGCGTGTGTCGCTGCGCCCGCTGCGCCGCGTTGCCGGGTAGGCGATCTGGAAGACGCGCGTGTGCAGCGTGGCCGGCTCGACGAAGACGCGCGTGCCGTCGATGCGGAACTCGAAACCGTAGAGCTCGCGCATCACCTCCAGCGCCTCGCGCACGGTGACTTCCTTGAGGTTCACGCTGACGCTGCCGCCTAGCGCCGGTGAGAGCAGCATGCTGTAGCGCGAACTCGAGCCTATGGCCTGGAAGACCTGCGCCGCCGGCGCCGCGGTGACCACCAGGTCGAAGCGCGCTTCGGGCACCACGCTCGCGGCCAGGGGCTCGGCCGCCAGCGGGGGCAGCAGGCCCTGCACCACGCGCTCGGGCACGCGCGCCGCCGGGCGCTCGCGGCGCGCCTGGCCGAGCGCCGCGGCGATGGCCGACTGCGTGGCGGCGGGCGGCGGGCCGACGGCGCAGCCGGCGAGCAGCAGCAGGCCGCAGAGCCCGGCCGGCAGCGCGGGGCGGCAGCGACCTGGGGGACGACGGGCGAGGTGGTTCATGTTTATGGGGCCGGGGTCGGCGCTGGGGTGTGGGGGGCACGCACCGCGACCGCTTGCGCGGCCGGGTGCAGGAACAGGGTCTCGAGTGCACCGTCGGCATGGCGCAGCTGCACCTGCCCGCGGTGCACGGACACGAGCCTGGCGCCGCGGGGCAGGCTGCCCTCGGGCCACCACTGGCCGTCGATGAGCGCGGCGCTGCCGCTGCGCCCCAGGCGCACACCGGCCAGGCCGGCGGTGGAGGTGGGCAGGTTGGCGGTGTCCCGAGCGCTCGCGCCGCCGGAAGCCGCCGCCGAGGCCGCGCGAGGCGGCTCGAAAGGGGCGCGCGGCCCGAGCGCCAGCGCCGGTGCGCCGCCCAGCCAAAACGCGGCGCACAGCAGCATCGCGCGGCGCCGTGCCGCGGGCGCTACAAGGCCAGCCATACGCGCTCCGAGGCCACCACCACGAGGGTGAGGGTGAGTTCCACCGCATGCCCGTCGGTCGAGGCCATGCGCACGCGCTCGGCGCGCAACGGGCGCACCTCGCGTTCCAGGGCGGCTGCCGCGGCGAGCAGGGCGGGCACCTCGCCGGCCAGGCGCAGCTCGAAGCGGTGGCGGTACAGCGCGCGCGCGGCCGGTGCGGCTGGCAGCTCGCCCTCGGCCACGGCCGGCGCGCCCGTGTTCGCGGCGGGATCGACCTGGAATTCCTCGACCCCGAGCTCGCGCAGCGCGAGCACCTGCACGGCCTGCGGCGCCAGGGCGCGTGCCAGCAGCTCACCCAGCTTGTGCCCGCCGGCCTCGCCCATGCCAAGGAGATCGAGGTCGCGGGCGAGCGTCCTGGCGCGGGCCTCTTGCTCGGCCTGCGCCTGCCCGCGCGCCTGTTCGGCCTGGCGTGCGGCATCGTCCACGCCCTGGATCTCGGCATGCACGGCCTCGACGACGCGCGTGCGCTGTGCGTGCAGGGGCCAGACAAGGAACCACTCGGCAGCGCCGGCCAGGCTCAGGCCGGCGAGCAGCAAGGCCACGCGGTCGCGCTCGCTGAGTGCCGCGAGCGCTTGCAGCGGCCTCGCCAGCGCTTGGCGCAGGTCGATCTTCATCGTGTGGCCTGTGCCGCGGGCGGCTGCGGCTCGGGTTCGACCGCGGCTCCCTCCGGCGCACTGGCCAGGACGAAAAGCTGGGTCGCTGCAGCGGTGGGATCGGCAGGTGCACCGGCGTTGGCCTCGCTGCGCGTGGGCGCGTGCAGTCGCACCGTGGTCACGGGCAGGCCTTGCAGCGAAGCGACGGCGGCCAGGCGCTGGGCAAAGCGCGCGAAACTGGTGCCATCGGTGGCCCCCCCGCCGATGCGCAGCGCACGTTCGGCACCGAGTTCGACCTCGGTGAGCCAGACTTCGTCGGGCAGGGCGTCGAAGATCTCCCGCAGGATGCGGGCGCTGCCCTCGGCCACCACGCCTTGCTTGCGCAGCACCTCGCGCAGCGCCTCGCCCCGGGTGATGCGCTCCCGCAGCACGGGGTCGCCCACGGAGGCGCCCGCTTCGGCGTCGACCACCGGCGGGGGCGAGTCGGCACGCGCCAGCGTTTGGGTCAGGGCCACGCGCTCCCAGGCGAAGTGCGTCAGCACGAGCAGCGCGACCCCGCCCAGCAGGGCCAGCAGGGGCTTGGGTGCCAGGCGCTGCGGCCGCGGCAGCAGCGCCGCGGTGATGAGGTTGATGTGCTGTGTCATGCGTCTTCCCGCTCAGACGGCGTCGCGCAGCGCCGCGCCGATGGCCAGCGTGTGGTCCAGGCCGCGCTCGAAATCGAGCACGGCATCGGCGCCGCTCCAGTCGAGGTGGTCCTCGATGCGCAGCCGGCGCACGGGCAGCGACTGCAGGGCGTCCAGGGCCTCGACGAGCGCATCGGCGCGCACCATGCTGCTCACCCACAGCGTGGCCAGGTCGGCGCCGTGGAACTGGCGTGCGAAGGCGTCGGCCGTGCGCTGCACGTCCAGCGACAGGTTCTCGACCAGCGCTTCGAATTCCTCGGCCGAGGCGTCGGCTAGCTTGCCGGCGCCGAGCTCGAGCTGGCGGAAGGCGCACAGCTCGCGCTGCCAGACGATCACCAGGCGCGCACTGCGCAGGCCCAGGTGCAGGTAGATGTGCGCGCTGTCCCGGGCGGCGAGCACGGAGACGTTGCGCAGCGCCAGCTCCGGGATGTCGACCACGTCCAGGACCAGGCGGGCGTCGCGGTAACGTGCCGCCCAGGCGGTGATCTCCCGCGTCAGCCCGGCGACGACGAACACGCGCGTGACGCTCTGGTCGGGCGCCGCGGCGGGCACGTCCAGGCAATCGATCTGGGCCTCGTCGGCCGGGAAGTCGAGCAGTTCGTGGGCCTGGTAGCGCACGGCGGCCTTGCGTTCCTCGGGCGGCACGCGCGGCGCGTCCATGGGCAGGATGCGGTAGTGCTCGCTGTGCAGCACGAGCGAGCTGCGGCTGTGTGCCTGGTGCGCGCGCTGCCAGTCGATCCAGCCCTGGACCGCACTCGCGCCGTCGAATACGGGTGCCGGGTGCATCCTCGGGCGCGCGGCCACGGGGCAGTGGCCCACCACCGCGACCAGGCGCTCGGCCGCAGCGTAGACGCCGACGCGCACGCCGGCATCGGCGTCGGCGGGGCGCCGTAGCGAAAGGCGTTGCAGCAAGGACATGCAGGCGATCCTCGCGGAGGGGGCTCCGCGCGCTTGCAGTCTAGGCAGGCCCCGCTCGGGCGGTGCCCGGAAGTGGGCGGGCTTTGCGGCCCAATTGGCCGCGGCGGCGGCGACTCAACCGCGCATCTGGGCGGGCAGGAAGGAGACGATCTGCGGCACGAAGTAGATCAGCCCGACGGCGGCGATCATGAGGAAGAAGAACGGCAGCGTGGCCTTGGCGATCCAGCCGATCTCGCGCCGCGTCATGCCCTGCAGCACGAAGAGGTTGAAGCCCACCGGCGGCGTGATCTGCGCCATCTCCACCACGAGCACGAGGTAGATGCCGAACCAGAGCAGGTCGATGCCTGCCTTGTGCACCGTGGGCAGGATCACGCCCATGGTGAGCACGACCATGCTGATGCCGTCGAGGAAGCAGCCCAGCACGACGTAGAAGACCATCAGCGCGAGCAGCAGCTGGAACTGGCTCAGGCCGAGGCCCGAGATCCACTCGGCGAGGTGCCGCGGCAGGCCGATGTAGCCCATGCTCAGCGTGAGGAAGGCCGCCCCGGCGAGGATCAGCGCGATCATGCAGTACAGCCGCGTGCCGCCGAGCAGCGACTCCTTGAAGGTGTGCCAGTTGAGCGAGCCCTGCAGCGCGGAGATGACGAGCGCGCCCAGCACGCCCACGGCGGCGGCCTCGGTGGCCGTGGCCAGGCCGCTGTAGATGCTGCCGAGCACGCCGGCGATGAGCAGCAGCACCGGGATCAGGTAGCGCGACTCGCGCAGCATGGCCGCCAGGCTCAGGCGCGCATCGGCCGGCGGCACCAGCGCCGGGTGGCGCAGCGCCCAGAACACCAGGTAGCCCGAGAAGAGCAGCGCCAGCATGAGACCGGGCAGCACGCCGGCGATGAAGAGCTGGGCGATGGACACATCGGCGCTCACGCCGTAGACGATCATGATGATGCTCGGCGGGATGAGCAGCCCGAGCGTGCCCGCACCGGCGAGCGAACCGACGGCGATGTCGTCCGGGTAGCCGCGCTTCTTCAGCTCGGGCAGGCTCATCTTGCCGATGGTGGCGCAGGTGGCGGCGCTCGAGCCCGAGACCGCGGCGAAGATCGCGCAGCCCACCACGTTGACGTGCAGCAGCCGCCCCGGCAGGTGCTGCATCCACGGCGCCAGGCCGCGGAACATGTCCTGGCTCAGGCGCGTGCGAAAGAGGATCTCGCCCATCCACACGAAGAGCGGCAGCGCGGTGAGCGTCCAGCTGCTCGCGCTGCCCCAGATGGTCACGGCCATGGCGTCGCCCGCCGGGCGCGCGCTGAAGAGCTGCATGCCGATCCAGGCCACGCCGGAGAGCGTCAGGCCGATCCACACGCCGCTGCCCAGGATGACGAAGAGGGCGGCGATGAGGGCGAAGGTGACGGCCAGGTCGCTCATCGCGTCACCCCATGGCCTGCGGCCAGCCCCGCCAAGCGGGGGCATGAGCACTTGGGGCGGCCCGGCGTGCTCATTCGTTGTGCAGGGCTTCTTCACTGAAGGACCCGACGCGCCGCCCGCGCCACTCGAGCACCAGCTCGTCGACGAAGGCGATCGTGAGCACGAGAGTCCCTGCGGCCATCGACAGCTGCGGGATCCACAGCGGCGTGGCGTCGTTGCCGGTGGAGATGTCGTTGAAGGCGTACGACTGCCACGCCAGCCGGCTGCTGTAGAAGGCGCTCAGCGCCGCCAGCGCCGTCGCGGCGGACAGGGCCCACAGCTCCAGCGCGCGCCTGGCCGTGCCGCGCAGCGCCGAGAGCAGCAGCGTGACGCGGATGTGCTCGCCCCGCTTGAGCGTGTGCGCCAGGGCCAGGAAGCCCGACGCCGCCATCAGGTAGCCGGCGTAGGCGTCGGTGCCGGGCACGTTGAAGTGCAGCTGGCGACCGAGCACCGACGTCAGCACCATCACCAGCAGGCCGACCATGAAGAGGGCGGCGAGCCAGGCGGCGCCGTCGTACAAGGCGTCGAGGGCACGCCTCATGCCGGCGTCACTTGCGGAACGCCTCGATGAGCTGCTTGCCCTCGGCTCCAGCCTTGTCCAGCCACTCCTTGAGGATCGTCTCGCCCACCTTGCCCATGTCGGCCTTGAGCTGCGCCGGCGGCGGCAGGATCTCCATGCCCTTGGCCTTGAGCTTGTCCAGGGTCTCGCCGTTGGCCTTGCGGCTGGCGGCCCAGCCGCGCGTCTCGGCCTCGGCACCGGCCTTGAGCACGGCGTCCTGGGTGGGCTTGTCGAGGGAGGCGAAAGCCGCCTTGTTCACGAGCACGGCGTTCTTCGGCAGCCAGGCCTGGGTGTCGTAGAAGTACTTCACGTGCTCGTAGAGCTTGCTGTCCCAGCCGGTGGAGCCCGAGGTCATCAAGCTCTCGGCCACGCCGGTGGCGAGGGCCTGGCTCAGCTCGGAGGCCTGCACCGTCACCGGTTGCGCCCCGACGAGCTCGGCGATGCGCGAAGTGGCCGGGCTGTAGGCGCGCCACTTGCTGCCCTTGAGGTCGGCGGCCGACGCCAGCGCCTTCTTGCTGTAGATGCCCTGCGGCGGCCAGGGCACCGAGTACAGCACCATCATCCCTTGCTCGCCGAGCTTGCTCTCGAGCAGCGGTTTTTGCGCGCGCCACAGCTTGGCCGCAGCGTCGTAGCTGTCGGCCAGGAAGGGCAGCCCGTCGGCGCCGTAGATCGACCACTCGTTGCTGAAGTTGACGAGCAGGATTTCGCCCAGCTGCGCCTGCCCGCCCTGCACCGCGCGCTTGATCTCGGGGGCCTTGAAGAGCGAGGCGCCGGGGTGCACGGTGATCTTCAGCTTGCCGCCGGTGGCCTTGTCCACGTCGGCGGCGAACTGCATCAGGTTCTCGGTGTGGAAGTTGCCGGCCGGGTAGGCGGCGGGCAGGTCCCACTTGGTCTGGGCCTGGGCGGCGAACGCGGCCAGCGCAGCGGCGGCCAGCAACAGGGAACGGGATGAACGCATGGAAGCTCCTGTGCAGTTGGACGAACGGGCGGCAAGCATGCCGCATGCCACGGCGGGTTCCCACGGCCGGCGCACCGGTGTTTGCCTGGGGTGGATTGAAGTCTAGGGAGCGTTAGTATAAATTGTCAATAAATCTTCGACGTTTTGGTAGAAACCACTATGCCCCGCAAGCCTGCCACGGCGATCGCCCCCACCCCGGCAACCCGCCGCGACGGCCGCGCCCGCGGGCCTGCGCGCGAGCCCGGCACACAGGGCATCGTCTCCTCGTCGCACCTGGTCTCGCCAAAAAGCCGCGAGCTCTCGGAGTTCGAGTTCGGCCTCATCGTCGCCTGGAACGCCTTCTCGCGCTGGGCCGTGCGCTGCATGGCTGCGGCCGGCTGCCCGGACCTCACCATCACCGACGTGCTGCTCATGCACCACCTGTGCCACCGCGCGCGCAACAAGAAGCTGGCCGACATCTGCTTCGTCCTCAACTACGAGGACACGCACGTCGTCGCCTACTCGCTGAAGAAGCTCGTCGCCGCCGCACTGGCCCAGGCCGACCGCCAGGGCAAGGAGGTCTTCTACAGCCCCACGGCGCTGGGCGAGACCTTCGTGCAGAACTACCGCGCGGTGCGCGAGGAGTGCCTGGTGAAAAGCCTGGACACCGAACTCAACGCCGACATCGGGGAGCTGGCCCGGCTGCTGCGCACCATGTCGGGGATGTACGACCAGGCGGCCCGCGCCGCCACCTCGCTGTGACGCCCTTCGTCGGGGCGCGGGAAGGCTTCATGGACAGGCAGGACCGCTGGCAATTCTGGGTCGACCGCGGCGGCACCTTCACCGACGTCGTCGGCCGCGCACCGGGCGGCGAACTGCACACCCTCAAGCTGCTCAGCGAGAACCCCGAGCAGTACCGTGACGCGGCCGTCGAGGGCATACGCCGCCTGCTTGGCCTGGGCGCGGGCGAGCCGATCACGCCGCAGCAGGTGGAGTGCGTGAAGATGGGCACCACGGTGGCCACGAATGCGCTGCTCGAGCGCAAGGGCGACCGCACGCTGCTCGTCACGACGCAGGGTTTCCGCGACGCGCTGCGCATCGCCTACCAGGCGCGGCCGCGGCTCTTCGACCGGCGCATCGTGCTGCCCGAGCTGCTCTACGAGCGCGTCGTCGAGGCGCGCGAGCGCGTCGGCGCGCAGGGCGAGGTGCTGCAGCCGCTGGACGCCGACATGCTGCGCGTCGATCTGCAAGACGCCTTCGAGGCCGGCATCCGCGCCTGCGCCATCGTCTTCATGCACGGCTGGCGCCACACCGCGCACGAGCAGGCCGCCGCGGCGCTGGCGCGCAGACTCGGCTTCACGCAGGTCAGCGCCAGCCACGAGGTGAGCCCGCTGATGAAGCTCGTCTCGCGTGGCGACACCACGGTGGTCGATGCCTACCTGTCACCCATCCTGCGCCGCTACGTCGACCAGGTGGCGGCGCAGATGCCCGGCGTGCGTCTGTTCTTCATGCAGAGCAGCGGCGGCCTGACCGAGGCGCACCGCTTCCAGGGCAAGGACGCCATCCTCTCGGGCCCGGCGGGCGGCATCGTCGGCATGGTGCGCACGGCCATCGCCGCCGGGCATCACAAGGTCATCGGCTTCGACATGGGCGGCACGAGCACCGACGTGAGCCACTACGCCGGCGAGTTCGAGCGCGCCTTCGAGACCCTCGTGGCGGGCGTGCGCATGCGCGCGCCGATGATGAGCATCCACACCGTGGCCGCAGGCGGTGGCTCGATCCTCGCCTTCGACGGTGCACGGCTGCGCGTGGGGCCGGAAAGCGCCGGCGCCAACCCGGGGCCGGCGAGCTACCGCCGCGGCGGGCCGCTGGCCGTGACCGATGCCAACGTCATGCTCGGCAAGATCCAGCCTGCCCACTTTCCCAGGGTCTTCGGCCCGCATGCCGACGAGCCGCTGGACCGCGACGGCGTGGCGGCGCGCTTCGAGGCGCTGGCGGCGCAGGTGCGCCAGCGCAGCGGTCGCCCGACCACGCCCGAGTCACTCGCCGAGGGTTTCCTGCAGATCGCGGTGCAGAACATGGCCAATGCCATCAAGCGCATCTCGGTGGCGCGTGGCTACGACGTCACGCAGTACACGCTGCAGTGCTTCGGCGGCGCCGGCGGCCAGCATGCCTGCATGGTCGCCGACGCGCTGGGCATGAGCCGCATCTTCGTGCACCCGCTGGCCGGTGTGCTCTCGGCCTACGGCATGGGGCTGGCCGACCAGATTGCCATGCGCGAGGCCTCGGTCGAATTGCCGCTCGACGACGCCGGCCTGGCGGCAGCCGAGGCGCGGCTGGCGCAGCTGGGCACGGCGGCCAGCGAGGAGCTGGCGAGCCAGGGCGTGGCGGGCGAGGCCATCGAGTTGCGCCGCCACGTGCACCTGCGCTACCAGGGCACCGACACCGCGCTGGTGGTGGGCTGGGCGGGCATGGTGCAGGTGCGCGCCGAGTTCGAGACGGCCTACCGCCAGCGCTTCGCCTTTCTCATGCCCGAGCGCACACTGGTCATCGAGGCCGTCTCGGTGGAGGCGGTGGGCGCCGGTGAACGCTTCCTCGAGGCGCGCGGTGGCGAGCAACCCGCGGCCCATGTGCCGCCGCCCGACGCCCAGGTGCGCATGCACAGCCAGGGCTGGCTCGATGCCGGGCTCTACGTGCGCGAGTCGCTGCGCGCCGGCGCCACCGTCGCCGGGCCGGCGATCATCGCCGAGAAGAACGCCACCACCGTGGTCGAGGCCGGCTGGCAGGCCACGCTCACCGCGGCCGGCCCCATCGAGCTGCAGCGGGTGCTGCCGCGCGCCACGCAGCACGCCCTGGGCACCGACGCCGACCCGGTGATGCTGGAGGTCTTCAACAACCTCTTCATGAACATCGCCGAGCAGATGGGCCTGCGGCTGCAGAACACCGCCTACTCGGTGAACATCAAGGAGCGGCTGGACTTCTCCTGCGCGCTCTTCAATGCCGCAGGCGAGCTCATCGCCAACGCGCCGCACATGCCGGTGCACCTGGGCAGCATGAGCGAGAGCATCAAGACGGTGATCGCGCGCAACCCGGCGATGCAGCCGGGCGACGTCTACGTGCTCAACGACCCCTATCACGGTGGCACGCACCTGCCCGACGTGACGGTGGTGACGCCGGTGTATCTGGGTGCCCCCAGGCTTCCTTCGGTCGCCACCCCCGGAGGGGACTCGCCCCGCACCGGGGAACCCGGATCCGAGGCGGGCGACCGCGACGCCCGGCCCAGCTTCTACGTCGCCAGCCGAGGGCACCACGCCGACATCGGCGGTATCTCGCCGGGGTCGATGCCGCCGTTCTCGAAGACCATCGCCGAGGAAGGCGTGCTCTTCGACAACTTCCTGCTCGTGCGCGACGGTGTGCTGCGCGAGGCCGAGCTCTTCGCCGCGCTGCGCTGTGGGCCGTACCCGGCGCGCAACCCGCAGCAGACGGTGGCCGACCTGCGCGCGCAGATCGCCGCCAACGAAAAGGGCGTGCAGGAGCTGCGCGCGATGGTGGCGCAGTTCGGCCGCGCCACCGTGGCGGCGTACATGCAGCACGTGCAGGACAACGCCGAGGAATCGGTGCGCCGCGTGATCACCGCACTGAAGGACGGTGAATTCACCCTGCCGCTGGACAACGGCGCGCGCATCGTCGTCAAGGTGACCGTGAACGCCGTCGAGCGCGCGGCGACCATCGACTTCAGCGGCACCAGCGCGCAGTTGCCCAACAACTTCAACGCCCCCAAGGCGGTGACGATGGCGGCGGTGCTCTACGTCTTTCGCACGCTGGTGGACGACGACATCCCGCTCAACGCCGGCTGCCTCAAGCCGCTGAAGGTGATCGTGCCCGAAGGCTGCATGCTCAACCCGCAGCCGCCGGCGGCGGTGGTGGCGGGCAACGTGGAGACGAGCAGCTGCGTCACCAACGCGCTCTACGGTGCGCTCGGCGTGATGGCGGCGAGCCAGTGCACGATGAACAACTTCACCTTCGGCAACGACACGCATCAGTACTACGAGACCATCTCCGGCGGCTCCGGTGCCGGGTGGGTGAAGGACGAGACGGGCCAGGTCGTCGGCGGCTTCGACGGCACGAGCGTGGTGCAGACGCACATGACCAACTCGCGCCTCACCGACCCCGAGGTGCTGGAGTTCCGTTTCCCGGTGCGGCTGGAGAGCTACGCCATGCGCGCCGGCAGCGGCGGCGCCGGGCGCTGGCGCGGCGGCGACGGCGGCGTGCGCCGCGTGCGCTTCCTGCAACCCATGACCGCAGCCATCCTCTCCAACGGCCGCGTCGTGCCGTCCTTCGGCATGGCCGGCGGGCAGCCCGGCGCGGTGGGCGTGAACCGCGTGGAGCGCGCCGACGGCCGCGTGGAGGTGCTGGGCCACATCGGCTCGGTGGAGATGGCGCCGGGCGACGTGTTCGTCATCGAGACGCCCGGTGGCGGCGGCTGCGGGGCGGCGTAGCGCGCCGGCCCGGGCGCCACGCGGCGGCGGGCTACGGTGCGCCGCATGACGAAGATGCTGCTCACCAGCATGCAGCAGCCCCTCCTCGCCCTTGCGGGTTCAGTCGAGCCTGTGCTTCGTGACGCACCATGCGACTGCATTGTTCCCAGTCACCGACCGGCCCGCAGCCGCCAGCAGCACCGTGCCCCCAACCCAATCGGGCACGGGCGCCGGTCGGACCCGCACACAGGCACCCGTAGGCGGCCCCGCCGCACAGGGCACACATCGGCAGGCGGCACACAGGGCGATTGAGGCGCAGCGCACGGCTTGAGACCGTGCGGGCTCACCACTTCGGGAGCCTCGCGTGCAAGCCATCGGCCGGCAGCCCCAGCGGGCGCCGGATGGCGCCCCTGTTCACTACGAGCGCCACCGCCCGGAGCAGACCACGCTATACCGCCCGGTTCAGCAGCACGCCGCGAGCTTCTTCGCCCAGGCCGAAGACGCTGCCGGTGCCGACCTGCCGCAGTTCGTCAAGGACGAGTTCGACGCCTTCCTCGAATGCGGCATCCTGGCCCACGGCTTCTTGCGGCTGCGCTGCGGCGACTGCGGCCACGACAAGCTCGTCGCGTTCAGCTGCAAGCGGCGCGGCTTCTGCCCCTCATGCGGCGCGCGCCGCATGGCCCAGACCGCGGCACACCTGGTAGACCACGTCATCCCGCACGTGCCGGTACGCCAGTGGGTGCTGGCGCTGCCTATCCCGTTGCGCCTGCTCCTGGCCGCACAGCCCAGGCTGCTCACGCCCGTGCTGCAGGTCGTGCACCGCGTGATCACGCGGTTCCTGCTCGAGCAGGCGGGCGTGAAGGCAGACGAGGCCGACAGCGGTGCGGTCACTCTGATTCAGCGCTTTGGCTCGGCCGCCAACCTCAACATCCACCTTCACTGCCTGGTGCTGGACGGCGTGTACCGGCGCGGCACCGGCCCGCGCGCCGGCCAGGAAGTGCTGACGGTGCAGGGCGCTGAGCGTGGACATGGGACCGCCCCTGCGGGCGAGCCCGTGCCTCGCGAAGGGCTCGCGCTTGCAAGCGCGAGCGCGGCCTGCAAGGCATGCCCAGGGATACGGACTTCAAGCAGCCGCTGTGTGCCGACAGCAACGGCTTGAGCCTGCACGCCGCGGTGCGCTGCGGCGCCGATGACCGCCAGGCGCTGGAGCAACTGTGCCGCTACATCACCCGCCCGGCGCTGGCCAACGAACGCGTGCAGACCAACGCCGCCGGGCAGGTGGTGTTGAAGCTCAAGACCGCCTGGCGCGACGGGACCACGCATCTGGTGATGTCGCCGCTGGAGTTCATGCAGCGGCTGGCAGCGCTGGTGGTGCCGCAAGAGGCTGAGGCGCCCGCACAGGCCGCGCCACCCGCCGAGTGCGAGGCGGGCTGTGCGCACCACCGGCCGGTGCGGCTGAGCTGGGCCAAGCTGTTCAAGCGGGTGTTCGATCTTGACCTGGAGCACGGCCCGAACTGCGGCGGCGAGCTCAAGGTCATTGCGGCGATCCTGGAGCAACCGGTGATCGAGAAGATCCTCACGCACCTGGGTCTGCAGGCCCGGGCACCCCCTCGGGCGCCTGCCCGTGGCCAGGCGCTGCAAGCGGCCTGAGCGAAGTCAACCACCATCGATCGAGCGGCCCGGCGCCACGGGTCGTGGGGATGGGCTGCGCAAGGGGTTTGCGGGACCGATGGAATCGGCTGGAATCGGCCTCATGACAAGGGATAACCCGCAGACGACGCCCAAGAGAGACGATTTTGGGCGGCGCTGTCAACGCTCAACGGATCTCAGCCGGATCTCAGCCACCTTCAAACACCGACTCAAGCGCGTCGGGCGCCGCGTTCGGGGTGCCACGGGGAAGGAAAAAGGGCGTTTGAAAACGCTATCCCCCAACAGATGCCGACCAACAAGAAGATCTGGACCTCCAGCTACGTGCTGCTGAGCACCGGCCTGGCGATAGCTGCGCTGGCGCTTTGCATTGGGGTCATCGAGATCCGGCGTCGGCCGCTGGGGATGGCCGGTTGGGTGCGCTTCTTTGAAGCCTTCGGCCGCAACCGCTGTTTGTCTTCGTGCTCAGCGGCCTGGTGCCACGGGTGCTGGCCTTGCTGCGCTGGCCGGCGGGTGTGGACGCGCAGGGCGCGGTGCTGTGGACGAGCCCGCTGCCGTGGGTCTATCAGAGCCTCTTTGCCGGCATCGGCAGCGACCCGCGTTTGGGCTCGCTGATGTTTGCGCTGGCCAACTTGGCACTCTACGCCGCGCTGGCGGCGTGGCTCGACCGACGGCGCCTGTACATCCGCGTGTAGGCCCAAGACGAACGACCCCTCGCCTGGCGTCCACCCGGCCGACTCCGGGGCTCAGAACGGTGCGAGTCCGCAAGCCGCGCGCAGGGTGCGGCGCCGGGTTTCGGTGAGCTGCGCCAGGGCCGCCGCCTGATCGAGATAGCTGCCAAGACCCATGGGCCCCAGGGCGTCGACCTGCTCGGCAATGAACTCGGCGATCGGTCCGGCGGCGTCTTGCAGGGCGGCCAGGGCCAGCGCACGTTCCTGCGGGCTCAGGCCCGGTCTTGTGTGCGCTGCAGGCGCGGCGCTGCCGGGCGATATTGACGGCGCGCTGGCGCGCGCCGGCGGAGAAGGCAGCGCCGGGGCCAAGTCTGCCAAACCTGTCTTCCCCGGCCAGGGCATTGCCGCCGCCAGCTTCGCAGCGACTTCCGCCACGGCCGGATGCGCCTGATCCGCCAGACTGCTTTCGATGCACTGCCGCAGCCGGGCTTCGTCGCGCATCAGCTCTTTCAGGTCGGGCAGCTTCACGCCGTAGCGGCGCGCCACGAGCGCAAAGTGGTTCACCAGATATAGCTGCTGGTTGTTGAGCACGGTCGCCTGCAAGATTTATGAAGACGGCCGCTTCTTGAGCATGCCCAAGGCGGCCTTGAACGAGATCACCAGTCGCGACACGGCGCGGGCCAGTTCACCGATCTCGTCGCCGCGAGCCTCCAGCCCGGCCAGTTCGATATCGTCCAGGTGGCCCTTGCTGACGCGGTCGGCCACTCGGCTGAGGTGCAGGATCGGACGCGCCACGGCCCGGCTGGCCAGCCAGGCCACCCCACCGAACAGGCCCAGCGCCGCCAGGCAGATCAGTCCGAACCAGCGCGCCGCCCGCTGGACTGGTTCCAGCACCTGGGCTTGCGGCACCGCGTACAGCAGGATCCAGCCGCTGTCGGTGCGTGCCGAGTAGCCGAGCATCGATCCTTGCGCGCCATCGAAGCTCACCACACCCTGCTTGGCGCTGGCCGCCACGAACTCGGGTGCCGAACCGATCAGGTTGCTCTGTTTTTTGTCGGCGCTGAAGGCCGTGTGCACCAGCACTTCACCGGCCGGGGTGGCCAGCATCACCAGCAGCCCCGGCATGGGGGTAGCGGCCTGGCTGGGCGCAACGATGCGGGTGATCTCGCCCACGGTGGCCCGCGCACCGACCAGACCCAGCAGTTCGAGGTTGCCGTAGGGCCTGACGGCATTCACGAACAGGATCGAAGGCACACTATCGGCGGTGCCGATGACCGCCGAGTCCGCGGCCGCTGCGCCGTCGCGCAGCACGCGCTGGGCTGCCGCCTGGTGACCCATCTTGACCAGGCCGCTGCGGTCGCTGCGCGAAACCTGCTGCCCCGTGGTGTCCGACAGGAAGACCACGGTGTGCCAGGAATAGGTGCTGCCAAAAGCCTGCAGTACTTCAACCGAATCGAGCGCCTTGCGCGCCTGGGCCGCTTCGATCACCTGCTGGTTGCGGGCCAACACCGTCATCATGCGACGGTTGTCGCTCATCCAGGCGTTGACCGAGTCGACCACGCGCAGCGCTTCCTGGCGCACCTGGTCATGGGCCCTGTCCACGGCTTGTTCGCGCAACTGGTCATAGCCGACCAGCGAGATGGTCGCCAAGGGAATCAGTCCTGACGCCAAAAAGACCAGCGCCGACTTCACAGAGAGCTTCATGAACCTTCCTCACCGGAAGCGCCTACACCTTGGCATGGTAAACCCCGGTGCAGCCCGGTCTAGTGCAGTGTTCCACGCTATGCGGCACATAAGACCGCGCCTTTGCCGCCCTGGTGAGTCGTTGCAAATCCGTGCGCCGGTCAAACTGGCGAGATGTTGTGAATGAGAGAGTCATACGTTGAAGGTGTAGCCAGCCACGACGGCCCCGAGTCATGCGTGCACATTCGTGAGGATGTGGGCGAAGCGTTGACAGGGGTACGCGCGGGCCGGGTATTGAGCCGCGTAATCAACGCCTCGTGGGGAAGCTCACGGGAGGTCCGGGGTGCCGAGGTGGTGGATTTGCACCGAAGGCCACACCGATGCAACCGCTTTGGCAAGGTTGCACCGGACCCCGCGCGGTCAGAGACCCCGAGCAGGCGCGGAAACATCTCGCACGGGAACCGGGAGGTCCCGCATCCTGCTGCAGCACGTCGGGAGACCTTTGCCGCAGCGCGCATCGAAAAGCCCAAGGGCGTACCGCGATGAGCCACGGAAGCGGGAAGTCGGATCGCGGCGTAGTACCGAAGAAGCTGCCGAACAAGGCCGTGGGGGAAGTTCCCGCGGCGGCGGAGGTGGTGGAGGGAAGGCTGCGAGCCAAGGGGAATGCTGTTCAGCAGCGCATGTCCCGCAGATCGAGGCGGGTGTATGACGTGCAAACCGCGCTGGACGGCGTACGACAGACGGCAAGAAGTCGTCCGGGGGGGAAGTTCACGACCCTGATGCATCACATCTACCAAGTCGAGCGGCTGCGGGCGGCGTACATGGCGTGCAAGCGCGATGCCGCTGCCGGGGTGGACGGTCAGACCTGGGCCAGCTACGGGCAGAACCTGGAGGCCAAGCTCCTGGAGTTGTCCGACCGGTTGGGCCGGGGCGGCTACCGTCCCCAGCCCGTGAAGAGGGCGTACATCGACAAGGCCGACGGGAGTAAGCGCCCCTTGGGCGGGGCACACGCGCTACTTCGGCGTTCCGAACAACGGGGCGCGCGTCGGGCGGTTCCGGCTGCAAGTTGGTCGGCTGTGGCATCGCACCCTGTGCCGCCGCAGCCAGGCCAAGCACCTGAGCTGGAAACGCATGACCCATATCGTCGCGCACTGGTTGCCCACCTCCCACATCTGCCATTCCTACCCGAACCGGCGCCTGATCGTCACGACCCAAGGCAAGAGCCGTGTGCGGTAGCTCCGCATGCACGGATCCGTGGAGGGGGTGCTGGGTGACTGGCATTCCTACTCCAACTCGCGATGCCACGCGGCATCGCTGTGGTTGTGCGCCCAGCATGGGCGCGATCTT
>DYOR01000035.1:0-2321 GCA_020720385.1 Rubrivivax sp.
CTAGACCCAGGCGCACTCGCAGGTGAAGTGGCGCAGGGCCTTGGGCTGCTTGGTGATGCGCACGCCGCGGATGCCCGCCGCCATCTGCTTGACCTCGGCGATGACCTCGGCGGCGTAGTCGAAATGCGACTGCGTGTACATGCGCCGCGGGAAGGCCAGGCGCACCAGTTCCATCGAGTGGTAGGTCTCGGTGCCGTCGTCCAGCCGACGGCCGAACATCATCGAGCCGATCTCCACGCCGCGCACGCCGCCCTGCAGGTACAGCGCGTTGCACAGCGCCCAGGCCGGGTAGTGCGCCACGGGCATGTCAGGCAGCACCGTCTTGGCGTCGAGGTACACGGCGTGTCCCCCCGTGGGCCGCACGAAGCCCACCCCGGCCTGCTCGAGCCGCTCGCCCAGGTACTCGGCGGTGCGCAGCCGGTAGCGCAGGTAGTCTTCGTCCATGCCTTCCTCGAGGCCCACGGCCAGCGCCTCCAGGTCGCGCCCGGCCAGGCCACCGTAGGTGGGGAAGCCCTCGGTGAGGATGAGCATGTTGCGTACCGCGTCCATCCACTCGTCGCTGCGCAGCACGATGAAGCCGCCGATGTTCACCATGCCGTCCTTCTTCGCGCTCATGGTGCAGCCGTCGGCCAGCGCGAACATCTCCTGCACGATGGACTTGATCGGCGTGTTCTCGTAGCCCGCCTCGCGCATCTTGATGAACATGGCGTTCTCGGAGAAGCGGCACACGTCCATGATCAAGGGCTTGCCATGCTTCTTCAGCAGCGCCGCGTAGGCGCGCATGTTGGCCATGGCCACTGGCTGGCCGCCGCCGGTGTTGTTGGTCACGGTGATCATGCCGAAGGGGACGCGCTCGCCCTGCGTCGTCAGCAGGTGCTCGACGCGCGCCAGGTCGATGTTGCCCTTGAACGGATGGATCGTCGCCGGCTGCAGGCCTTCGGGGATCACCAGGTCCACCGCCTCCACGCCCAGGTACTCGAGGTTCGCCCGCGTGGTGTCGAAGTGGCAGTTGTTGGGCACCAGGTCGCCACCCTTGCACACCGCCGTGAAGAGCACCTTCTCGGCCGCGCGGCCCTGGTGCGTGGGGATGAAGTGCGCCATGCCGGTGATCTCGCGGATGACACGCTCCAGCCGGTAGAAACTGCGTGCGCCGGCGTAGCTCTCGTCGCCCTCCATGATGGCGCCCCATTGGCGCGAGGACATCGCGCCGGTGCCCGAGTCGGTGAGCCAGTCGATGAGCACGTCGGCGGCGCGCAGCTTGAAGACGTTGAGTCGGGCCTCCTCGAGAAGCTGCTCGCGCTCGGCGCGCGTGGTCATGCGGATGGGTTCGATGCTCTTGATGCGGAACGGTTCGATGAGGGTCTTGGGCATGGCGGGGTCCTGCGCAGGGGGCGGAAGCGGGCGAAGTTAGCACCGCGGAAAATGGCGTGGTGTCGGTTAATTCCAACAAGGCCGTAGAGGAGTTGCATGCTGTCCATTGCCCTCGGGCCCGTCGCGCTGCCGGTGGCGCCCGTCGTGCTCCTGCTCGCCGTGTGGGTGGCCTCGTGGTTGGCGTCGCGCCTGGCCGCGAAGCACGCCGGCCGGGAGGTGGCCGCGACGGCCGGCAACGCGGTCTTCCACGCCGCCTTGCTGGGTTTGCTGGCGGCACGGCTGGCCCATCTGGCCGTGAACGGCGACCTCTACCTGGACTCCCCCTGGTCGGCGCTGGACCTGCGCGACGGCGGCTGGCACAGCCTGACCGGTGTGCTCGCGGGCGCCGCCTGGCTGCTGTGGCGCGGCCTGCGTGTGCCCGCACTGCGCCGTGCCCTGGCCGGCGGCGTGCTGGCCGGCGTGGCCCTGTGGATCGCCGCGTCCCTGGCGACGGGAACACAGGACCCGCCAGCCCTGCCCTCGCTCATGCTCACCGAGTTCGACAGCGGGGCCACGGTGGACCTGCGTCGGGCCGCCCGCGGCCGCCCGCTGGTCGTCAACCTGTGGGCCAGCTGGTGCGGCCCCTGCCGCGCGGAGATGCCGACGCTGGCCGCCGCGCAGCAGCGCGAGCCCGGCGTGGGCTTTCTCTTCGTCAACCAGGGCGAATCGGCCAGCGCCGTGCGTGCCTACCTCGTCGACCAGGACCTGCCCTTGCGCGAGGTGCTGCTCGACAGCGGCTCGCGCCTGGGCGCAGCGCTAGGGTCGCGCGGCCTGCCCACCACCCTCTTCTACGATGCCCGCGGCAAGCGCATCGGCGCACACTTCGGCGTGCTCAATGCCGCGGCCCTGCAGTCCCGGCTGCGCGAGATGCGCGCGGCGCCCTGACCCCTTCCCGGCGCGCGCGGCGCCCG
>DYOR01000035.1:2421-25563 GCA_020720385.1 Rubrivivax sp.
CCCGCTACCCGCTACCCGCTACCCGCGCCTGCCCGTGGGGCACAGTGCGTTGACCGGCACCTCTCCCCTCACGTACTGCAGTTCCTCATCCGCGCGGGCCGGGCGCACGCCGACGAGTTGCGCCCGCTCACCGTACAGATCGTGCAGCAGCGCCGCCGCCTGCGCGCTCAGCTCGTCGGGGCGGGCAAAGGCCTTGAACCAGCGCCGCGGATGACCGTCGTGGCGGAAGTCGACCACGCACAGCGTGGAGGCCCTGAAGAACGGCGACACGATGGCCGCAGCGTGAAGCGCGAGGCCAGCCTCAGTCTTCCAGCAGCGAGCGCAGCATCCAGGCCGTCTGCTCGTGCACCGTCAGGCGCTGCGTGAGCAGGTCGGCGGTGGGCTCGTCGCTGGCCTTGTCGGCGAGCGGGAAGATGCTGCGCGCGGTGCGCGCCACGGCCTCGTGCCCGTCGGCCAGGATGGCCACCATGGCCATCGCCTTGGGCGGCGTGGCCGGCACGTCCTCGAGCGAGCTGAGCTTGCCGAACTGCGCATAGGAGCCCGGCGCCGGATGGCCGAGCGAGCGGATGCGCTCGGCAATCGGGTCGACCGCGTTCCACAGTTCGGTGTACTGCGCCATGAACATGGCGTGCAGCGAGTTGAACATCGGCCCGGTGACGTTCCAGTGGAAGTTGTGCGTCGTCAGGTACAGCGTGTAGGTGTCGGCGAGCAGCTTGGACAGCCCGCCGACGATCGCCGCGCGGTCCTGGGCATGGATGCCGATGTCCATCGCCGACGCTTTCTTGCTGCTCTTGGCCGTCATCTTCCCTCCATTCAAAGCTCGCTGATTTTGACCCGATGCCTGCGCCTGCGCCAGCGACGAGGCGCGTTCCGCTGCGTTTCACTGTGTTTCGCGGCCCGGCCATCCCCGGGGTGCGGACGGTAGACTGCCCGCGATGGAACCCGCCACCCTTCCCCGCGTGCTCATCGTCGACGACGACCCCGCCCTGCGCGAGTTGCTCACCGAGTACCTGGGTGCGAGCGGATTCGTCGTCGACGCGGCGGGCGACGGCGCGCAGATGCGCCAGTGCATGGCGCGCACCGCGCCCGACATGGTGGTGCTCGACATCATGCTGCCGGGCGAAGATGGTCTGAGCCTGGCGCGCCAGTTGCGGCGCGACTCCGAGATCCCCATCCTCATGCTCTCCGCCCGCGGCGAGGAGATCGACCGCGTGGTCGGCCTGGAGGTCGGCGCCGACGACTACCTCGCCAAGCCCTTCAGTCCGCGCGAGTTGCTGGCGCGAGTGCGCGCGCTGCTGCGTCGCAGCCAGGTCGGTGCGAGGTCGCAGCGCGCCCCCGAGCAGGACGGGCAGCGCTACACCTTCGGCCCCTTCACCCTCGACGACGCCGCGCGACGCGTGCTGCGCGAGGGCGCCGAGCTGCCCACCACGGCGGCCGAATTCGACCTGCTCAGCGTGTTCGTGAAGCGCCCCAACCGGGTGCTCTCGCGCGACGACCTGATCAGCCAGCTCAAGGGCTACGAGCGCGATGCCTTCGACCGCAGCATCGACGTGCGCGTGACGCGCATCCGCCGCAAGATCGAAGCCGACCCGGCGCATCCCCAGTACATCCGCACCGTGCGCGGTGCGGGCTACCTGTTCAACCCGCGCGGCGAGAGTCAATGACGGCCGCGCCGGGCCGGCGGCCGACGCTGGCGCAGCAGTACCTGCGCCGCCTGTGGGCGCTTTTCCTGGCCTTCGCGGCGGTGATCTTCACCTCCGAGCTCGGCTTCGTCATGCTGCCCATGGCCGAGCGCTCGGCCGACGATCTGGCCGGCCTGATGGTGCTTTCGGCGCAGACCTGGGCCGAGTTGCCGCCGCAAACGCGGCCGGTGTTCGAAGCCGAACTGCTGCGCAACTACGAGCTGGCGCTGCGGCCGGGCATGGCGCCGCCCCCCGACACCAGCCTGGTCCACGGCTTCTACCTCCACTACCTCGAACAGGCGTTGCAGGAGCGCAGCGGCGCGCCGGTGTTCCTCGCCCAAGCCCCAGGCCCGCAAGGCGGCGCTTGGCTGTGGACCTCGGTGCAGGCGGGCGGGCAAGCCATCGGCGTGGGCTTTTCCGAGGAGCGCACGAACACGCGCCCGTTGTGGAGCCTGGCAGTGGTCCTGCTCGCGGGCACCGCGCTGGCCGCTGCGGCGGCGGTGTGGCTGGCGCGGCGCATCGCCACGCCAGTGGCGCGCCTGGAGCAGGCCGCGGCGGAGCTGGCCAGCGGCGCCAGCCCGGCCCTGCTGCCGGTGAGCGGCCCGCGCGAACTGGCCGACCTGGCGCGCCATTTCAACCTCATGACGCTGCAGGTGCGCGAACTGATCGACGCGCGCACCACCCTGCTCGCCGGCATCTCGCACGATCTGCGCACCCCCCTGGCACGCATGCGCCTGGCGCTGGAGCTGCTCACCCTCAAGCCCAGCCCCGCACTCATCGCGCGGCTCGAGCACGACATCGAGGAAATGAACGCCCTCATCGGTCGGCTGCTCGATCTGGCCAAGGGCCTGGATCACGAGGAACAGCGCCGTTTCGAGCTCGCGCCGTGGCTGGCCGAGCGCTCGCGACTGCATGCCGGGGTGGCGCAGGCGGCGCAGGCGACCCTAGGCGTGAGCTGCCCGGCCGGCCTGCATGTGCAGGCGGCTCCGGGCATGCTCGGCCGTCTGGTGGACAACTTGCTGGGCAATGCCTTGCGCTACGCCCCCGGGACTATCGAGCTGGCAGCGCAGATGGCCGCGGGCTCGGACGGGCAGCGCGTGCGGCTGGCCGTGCTCGACCGTGGCCCCGGCATCCCCGCGCCGCAGATGGACGCCGTCTGGCGCCCCTTCCAGCGCGTCGAGGGCTCGCGCAGCCCGCACACCGGCGGCTACGGCCTGGGCCTGGCCATCGTCAGCCAGCTCGCCCGCGCCCAGGGTTGGACGGTGGGGCTGGAGGCACGTGCCGGCGGCGGCCTCGCCGCGTGGGTCGAGCTGCCTGTCGCAGCCAGCGAGCAATCGACCTAAGCGCCCGGGTGCCTTCAGCCCGGGCCGCTTCGAGGCGATGCGACCCCGGCGGCCGCATGGGCGTGGCGGCGCTCAGGCGCGGCGGTGGCGCGGCAGGCCGGCCAGATCCAAGACGGGAGACTGCGCTTGTCCACCGAGATCAGTGCGCTGGATTCCCGTGCTTGTGCCGCACCGGGTACGGGTTGCCCGTCAGGTTGTTGTAGACGAGGCCCGCCAGGGCCAGCAGGAGCGAGTTGACGAACACCGGAAAGAGCGCAAAGCGCGGGTCCGTGACGCCACCGAGCACGACCAGCAAGGCCGTCGCGCCACCCGGGGGATGCAGGCTGCGCGTGGAGAACATCAGGATCACGGCGCCGCCCACGGCCAGTGCGGGAGCCAGCCCGGGCACGAACCAGGGTGCAAGCGCCACGTTCATGCTGGCATGCACGCACAGCATGCCCACCAGCGCCGAGCAGGTGTTGCCCACCACCACCGCCCAGGGGTGGGCCAGCGGGCTGGCCGGCTGGGCAAACACGAGCACGGCGCTGGCGCCCAAGGGGGCCACGAGCCAGGGCTGCGCAGAGCTGGCTCCACCCAGCCATCGGCTCAGCCAGGCGGCGATCAGGACGCCCAGGCCTGCGCCCACGGCCACGCGCAAGCGCTTGCCCCGGTTCAGGATCACCGGCGTTGGCATCCACACCGCCAGCCAAGGTGGCCAGAAACCGGCCTGACCATGGGCGTGTGGATGCGCGGGTGGCTTGGACATCGTGGCGTGCGCTGACCTGGCGTGAGGCTGTGCATGGTAATCGTGCGGCACGCCGCCGCCGGTACCGCCCCGCCCTGCCCTGGGTCGCCGTGGCCAGCGCGCCCGGGTCTGCCCGCGCTGCGCTCAGCGCCGCGCGTGGCGCAGGGCCTGGTCGAGCTGCTCGCGCGTCAGTGCGCCCATCCGCGTGGCGGCCACGGCGCCCTGGCGGTCGAGCACCACGCTGAAGGGCAGCCCGGCGGCCGTGTTGCCCAGGGTGCGCATCAGCTCGATGCCGGCCTCGCGCGATGCGCGCAAGGGGTAGTTGATTTCGTAGGCGCGGGCGAAATCGCGCACCGCGCCGGCGTCGTCCTCGATGGCGATGCCGATCACGTCGACGCCTTCATCGCGCTGACGCAGCGCCACCAGCTCTGGAATCTCGATCCGGCACGGCACGCACCAGCGGGCCCAGAAATTGACGACCATGGGGCGCCCGGCCCGATGCCCGATGGTCACGGCGCTGCGTTCGAGGTCCGGCAGCGTGGCGGCGAGCAGCGGCGCATGGGGGATCTGGCCCGGCTCGTGCAGCAGGAGCGCAGTGGACGGACGCGGCGCGCCAGGCTGGGCCAGCGCCAGCGGCGCCACAGCGAGCACGCCTGCCGCCACTGTCCCTGCCAGTGCGGCACGCAAGCGATGGAAAGGCTTCATGGCAGGTCCCCGCGGCGGAAGAAGAAGTAGCCCAGCGCGGCGGCGCACAGGCCGAGCAGGCTCGGGTAGGCCAGGGCAAAGATCTTGTAGCCGAGCACGCCGAAGGCGTCGAGGATGACGTAGGCCGAAGGCCCGAGCACGATGAGCTGCGGGTCGAACAGCAGCAGCGCCGCGGTGCGGAAGACCTGCAGCGGATTGGCCAGCGCGATGCCCACCGTGACCTCGGGCTCGACGCGGCCCTGGATCATCACCCCCAGCAGCACCAGGTCCAGGAACAGCAGCAGCACCAGCCAGAGCATGAAGGCCGCGCCCTGCGCCATGTCGGTGCTGCGCGCGAGGGCCGAGATGAGCATGCCGAAACCCAGGAAGCACACCGCCATGGCCGCCAGCAGCGCGGTGTAGAAGCCGAACAAGGGCCAGGGCACCTCGATCTCGCGCACCAGCGCCACCCCCACCGCCGCCAGCATGGCCGCGAACACCGGCAGGAAGACGACGATGTAACGGCCGACGAACTTGCCCCAGAACCAGGCCCCCAGCGACACCGGCAGCGAGAGCAGGTACTCGAAGACGCCGGCCTCGCGGTCGCCGGCCACCGAACGCACGGTGGTGATGAGCACGAAGATGGGCAGGATCGCCATGGTCAACTGGATGTAGGTGACGAGCAACCTGGACAAACCGATGAAGCCGAGCACGCGCGACTCGGTCAGCCCGAACAGGAAGAGCAGCGCGACGATGCCGCCGAAGACCAGGGAGTAGATCAGGAACCAGCGCGCACGCAGCGATTCCACGATGTCGAGCTTGGCGGTGAGCCAGAAGTGATGCATGCGCTTGTTCTCAACGGCCCTTGGCCAGCGTGTGTTCGGACATGGTTGCAAAGTCCACCGAGCCGGCCTGCGGCAGGCCGACGGCGCCGAAGTTGTAGCCCATGGGCGAGGTGCGCGTGATGTACTGCGCCTGGCGTGCATCGAGCCAGCGCACGGCCTGGTCGCGGCTGCCCACGTCGGCCACCCACAGGCGGGTCCCGGGCTCGGCCATCCAGGGATAGTCCTTCGCCTTGTCGCGCAGCCAGAAGGCCGCGCAGCCGACGTCGTCGAACTTGAACACCGTGCGCCGCGGGCCGCCGCGCATCTGCGCGGCGAAGCGGCGGTCGGAGATGGCCATGTTGCAGCGCACGCAGGTGTCACGGTCCCAGATGATGGGCTGCATGCCGTCGGGCCAGCCCTCGGTCTTGCCGCACGCAGCCAGCCCGGCGGCCAGTGGCGACAAGGCAAAGCCTGCGCCCAGGCAGGCGCGGCGGTTCATGCGGCCTCGTCCTCGGCGAGCGAGAGCGCGCTGATCAGGCCCACGTAGCGCGAAGCCATGCCCAGGAAGCGCAGCCGGTCGGGGCCGGCCACGCGGCCCTGCCATTGCAGGCCGCCGCCCAGGTCGGCAAAGCCCCAGCTCAGCAGCGCCTTGGCCAGCGCCGGCTCGGCGCGCTTGACGCTGATGAGGCAGCCGAGCATGCCGGTGAGCGACACGTCGTCGGCGACGCGGTCGTCGAGCACCACCTTGCCCAGATCGAGCTCGATGACGCGGTTGACCAGCGCCGCCACCTCGTTGAGCCGGTGGCTGGAAATGAGCATCGTGGCGTGTTCGGCGCGTTCGGCCAGCAACTCGAAGAAGATCTTGCGCGCCTCGGGGTCCAGATTGGCCGCAGGCTCGTCCAGCACCAGCACCTTGGCGTCGCGGCCCAGCGCCACGGCGATGAGCAGCTTCTGCTTCATGCCGCCGGACAGGCGCACGAAGGGGCGGTCGAGCACCGGTGTCGTGTCCAGCCCCAGGCGGCCGGCCAGGTCGAGCATGCGCTGCGGATCGGTGCCGCACAGGCCGGCGGCAAAGTCGATGAGCCGGCCCACCGGCATCTTCAGCGGCGGCGGCAGTTGCGGCACGAAGCCGATGTGCCCCAGCACCGCGGTGCGTTCGCTGCGCGGCGACAGGCCGTCGATGCTGACCCGGCCCTCGTGCGTGTACTCGCCCAGCAGGCAGCGGATGAGCGTGGTCTTGCCGGCGCCGTTGGCACCGATCAGCGCCACTCGCTCGCCCAGGCCGATCTGCAGGTCGATGGCATCGAGCACGGGCACGCGGCGGAAGGTCTTGGTGACTTTGTCGAATCGAATCATGTCGGGGCGGATGATCAGGGGGCCGTCGTCGCAGGGCTGCGCCATCAAAGCAGCTTGGACAAACCCTTCACGTCGAACTTGAGCGAGCCCGTCGGGCACACGTCCACGCACAGGCCGCAGCGCGTGCAGTCGGGGCCCAGCGGCACCTCGGTGTCGACGGCACGGCCCTTGAGCACGGTGTCCAGCACATGCGGCACCAGGCACACCTTGCGGCAGTCGCCTTCGTGGAAACAGTCCTGGAGCGTGTACTTCACGCGCAAGGGCGAGAAGATGCCGACGAAGCCGTAGGTCAGCCCGATCGGGCAGGCATAGCGGCACCAGGCGCGGCGCGTGAAGAAGACCTCGAAGAAGAGCAGCGCCAGCACCCACAGCAGTGCCAGGCCAGGGCCGTAGATGAGCGCCCGCGAGACGATGCCGGTGGGCGAGATGGCCTCGTACACGGTGTAGCCGGTAGCCAGCGCGAGCAGCGCGAAGACGACCCAGAACACGCTGCGCAGGCGGCGGTCCATGGGTTGGTCGGCGACGAGCTTGCGCTTCACCAGCCACAGGTGCAGCTTCTCCGCCCACTCGGCCAGCAGGTGGTAGGGACAGACCCAGGAACAGAAGCTGCGCCCGCCCAGCAGCAGCCACAGCAGCATCACCGTGCCGGTGCCGATGAGCAGGTTCACGATGATGTGCTTGTGCGCCAGCATCACCTGCAGCGCCGCGTTCAGGTCGATGAGGTGAAAGCCGATGAAGCGCGACGCCGTGAGCGAGCCTTCGAGCACCTGGATGTCGAGCAGGTACGAGAACGTGAACAGCAGGTTGGCGAAGATCAGCGTCGCCCAGCGGCGCGTGCGCCACCTGTGGCTGGGCACGGCATGCGCCCGTGCATGCTTTTTCTCGGCGATGAAGTCGCGGTTGCCGCGTTTGAAGACGTGGATCTTCTGCGCCGCGGGCGTGACCTCGGCGGGCTTCTTCGGCTCGCGGCCGAGCATGACCAGGATCTGCTCGAAAAAACGACGTTGCAATGGCGACTTCATACCTTCCACACCTCGCGCGCCACGACCTGGATGGCGGAACCCTCCACCGGGCAGATCATTTCGCACACCCCGCAGCCGACGCAGGGTTCATGCACCACCGGCGACTTGCGCGGCTTGCCGTTGGGCATGAATACCGTTTCGATGGAGATCGCTCCCTTGACCGGGCACTCGCGCACGCACAGGTCGCATTCCTCGATGTCGTAGGGGTGGTCGCGGACGGCAATCGGCTTCCAGCGGTCGACGTCCATGTAGCGCAAGCGGCCTTCGAATTCCGGGCCGCGCGCCTGTCCCTTGAAACCCTTGCCCTGCAGTGCCAGGCAGCGACCCGGCCGCGTCAGGCGCGCCACGCCGATGCGCTCGGTGAGGTTCAGCGTGGGCTCGGCGTCCTTCTCCTTGGCCTTGAGGATGGGCTTGGCCGCCAGCCCGGCGCCGCTGCGTTGCGGCAGGAAGGCCGGCTTGTGATAGGTCAGCGCCCCGGTCGGGCAGGCCAGGATGCACTGCACGGCGTCGCAGGAGAAGTCGCAGGCCTGCTCACGCGCGTCGATGTGCGGCACGCCGACGCCGAAGCCGTCCACCAGATCGGCCAGCTTGATGGCCTGCACCGGGCACACCTGCACGCACTGGCCGCACTTGATGCAAGAGGCCAGGAAGTCCTTCTCGTCCAGTGCGCCGGGCGGGCGCAGGCGCTGGCTCTTGGCGTAGAGCAGCGGCAGGTAGCCCGACAGCGCCGCGCCGAGCACGCCGCCGCTGAGCAGCGCGGTGTGCAGCAAGCGCCGGCGGCCTTGCTGCACCCGCTCGAGCGAGTAACGCGCCTGGGCCTCGGGCGTGAGCAGGTTCGTCGGCGGCGCGGCATCGGGCGCGGCGTCGGGCGCGGCGTCGGGCGCTGAATCGGTTTCGGGCTTGTCGCTCATGAGGGGTTGCCCAGGGTCTTCAGCGCGGGCTTGTGCTGACGCGGCCTGGGGTCGCGCAGTTGCAGCTCGGGTGAAGAGAACGGCGCCAGCCGTTCGAGGAAGTCCAGCAGTTCCAGCACCGGCGAGGTCTTGAAGAAGCGCGCCTCGAGCACCTCCATCCAGATCTGGTCGGCGTAGGCGTAGTGCTCGTGCGGCGTGTCGCCGATGCCGTCGCCGTTGCGGTCGAAACCCTGGTAGGTGTCGAAGTAGTTGCCGACCCAGGTGTTCTTGTCGCCCTTGCCGCGGCCGGCCTGGAAGACGTCGGTCAGGTTGCCTTCGAAGACGTTGTCCTGCAAGTCGTTGCCACCCAGCTCGCTGGTGAGTTGCACGGCGATGCCGTTGTAGGCAAAGCGGTTGCGCTTGAAGCGGATCGTCGTGTCGGGCTGGAACGGCGACAGGTCGGAGCCCACGCCGATGGCGCTGTAGATGATCTCGTTGTCCTCGATGAAGATGTCCGAGCTTTCCTTGAAGCCCAGCGCCATGCCGGTGGCGCCGGTGGCGTGCGAAATCAGGTTGTGGCGCGCGCCGCCGCCTTCCATGTACATGAAGTAGATGCCCACCGCGTTGTCGATGAAGCGGTTGTGCTCGACGATGTTGTGGTTGGCAAACATGAAGTGGATCGAGTAGCGGCTGCGCCGCCCTTCGTTGCCGCGGTAGACGTTGTGGTGCGAGTACCAGGCCACCATGTCGCGCGTGTCGACGACGAGGTTGTTCTCGATCAGGTTCTTGTTGCTGTACCACAGGCGGATGCCGTCGCCGCGCACGCCCAGCGCCACCCGCTTGGAGCGCACGCGGTTGCCGCGCAGCACGTTCTGGTCGGACTGCTTGAGGTCGATGCCGAACAGGCAGTCGGCAATGGTCACGTTCTGCACCGTGTTGCCATGGCCGCGCACATTCAGGCAGGCGTCGTCGGAGTCGTGCGAATCGCCCGAGCCGGTGATGGTGACGCTGCGCAGCGTGGCGCTGTTGGTCTCGATGACGAAGACCGTGCTCTTGTCGCCGCCGTCGATGATCACCTCGCCTTGTCCGACGATCGTGAGTGGCTTCTTCAGGTGCACCGGGCCCGCGTAGTGGCCGGCCGGCACGCGCAGCACTGAGCCCGCGGGCGCGGCGTCGACCAGGGCCTGGAAGGGCTTGAGGCCGTGGATGCGCTTGTGGCGCTGGTACAGCGGCACCAGATCCACCGGCTTGTCGACGTTGACGCGCGGCGCGGTGGAGAAGTCGGCCCCGGCGCCGGGCTTGGGTGGCCCGGGCTCGGATTCATTGCGCGAAGGGGCCGTGGTGCCGAAGGCACTGGCCACCAGCACCAGCGCCGGCAGCCAGGCCCACCTGCGCAGGCGGTTCATGCGCCGGCCGCGTGGGCGGCCGCGCTGTCGGCGTCGCGCAACTGCTTGCGCCGCAGCAGCAGCGCCAGCAGCAGGCAGGCCGACATCACCAGCAGCACGGCGAAGCCCCAGTGCGGATAGGAGAAGGTCGAGAACTGCGCCACCTTGCCCTCGCCGAACACCGTGGGCATGAAGGGCTTGACGGTGAAGGCGCCCCAGGGGTGCATGTTGTGGCCGAAGAACCACAGCCAGCCGGCGTAGGTGACGACGAAGAACAACGGCAGCAGCGCCGGCACCAGGGCCAGCAGCAGCTCGAAGCGGCGCACTTTCCACACGCCCGCCACCACCACGGCCATAGACGCCACCATGAAGCCGATTGCGGCGTGCGTGGCGAGGGTGACGTTCTCGCCCCAGACCTTGATCTTGTCGGGCTCCTTGAAGAAGGTGCCGGCTTCGTCCATATAGGCCTTGACGTGCGCGGCCAGGTGGCCAAGCACATACTGGTCGACCACCGCCCAGGCGGCCACCGCCGCAAAGCCGAGCGCCAGCACCGCCAGTTGCAGCTTGCGCGCTGTGACGGCAAAGCCCAGCAACATGACGCCGAAGAAACCGAAGAAGAACTTGGCCAGCGGCTTTTCCACCGGCGCACCCGTGGCGATGGGAAACATGCCGACGTAGTGGTTGATGGTGTTCATCTCGTGCACGCAGTCCAACGCCTTGGCGTGCTTGTTCACCTCCTTGTCCGCGCCGGTGATCGGGTTGTAGCGGCCGGTGCCCTCGCCCATGTCCTCCTGCAGCGTCTCCTTGGCCAGTTGCGAGCCCTTGCCGGCCAGCGTGCAGCCGTTGCGCACGTCGTCGAAGTGGAAGTGGATGCGGATGCCGTCGGGGAAGGCATCGGGCGGGTAGTTGGGTGCCGTCAGCGACACCCACCAGATGGGTGCGAAGAAGGCCACGACCAGCGCCACCAGCGCGATCAGCGTCAGGCCCGCGACGCGGGCGTCTTGCTTGGCTGCAGAAAGCATGGTCGTGGGCGCCCTACCCCTTCTTGCCCTTGGCCGGCGCCGCCTTGCCCTTGGGTTTGCACATCGCACCCGGCATCTTCAGGCTGGACTGGTAGGCCGAGATGGCCACCAGCTGGTCGTTGGTGTAAGGCTTGATGACCTTCACCATGTCGGGGTTGGCGTTGCGCCGGTGGCCGTCGCGGATCTCGGTCATCTGGCGCAGCAGGTATTTGTAGTGCTGGCCGGCGATCACCGGGTAGAACTTGGCCTTGTCGCCCTCGCCGTTCTTGCCGTGGCACTCGACGCACTGCTTGTCGTACAGCGCCTTGCCGGCGGCGACCTGCGCGGCGGCGTCCTTGCCTTCGTAGACGCCGTGGTCGGTGGGGATGCACAGGCTCTGCATGTAGGCCGAAGCATCGGCCAGTTCCTGCGGGTCGATCATCGACATCGCAAACGGATACATGGTCGGGTTGTCGCGCAGCCCGGCGCGGATGTCGGCCATCTGCTTGATGAGCACCGTGGTGTGCTGGCCGGCCAGTTGCGGGAAGGTGCCGTCGGGCCGCCCCGCGCCCGAAGGCAGGTGGCAGGCACCGCACACCTCGTAGGCCTCTTGGCCTTCGGCAATGCGGCCGGTCTTCTTCAGGGCTTCCATCTTTTCGCCCTCTTGGGCGTTCCAGGTGTAGCCCTTGCCTTCGATACCCGCCTTCTTGGGCGCGGGGGGGCCGGCAAAGGCCAGGGTGGCTGCGGTCAACGCGGCCGTGGACAGGACGATCAGTTGCAGTCTTTTCATGACGGTTTCCGCAAGGTGGATCAGGGCTTGAGCTTGGCGATGTAGGCCGCAAGGACCTTGATCTCGTCGGCCGAGACCAGGTGCATCACGCCCTTCATCGCGGCGCTGTTGCCATTGGCACGCGCGCCGCTCTTGATGTCGAGCATCTGCCGCTCGGCGTACTTGGCATTCTGCCCGGCAATCACCGGGTAGTCGGGCAACAGCGGCTTCTTGCCGTCCTTGCCGTGGCACGAGGCGCAGGTGCGCTCGGTGTAGAGCTTGGCGCCGTCGGCCGCAAGGGCCGGGGCGGCCAGCGCGGCAGCCATTGCGGCAGCGAGAAGCATGGATGACTGCATGGTTTTCCCTCTCTAAGTAGACCAGGGGATCGAAGTGCTCGATCCCCTGGCAGGTTCAGGCATGTGCCCGTGTGGCGTGCTTACTTGGTCTTCTTCGCGCCGCTTTGCTCGAGGAAGGTCTTGGCACGCAGCCCGATGTCGGCGGCCTTGACCTGGTACTGCCAGACCTGCTCAGCCCACAGATTGGCCTGCTCCCAGTCCTTCTTGGCGGCGGCGGCCTCGTGCTTGGCCTTGGCGTCCTTCATCTTGCCGAGCTGGTCGGTGGCGTCCTCGACCAGGTTCACCACGTCAGGGAAGTCCTTGTAGTTGACGCTGGTGATGTAGCCCACCACCGAGTCGATGACGGCCTGCGTGTCGGCGATCTTCTTCACCTGCTTCTTGTAGTCGGCTTCGCTGTAGCTGCCGGCGGCCAGCGTGGTCTTGGTCGCCTTCCAGCCCTTGGGCTTGACCAGCAGATAACCCTGCATCTCCAGGTGCAGCGCCGAGCAGAACTCGGTGCAGTAGTACGGGTAGACGCCTTCCTTGTCGGCCTTGAACTTCACCGACACCGTCTTGCCCGGCTCCACCGAGGCGTGGACGTTGTAGGTGCTGACCGTGAAGCCGTGCGTCTCGTCCTGCGCGCGCTCGAGGTTGGTCATGTTGATCGTGACCTCGTCGCCAACTTCCACTTCGATGGTCTCGGGCGTGATGTGCGAGCGGATCAGCGTGCCGAAGACCTCGACCTTGTTGCCCTTCTTGACGATCTTCTCTTCGCCCGCGCGCACCATGCCCGGGTGCGGCTTGTCGGTGCGGCTGTTGGTGCCGACCTTGTAGCGCACGGCGGGCTTGAGCTTGTCGGCGGCGATGGCCACCACGTAGTGCGGCTCGCCCAGCGGCACGGGCATGTCGTACAGCAGCTGCATCTTGTCGTTGCTGATGTCGATGAGCTGGTGGTTCTGCGGGTGCAGCGGCCCGACCGGGTTGAAGCGGTCGATCGACAGCTTGTTCAGCGCCACCAGGTACTTGCCCTTGGGCTTGGTGGTGTCGCCTTCCATCGTCATCAGGTGGCCGATGTTGTAGTGGATGCTCAGCTTGTCGAGCACCTTGCCTTCGCAGAAGTCCCACTTGGCGACCTGGCTGTCCACGTACAAGGACGTGTAGGCGATGCAGTTCTTGGAGTCGAACTGCGTGTGCAGCGGCCCCAGGCCCAGCGCCACCTGGGTGTGCAGCGTGTCCTTCATGCTGATCACCGGGATGCCGTAGGGATCCTTGGATTCGAACTTGCCGGCCTTGATGGCGGCCATGATCTTGTCGAAGCTGTACACCGAGACGTGCGTGTCGAGCTTGCCGGCGACCACGATCTTGGTGCCGTCGGGGGTCACGTCCACGCCGTGCGGGCTCTTGGGCTCGGGGATCAGGAACAGCACGCCTTCCTTGATGGAGGTTTCCATCATCAGCACGTTGTGGCCGTTGATCTTCTTGGCCTTGCCTTGCTTCACCAGCTCGGCGGCACGCTTCCAGTTGATCACGTGCATGTAGTCGGTGTCCTTGGCGGAGCAACCGGCTTCATAGGGCGGGCGACCCTTCTCGATGCCGCCCACGTAACGCTCGGAGCAGAACGAGTTGGTGAACGACCAGCCGTCGGACGGGCCCTTGCCGGCGTCGGACAGGTCCTGCGAGTAAGGCGGCAGCTCCAGCGAGAACGACTCCTCGGGCTTGATCAGGCCTTCCTTGCGGTCGAACTTCCAGTAGGTGACGGCGCCGCGGTACTTCTCGTTGAACTCCTCCAGCGGGTAGAACTTCTTGTTCTCCAGCGGCGCGGCGTACTGCACGGCCTCGATGATGTAGTCGGTGTTGGGGGTGACGAAGGCGCCGCCGTGCTCGGACTTCATGATCGGGTTGACGACGATCTGCTTGGTCTCGAAGTCGCGCAGGTCGATCACCGCGATGCGCGGATTGGCCTTGTCGTTGATGAACAGGAACTGGCCGTCGGCTTCGCCGTTGGTCTCGGAGAAGCCCGGGTGGTGCGTGTCGCCCCAGGTGATGTCCTTGCCGTCGATGCGGCCGCCGGCAAGCACCTTCTTGCTTTCCTCGTCGTAGCCATAGCCCTGCCAGGGCTCGGGCGTGAAGACACCGATGTACTTCAGGATGCGCATCGAGGGCACGCCGTACACGAGGATCTGCCCCGACTGGCCGCCCGAACTGAAGGCGATGAACTCATCGCGCTTGCCGGTGGGCACGTAGGTCTTGGATGCGGCCAGCAGGTCTTGCTGGCTCAGGCCGCGGCGCTTCATCACGTCTTGCAGTGACTCCGCCGCCCATCCCGCCGATGCGGCCATCAGGACCGCACCTGAAACCAACGCCAGGCGCCAGCTTCGTTTCATGCTCTTCATGTGAACCTCCAGGTTGGACGAGTGCGCTCCGTGCACAGGATCCCCCAAGATCCAGGCCTGAGCTGGGCGCGGCGGGCAGTGTGCTTCATGACCTGCGCCATTTCCTTGATCCGGTGCAAGAAAACGGCTGCCGACTGTTGGACCCAGTGCCGTGAGGCAGCGTTTACCATAGGAGCCTGTCGGGCTTGGGGAGCGTCGGCTGCAATTCGGCCGCAGCGGTCCATTTTCGCCGGCTTTTTTCCCGGCGGCTCATTGCCCGGAGTCGATGTGCCTCGCCTTGCAGGCGTCGCGGCAGCATCTTGCGGACCCAGCACCTCAAGACCCCAGCAGCACGAGGTTGGAACTTGCGACCATGGCGGTGGCGACTGCGGCGAACAGCGCAAAGCCCCAGCCCGCCACCGCGGCCAGCCGCGCCGAGGTGGCCGGCACCTGCAGCGCCAGGCTGCGCCGGGCGAGAAAGGGCTGCAGCGCGCCGGCAGCCAGCCCGGCGGCACTGGCCACGAAGAGCGGCACGTACAGCGCATAGCCCTGGTAGCCATACTCCGGCTTGAGGATGCAAAACGGGCAGTGGTGGTGCGGATGCTCGTAGACGTAGAGCGAGACGAAGGAGACGATGCCGGCCAGCGAGGCCACGAAGGCCAGCGCGCTGAGCCCCGCCAGCGCATAGCCGGTGGCGGGGCGGGGCCGGCGGCGGTGCAGCAGGGCAGCGATCATCGCCAGGGCCAACGCATGCGCAAGGATCACCATCGCCGGGCCGGGCTCCATCGCGGCCACTTCGCCGGTGAGCGTGGGCGCCTCGGTGGAGAACAGGCTGCCGCAGCACGAGGTGATGACGTCGGCGCGCAGCCCCGCGAAGTACGCCGCCTGCAGGCCGAAGCTGGCCACCACCAGCGGCGTCAGCCCGAGCAGCAAGGCGTGCTTGATGCGCACCAGCGGGTAGTCGCGCGAGCGCTGGTCGACATGGTTGAGCACCAGCCACACCGCGGCGGCAAAGAACACCGCGATCTGCGCGTACAGCGCCGGAAAGCCCCATGCGTTGACGTTGAGCGTGCCCACGGCGCACATCGCGCCGACGAAACGCCCGGCAAGCCGGTCGGCGGTGAAGACGAACAGCGCGGTGCCCGCCACCTGCGTCACCAGCACGAAGCCCAGCAGGGTGGACAAGAGATGCGTGCGCCGCTCCAGGCCGAGCTGGAATTCCGAGCCGCTGGCCAGGTCCCAGCGGCGCAGGATCTGCACGGCAAAGGGCGCCGCCCAGAGCAGCATCAGCGTGGCCACGCCCGAGGCCAGCAGCAGCGCCAGGATGGCGGGATGGAAGATCATGGCCGGCCCGTGCCGCCTCAGGCCGCGATGCGCCCGTCGCGCAGGCGCACCACGCGGTGCACGGCTGCGGACTCCACCACCAGCGGGTCGTGGCTCGTGAGCACGACGGTGCGGCCGTCGGCGTTGAGGTCGGCCAGGATGGCCAGGAACTCCAGCGACAGCGCGCTGTCCAGGTTGGCCGTGGGCTCGTCGGCGATGAGCACCTGCGGGTCGTTGATGAGCGCGCGCGCAATCGCCACGCGCTGCTGCTCGCCGCCCGAGAGCCACTGCACCGCGGCGTCGCGGCGGTGCGACATCTGCAGCCGCTGCAGCAGCCGCTCTCCACGGCCGCGCAGCTCGGCATGGCCCAGGCCCAGCGGGTAGGCCGGCAGCATCACGTTGTCCAGCGCCGACAGGCCACGGATGAGGTTGAACTGCTGGAAGACGAAGCCGAAACTGGCGCGCCGGATCTCGGCCAGAAAGCGTTCGGGCAGGCCCGAGACGTCTTCGCCCTTGAAGCGCACGCGTCCGCTGGTCGGCCGCGCCAGGCAGCCCAGCACCGTGAGCAGCGTGGTCTTGCCCGAGCCGCTGGGGCCGGTGAGCGCGGTGACGCGGCCGGCCTCGATGCGCAGGTCGATGCCGGCCAGCGCCCAGTGCTCGTTGTGGCGGCCCTGGTTGAAGGCCTTGCGGATGCCTTGCAGCTCGATCATGAACGCATCACCGCGTCGGGGTCGGTGATGGCGGCGCGCCACACCGGCACCAGCACCGCCGCCGTATACGGAAACACGGTGAAGAAGAACAGCGTGGCCAGCGTCAGGCCGTCGACCGCCGGCGTCAACACGAAACGCGGATAGAGCACCGCCCAGCCCTTGAGCACCGGAGCGAACAGGCCTGCGCCGAAGTGAAACACATGCAGCCAGGCCGCCACGTAGCCGATGAGAAAAGCGCCCACGGTGAGCAGCGCGCCTTCCCAGAACTTCATGCGCAGCACGTCGGCGGTGTCCCAGCCGATGGCCTTGAGGATGCCGATCTCGCGCTTCTCGTCGGCCGACAGGCCCGAGGCCTTCTCCCAGGCGAGGATGGAAAAGGCCAGGATCGCGCCGCCCAGCAGGCTCAGCACGATGCCCTCGCGCCAGTCGAAGATGGCGCCGTAGCTGCGCAGCACCTCTTCGCGCAGGATGGGCCGAGAGTCGGGCAGCAGCGCGGCGAGCTTGGCGGCGATGTTGCGTGTCTCCTTCGGGTTGGCCACCGACAGCGCGATGTCGGTGTAGTGCCCGGCCGGGTAGGCGAAGAAGGCGCGAAAGTCCTCCTCGTTCATCAGCACCAGGTCGGCGCTGACCAGCTCCGAGGCCTGCGGCAGCACCTCGGCGACGATGAAGGCATGCAACTGGCCGGCGTAGTCGCGAAACGAGATGCCGTTGTCCTGCGCCAGGCCGCGCTCGCGCTCCAGCGCCGGGCCGACGACGATGTGGCCCTTGGCGATGCTGCGGTCGGTGGGCACCATGAAGGTGTAGTTGGCCTTGACCACCGCGTCGTAGTAGTAGCCCCACAGCCGCCCCTGCCTGCGCTGCACGCCACGCAGGCGGCCGATGCGCTCGAGCATGCCGGGCGGGATCAGGTCGTGCCGGCCGGCCACCATGCGTTGCACGACGACCTCGGGCGAGCGCGCCAGCACCGCCGTGGCCTCGTGGCGCAGCGCCAGCGTGAACAGCATCACCGATGCGAGCACGAAGACGAGCAGCGCAAACACCGCCAGCAGCCCCAGGTTGCGCGTCTTGCGCCGGCCGGCCGAAGCCAGCGCGTAGTCAATCAGCCAGCGTTGCCGTGCGATCCAGCGTTTCATGTCGGGGCGGCGGCAGCAGGCTGCCTGAGGGAAAGTGCTCCAGCGACAGCGGGTGGTCCTGGAACGCGGAATGCAGGTCGGCCTGCGACCAGTGGCGTGTGTAGCGGGCCTCGGTGAAGAGCACGATGTCGCTCAGGCCCAGGCCCTGCGCCAGATCGGCCGCCACCGCCTGGCGCTGCGCACCGGCTTGGGCCAGACGCCGGCCATCGACAAAGGTCAGCGCAAAGGCCGCGCAGGCGGCTGCCAGCAGGCTCAGGGCCACGGTCGACGAGCGCAAAGGCATGTGCGGGGCACGAACGGGGGGCTGGAACCAAGGGATGCAACGCCAGCGCGGCCAGCGCCAGGGGCGTGCAGTGTACCGGGCCAGTATGGGTGGACACCGCCCCTGCGTCATTGAACCAGTTCATGGAATTTGCTCTCGCCGCGCCGACCGGGGGCCACCGCGGCCGAGCTACAGCACCCGGCCTTCGCCGGCTTCCTCGACGGTGCGCCCGTCGCGGATGTGATAGATGCGCTTGAAGGTGGGGATGATCTTCTCGTCGTGGGTGACGACGATGATGGCCGTGTGGTACTGCGTGGCCATCTGGTCGAGGATGCGCATCACCGCCAGCGCACGCTCGCTGTCCAGCGGTGCGGTGGGTTCGTCGGCGAGGATCACCGGTGGCCGGTTGGCCAGGGCGCGCGCGATCGACACGCGCTGCTGCTCACCGCCGGAGAGCTCCGAGGGCTGCGCCCGGGCGCGGTGGCCGACATCCAGCGCCGCGAGCAGCTCGAGCGCGCGCGCACGCGCCACGCCGTTGGGCTGGCCGGCGAGCATGGGCAGGAGTGCGACGTTGTCCGTCACGTCGAGGAAGGGGATGAGGTACGGCGCCTGGAAGACGAAGCCGATGCGGTCGCGCCGCAGGGCGCGCAGGTCGGGGATCTTCCAGCCCTCGTCGTAGATGGTCTGGCCGCCGAGCACCATGCGGCCGGCGGTCGGTTCGATCACCGCGCCCAGGCACTTGAGCAAGGTGCTCTTGCCCGAGCCCGAGGGCCCGATGAGGCCGACGACCTCGCCCGGTGCCACGGTCATGTGAACGTCCTTGAGCGCGTCGACCGCGGTGTCGCCCTGGCCGTAGCGCTTGCGCAGGCCTTCGATGCGGATGCCGGAGTCCTCCAATTCAGCCTCCGATCGCCGCGGCCGGGTCGACCTTCAGCGCGGCGTAGATCGCCAGCGTGCTGGCCAGCGCGCACACGACCATCACCGCCACCAGGCCGGTGAAGACGTCGGCAGGCTCGAGCAGCACGTACTTCGGAAACGCCGGCGCCCACAGCAGCGCGGCGAAGGTGCCGACGACGAAGCCGATCAGCCCCAGACCCAGCGCCTGTTGCAGGATCATGCCGGCGATGCTGCGGTTGCGCGTGCCGATGAGCTTGAGCACGGCAATCTCGCGGATCTTGCCCAGCGTCATGGTGTAGATGATGAAGGCGACGATGGCCGCGCTGACCACGGCCAGGATGACCAGGAACATGCCGATCTGCCGCGCCGCGGTGGCGATGAGCTTGGCCACCAGGATCTCGTCCATCTGCGCCAGGGTGAACGCCTGCAGGTGCCTCCAGCGCCGCACCGTCGCCGCCACGTCCTCGGCCGCCACGCCGGGCTGCAGCTGCACGAGCACGGCGTTGACGTTGTGGTTGCTGGTCTGCGAGGCCTGCACGGCCTCCAGCAGGCCGGGCACGCCGGGCCGGTTCAGGCCCGGGTTGGCCGCGGTGCGCGCGCGCTCGTTGACGATGGCGTCGTTGTCCTTGAGGAACTGAGCCTCCTGCGCATCCTTCAGCGGGATGAAGACCATCGGGTCGCCGCCCGAGGAAACCATGCGCCGGGTCAGCCCGACCACGGTGTAGTCGTGCCTGCGGATGCGGATGCGCTCGCCCAGTGCAAAACCGGCCTTCACGTCGGCCACCGCCTCGTAGTGGCCACGCGTGAGCCGTCGCCCCGCCACCAGGTAGGTCGGCTCGCCCGGCTGGCCGGGCTCGAAGCCGACGATCATGGCGCGCACCTCGCCGTCCGCGCCCGTCGCGTGGCCCGTGCGTCCGACCTGCATGGTCAGGTAGGTGACGTTGGCGGCGCGGGCCACGCCGCTCAGGCCGCGCACGCTGCGCACGACATCGTCGCGCAGGCTGGACGACTCGGCATACGGCCCCTGCGTCTGCTGCTGCACCACCCACAGGTCGGCCCCGCTGTTGCCGAGCAGCGCGCGGGCGTCGTCGATCATGCCGCGGTAGATGCCGGCCATGCTCAGCGTCACGCCGATGAGCAGCCCCAGGCCGATGCCCGTGAAGACGAACTTGCTCCACGAATGCAGGATGTCGCGGCCCGCCAGGCTGATCATGGGGCCTTCCCGACAACGCTCTCGACGAGGCTCTCGACGACGCGGATGCGGCTGTCCGCGCTCAGCTCCTTCTCGCTGTGCACGACCACGCGCTCGCCGGCGCGCACGCCCTGCAGCACCTGCACCCGGCCGTCCAGGCTCGCCGCCCCCACGCGCACCGGCAGCCACTGCAGGCTGTCCTCGGCCACGCGCCACACCCCGGCCTGCCCCGCCTGGTGGCGGATGCTGGCGTTGGGCAGCAGCACGGCCTGCGCGGTCACCGGGAGTTGCAAGGTCACCTCGGCCATCTCTCCCACCGACAGGCCGGCGGGCAAGGCGTCGAAAGCCACCTGCGCCACACGCTCCTCGGTCACGCTGTCGCTCAGGGGTTCCACCCGCGCCACCTTGCCCGGCAGCGCCTGGCCGGGCTGCGAGCGCAGCGCGATATTCCCCACCAGCCCGGGGCTCAGGCCGGCCGCGCGCGCCTGGTCCAGGCGCACCCTGACCCACAGCGACGTCGGGTCGATGAGCCGCAGCACCGCCTGCCCGGCGACCACGGTCGAGCCGGCCTCGGCCTCGCGGCTGGTGACCACGCCGTCGCTGGGCGCGAGCAGGCGCAGGTTGTCGCGCTGCTGGCCCAGCCCGGCGCGCTCCGCCGCCAGGCGCTGCAGGTCCTGGCGCGCCGCGGCCAGGTTGGCATCGCTCGCCCCCAGCGCCGCCTGGGCCGAGGCTTGCTCCTGCAGCTTGGCGTCCACCGCGCCGGTGCTCATGAAGTTGCGCTGGCCCAGGTCGAGGTAGCGCGCGGCGTTGAGGGCCGCCAGCTCCTTCTTCGCCAGCGCGTCCTGGCGCTGCGCCTGCGCCGCGGTCACGGCGCTGCCCGCGCGCGCCATGGAGGCGTCCAGGGCGCGCAACCGCTCGTCGAGGTCCACCGGGTCCATCTCGGCGAGCAACTGGCCCGCCTTCACCGTGTCGCCGACGTCCACCGCGACGCGGCGCACGCGGGCGGCGGCGGTCGGGCCGATGAGGTACGAACGCCGCGCCTCGACCGTGCCGATGCCGAAGAGGGCGGGCTCGAGCCGGCCCTCGCCGGCCGCAACCACGGTGACGCGTGTCGGCGCCAGGGGACCGGAGCGCAGCATGGTGAAGACCAGGGCGACGAGCACGACCAGGCCGAGCAGGCCCAGCCCGATGCCGCGCAGGAGCTGTGCAGGAATTTTCATGTGCGCTCAATGCCTCGAAGATAGATGGACCACACCGCCGGCGCCTGGGCGCGCAGCGTGCCCGGCTTGCCGCCGAGCAGGGATTGCATCGCCAGCCCCTGCACGATGCCGACGAACAGGGATGCCGCCGCGTCCAGCTGGAGTTCGGCCGGCACCTGGCGATGCGCCACGGCCGCCCGCAGCAGCCGCGCGAGCAGCTTGCGGTAGTCCTGAAGCAGCAGGCGCAGCTCGTGCTTCAGCGTGGAATCCGCGGGCTGCTGCAACTCATGGAAGATGAAGCGCGGCACCCCGGGGTGGGCGACGACGAAGTCCAGGTGCGCGTGGAACACCGCCTCCAGGGCCGCCAGCGGCGTGGGCGCCGCCGCGGCCGCGACCTCCAGCGCCGCGAGCAGATGGCTGCGCACCCACTGCAGCGCCGCCAGCCACACGGCTTCCTTGCTCGCGAAGTGCCTGAACACGGCGCCCTGCGTCACGCCCACCGCGGCGGCGAGGTCGCTGGTGGTGATGGACTCCGGGCTGGCGCGGCTGGCCAGATGCAGCGCGGCGGCGACGAGGGTGGCCTGGCGCTCCGCGCTCGGCAGGCGGGGGTGCGTCGCGCTGGTGGCGGCAGTAGCGGCAGTGGCGGCGGTGGCGTTCATCGATGTAAGTATTCGAATACTTACTACTCTAGCCGATTCGATGTCACGCCGTCGGGGGCCGGCGCATCACCCCCGACGCCGGATGGCCTTGGGCCCGCCACGCCAGCCTCCGCCGCGGGCGGCGGCGGGCGCGTGCGGTGGCATGCGCACGCGCCAAACTGTGGCCCAATCCCACCCTCGTCACGGCGTGGCGTTCCGCCTGGTCAGGCTCCGGCCGACGGCAGTGCCCCCACCCGTGGCGGCGTCGACCTTGTCTCCATGGAACCGCCCGATGTCCTATCTGGATGATCCCCGCGTCTTCTTCGCCGCCGAACGCACGCTGCTGGCGTGGCAGCGCACCGCCATTGCCCTGATGGGATTCGGCTTCGTCGTCGAGCGTTTCGGGCTCTTCCTGCGCATGCTCGGCACGCAGCCGCTGTCGACCTCGCAGCGCGGCTTCTCGCTCTGGCTGGGCGTGGGCCTGCTGCTCATCGGTGCCGCCGTGGCGGTGGTCTCGGCACTGCAGTTCCGCAGTGTCGTGCGCGGCCTGGGGGAAAAGGAGATCCCGCGCGGCTACTGGACGAGCCTGGGCGTGTGGCTCAACTTCGCCCTCGGCCTGGTGGCGCTGGCGCTGGCCGTGCACTTCGTGCTCAGCGCCTGAGCACGCGCCGCGGGCAGCGCAGAAGACACCTCGCGGCGCGACGGCCTGACCTGACGACAAACCCATGTGCGAGCTCTTTGCCATGTCGGCGCGCTACCCGAGCACGGTGACGATGTCGCTCGACGAGTTCTCGCGCCACGGCGGCCTGTCCGGCCCGCACAAGGACGGCTGGGGCATCGCCTGGTACGAAGAACGCGACGTGCACCTGGTGAAGGAGACCCACCCCGCCGCCAGCAGCGCCTGCGTGCGCTTCATCCAGGGCCACCCCTTCGTCACCACCCTGGCGATGAGCCACGTGCGCAAGGCCACCCAGGGCGCGGTGGCCCTGCGCAACTGCCAGCCCTTCGTGCGCGAGTTGGGCGGGGCCTGGCACGCCTTCGCCCACAACGGCGATCTCGCCGGTCTGGCGCTCGACCCGCAGCTGCAGCCCGCCGCATTCCGGCCGGTGGGCGAGACGGATTCGGAACAGGCCTTGTGCGCGCTGCTCGAGCGGCTGCGTCCGTTGTGGCTCGCCGACCGTCCGCCGCCGCTGGCGGCGCGGCGCCGCGTGATCGAGGCGTTTGCCGCCGAGATGCGTGCCTTTGGGCCAGCCAACTTCCTCTACAGCGACGGCGATGCGCTGTTCGCACACGCCGACCGCCGCCACCAGGACGACGACACGATCCGCCCGCCCGGCCTGTGGCGGCTGAGTCGGCATTGCGCCGCCGGCGGCGAGCTGGCCGCGGCCGGTCTGCACATCG
>DYOR01000184.1 GCA_020720385.1 Rubrivivax sp.
CCCAGGGCGGCCGTGGCCACGGGAACGATGCCGATCCAGCCCCAGGGGCCGATGGTGCCCATCAGCGTCAGGGCAATCAGCGCCAGGCCGACGACGATGCGAAGGATGCGGTCGATGCCGCCCATGTTGACTTTCATGCGTCTCTCCTCTTGGTTGCGGATACGGCAGGCTGCCGATTCGAGGTAGTGTGGACGGCGCGGGGCGCCGCGTCGGTGACCTGGGTCACATGGGCTGTAGCGCGCCGTGGAGATCGACGGGTCAGGGCGGGGCGCGCGCGGCCGGTCCGGTGGCCAGCGCGCGCAGCGCCGGGGCATCCAGGATGTCGATGCGTTCGCGGGCCAGGCGCACCCAGCCGGAGCGCTCGAAGCGGCTGAGCAGCCGCGAGACGATCTCGCGCACGGTGCCCAGGGCATCGGCCAGCGACTGGTGGGTGGCCAGCACCGTGCTTCCGTGGCCCAGCAGCAATTGCGCCAGACGCTGGTCCAGGCGCTGGAAGGCCACCGCCTCGGCCAACGCCATGAGGTCCGCCAGGCGCTCGCCGAAAGCGCTGAAGACGAAGCGGCGAAACGCTTCGTGGCCACACCAGCGGTCGAAGTCGACGGGGCCGACGAGCACGAACTCGGTGGCTGCAGTGGCCTGGCCGTGCGCGACCAGCGTGCCCCGGCCGAGCAGGCACGCCGTCGACATGACGCAGAGCTCGCCGGGCGTGAGGCGGTACAGCTCCAGGCTGCGCCCGGCGGGTGAGCCGCGCGCCACGCGGATGCTGCCGCTCAGCACCATGGGGAATCCGCGACAGGGCGCCCCTTCGTCGAAGAGCATCGTGCCGGCGCCGACGGTGAGCGTTGTCGTGCCCAGCCGGGCGAGCTCGTCGGCGCCCAGGACATCGAGTGCGGGATACAGGGAGACGAGCCGTTGCTTCCAGGCGCTGTCCATGCCCGCAGTATCGCCGCTGGCGGTGCCCCGTAAAATCGCTGCACGATGCTGCACCCCAGGGAATTCGACGTGATCGTGGTCGGTGGCGGCCACGCCGGCACCGAGGCCGCGCTGGCCGCAGCGCGCATGGGCTGCGCGACCCTGCTCCTGACTCACAACTTCGAGACCCTGGGACAGATGAGCTGCAACCCGTCCATCGGCGGCATCGGCAAGGGCCATCTGGTGCGCGAAGTGGACGCTCTGGGCGGCGCCATGGCCGCGGCCACCGACGAGGCCGGGATCCAGTTTCGTACCCTCAACGGCAGCAAGGGCCCGGCGGTGCGCGCGACACGCGCGCAGGCGGACCGCGTGCTCTACCGCGCCGCGATCCGCCGGCGCCTGGAGAACCAGCCCAAGCTCTGGCTCTTCCAGCAAGCGGTGGACGATCTGGTGGTGCAAGGTGGCCGGGTCGTCGGCGCCGTGACCCAGCTCGGCCTGCAGTTCCGCGCCCGCGCGGTGGTGTTGACCGCAGGCACGTTTCTCGACGGCCGGGTGCATGTGGGGCTGCAGAACTACGCCGCGGGACGCGCGGGCGACCCGCCGGCGGTATGCCTGTCGGCGCGGCTCAAGGAGCTGCGGCTGGCGCAGGGCCGCCTGAAGACGGGCACGCCGCCGCGCCTGGACGGGCGCTCGATCGACTTCTCCCGGCTCGAGGAACAGCGCGGCGACGAGGACCCGGTGCCGGTCTTCAGCTTCCTCGGCCGTGCGGAGCAGCATCCGCGGCAGCTGCCGTGCTGGATCACCCATACGAACGAGCGCACCCACGCGATCATTCGCAGCGGCTTCGACCGCAGCCCGATGTTCACCGGCGTCATCGACGGCGTGGGGCCGCGTTACTGCCCGAGCATCGAGGACAAGGTGAATCGCTTCGCCGACAAGACCTCGCACCAGGTCTTCCTCGAGCCCGAGGGGCTGGACACGACCGAGTTCTATCCGAACGGCATCTCGACCTCGCTGCCGTTCGACATCCAGCTGGCGCTGGTGCAATCCATGCCGGGCCTGGAGCAGGCGCACATCCTGCGCCCCGGCTATGCCATCGAATACGACTACTTCGATCCGCGCGAACTGAAGCGCAATTTCGAGACCCGGGCCATCGGCGGGCTGTTCTTCGCCGGGCAGGTCAATGGCACGACGGGCTACGAGGAAGCCGCGGCCCAGGGGCTGTACGCGGGGGCCAACGCGGCCTTGCAGGTGCTCGGGCGCGAGCCCTGGTTTCCGCGGCGCGACCAGGCCTACATCGGCGTGATGGTGGACGACCTGGTGACCAAGGGGGTGACCGAGCCCTATCGCATGTTCACCAGCCGGGCGGAGTTCCGCTTGCAGCTGCGCGAAGACAACGCCGACCTGCGCCTGACGGCAGTGGGGAGGGGGCTGGGTCTGGTGGGGGACGAGCGCTGGCAGGCTTTCGAGCGCAAGCGCGAGCACCTGGAGCGCGAACTGCAGCGGCTGCGCACGACCTGGGTGCGCCCGGCCACGGTGCCCGCGGCGCAGGCCGAGCGTGTGCTGGGCAAGGCCCTCGAGCACGAGTACAGCCTCGCGGACCTGTTGCGGCGCCCGGGTGTCGACTTCGACGCGGTGAGCGAACTCGCCGGGCTGGGGGGGCACCCTGTTTCACGTGAAACCTTGCGCGCCGAGATCGGCGTGCGCGAAGCCGACGCGGTCATCGAGCAGGCCGAGATCGGTATCAAGTACGCCGGCTACATCGACAAGCAAAGGGACGAGGTCGCCCGCGCTGTGGTGCTGGAAGACCTCGAGCTGCCGGCGGACCTGGAATACGACCGCGTCAAGGCGCTGTCATTCGAGGTGCGGCAGACGCTGGCGCGTCACCGGCCCGCCACGCTGGGCCAGGCCTCGCGCATCTCCGGGGTCACGCCCGCGGCAATCTCGCTGTTGCTCGTGCACTTGAAGAGGGGCCGTCTCAAGGGCGGGGCCCTCGATGAGGCGGCGTGACGGCACCGTCGAGGTCGCCGCAGCTCGAAGCGGCTGAACTCGAAGGCCTGGGTGCCGGGCTGGGCCTGGCGCTCAATGCGACGCAGATCGCGGGGCTGCAGCGCTACCTGGACCTGCTCGAGCGCTGGAACGGCGCCTACAACCTCACCGCCGTGCGTGAGCGCGCCGGCATGATCACGCAACACCTGGTGGATTGCCTGGCCATCGTCCCGGCCTTGCGCCGGCACGTGGCGGGCGGCCGGCTGCTCGACGTGGGAAGTGGCGCAGGCTTGCCGGGTGTCGTCATTGCCGCGTTGCTGCCGGCGATGGACGTGACCTGCGTCGACGCGGTGGGGAAGAAGGCGGCGTTCGTGCGCCAGGTGGCGGGCGCCTTGCCGCTGGCCAACCTGCACGCGGTGCATGCACGCATCGAAGAGCTGCATGCGCCGTCGTTCCAGGTCATCACCTCGCGCGCCTTTGCCTCCCTCGCGGTCTTCACCGCCCTGACGCGCACGCATCTGGCGCCGGGCGGGGTCTGGCTGGCGATGAAGGGCAGGGTGCCCGACGACGAGATCGCCGCCCTGCCCGACGGGGTGGAGGTGTTTCACGTGGAACCTCTCGCTGTCCCGGGGCTGGCCGCGCAACGCTGTCTGGTGTGGCTGCGCGACAAGCGTCCATCCTGATCGCTGCGGGCGCGCAGAGCGGCGCCGAATCTGCGTTACGCTCCCGGGTCGCCGTTGCGCGCCGCTGCCGCGCTGCAACCCACCACCACAAGCTCGATCTGGTCGCCGCGCCTGCATGCTGCGACACCCCCGCCACCATGCTCGGTATTGCCGACTACAGCGCCTTCTGTGCGGCCATCGTGCTTTTCCTGGCGTTGCCGGGCCCGGGCACGTTCACCCTCTTGACCTCCACCGCCAAGGGCGGCTTTCGCGCCGGCGCCGCTGCGACGCTGGGCGTCATCGTCGGCGACCAGGTGCTGCTCTGGCTGGCCGTGGCCGGGGTGGCGGCGCTGCTGGCGGCGCACCCGCGCTGGTTCGCCGCGGTGCAGTACCTGGGCGCAGCGTATCTCGCCTGGGTCGGACTGAAGCTGATCTTCGCGCGGCCGGGGCAGGCCTCGCCCATTCGCATCGAGCCGCACCACTACGCGCGCCAGGCCCTGCTCATCACCCTGCTCAACCCCAAGGCCATCGTCTTCTACATGGCCTTCTTCCCGCTCTTCATCGACCCCGCGGCCCACCGTGGCGTGCTCACCTTCGCCACGATGGCCGTCACCATTGCCGCGATCACCGCCGTGTACTGTCTGCTCTTGTGCGCCTTTGCCGGCATGGTGGGTGAGCGAGTGAAGGCGCACCGGCGGCTGGCGCGCGGCCTGGAGCGCTTGGCCGGGGTCTTCCTCCTCGGCTTCGGCCTGCGGCTGGGAACGCAATGAGCGTCGCACGGCCGCGCCGCAGGGGGATGCAATGAGCGCCCAGCGCATCTTCTGCGTGGCGAACCAGAAAGGCGGGGTCGGCA
>DYOR01000185.1 GCA_020720385.1 Rubrivivax sp.
TTCAGCACCACGCGCGGGTCGACGAGCTTGTAGGCCAGGTCGGTGAGCAGGTTGATCATCATGGTGAGCAAGGCCAGGTAGATGGTCACCGCCTGGATCACCGGGAAGTCGCTGCGGTTCACCGCCAGCAGCACCTCGCGCCCCAGGCCCGGGATGGAGAAGAAGACCTCGATGAGGAAGGAGCCGACGAAGATGCCCGGCAGCTGCAGCCCGACGTTGGTGAGGATCGGGATCATGGCGTTGCGCAGCACGTGGCGGAAGAGCACCACGCCCTCGGTCATGCCCTTGGCGCGCGCGGTGCGCACGTAGTCCTGGCCGAGCTCGTCGAGCAGGAAGCTGCGGTACAGCCGCGTCTGCGGCGCCACGCCCACGGCCACCGCCAGCAACACCGGCAGCGGCGCGTAACCGAGCAGGTTGGTCCAGAAGCTGTCGCTCCAGCCCTGCACCGGGAACCAGCCGAGCTGGAAGCCGAAGACGTACTGGCCGACGATGACGTAGACGAGGAAACTGATCGACAGCGCCACCGTGGTGGCCACCATGATGGCGCGGTCGGTGAGGCTGCCGCGCCGCGTGGCCACCCACATGGCGATGGGCAGCGCGAGGAAGACGTCGCACACGAGGATGGGCGTCATCACCGTGAGCGTGGCCGGCAGGCGCGTGGCGAAGAGGTGGCTCACCGCCTCGTTGGTGGCCCAGCTCTTGCCCCAGTCGAAGGTGAGGATCTGGCGCACGAAGATCCACAGCTGCACCCACACCGGCTCGTTCAGGCCGAGCTGCTCGCGGATGGCCTGCACCTGTTCGGGCGTGGCGTTGAGGCCGCCGAGCACCTCCGCCGGGTCGCCGCCGAAGGCCTTGAAGAGGAAGAAAACCAGCAGCACCACGCCGGCCAGCGTGGGGATCATCTGCCACAGGCGCCTGAGGAGGTAGGCGGTCATCGACTCCGGGGCGCTTGCACGGGGTGGCGTTCGGGCAAGCGAAAAGCGGGGATGCGCGAGTGTAGGGGCGGGCCCGCCTGCGCGCGGCCGGTGGTTTCCCGCCGCAGCGGCGCTCTAGACTCGTGCCCTTGCCTGCCACGCCTGCACCCATGAAGAGACACCCCCTGCTCACGGCGGCCCGCGGCGCCGCACTCGCCCTGGCCCTGGGCGCATGCGCGGCGTGGGCGCAGGTGGCCACGCCCACGGCGGCGCAGCCCCTGAAGGTGCTGCCGAATCAGGCGGCGCAGCCCCTGAAGGTGCTGCCGAATCAGGCGGCGCAGCCCCTGAAGGTGCTGCGGTATGCCTTCCTCATCGCCGAGTCGAGCTTCGACCCGGCGCAGATCACCGACCTGTATTCGCGCACCGTGGTGGCCGGCATCTTCGAGGCGCCGCTGCAGTTCGAGTACCTGGCCAAGCCCGCGCGCATGCGGCCCAACACCGCCGCGGCGATGCCCGAGGTCTCGGACGACTTCAGGACCTTCACCTTCCGCATCCGCCCGGGCATCCACTTCGCCGACGACCCGGCCTTCAAGGGCCAGCGCCGCGAGCTCGTCGCCGAGGACTACGTCTATTCGCTCAAGCGCCACTACGACCCGCGCTGGAAGAGCGGCAATCTCTACATCCTGGAGAACGCCAAGATCCTTGGCCTGAGCGAGCTGCGCAGAAAGCTCATCGCCGAGAAGAAGCCCTTCGATTACGACGCCCCGGTGGAGGGCCTGCGCACGCTCGACCGCTACACCTTCCAGGTGCGCCTGGCCGAGCCCACGCCGCGCTTCCTCTACAACTTCGCCGACGCCTCGTTCACCGGCGCGCTGGCGCGCGAGGTCGTCGAGGCCTGGGGCGAGCACATCGGCGAGCACCCGGTGGGCACGGGCCCCTTCGTGCTGGCGCAGTGGAAGCGCAGCTCGCGCATCGTGCTGGCGAAGAACCCCGGCTACCGCGAGGTGTTCTACGACGAACACCCGCCCGCGGGCGACGCGCGGCTGCAGGCCATGGCGCGCGAGTTCAAGGGGCGCCGCCTGCCCATGGTGGACCGAGTGGAGATCTCCATCATCGAGGAGGCGCAGCCGCGCTGGCTGAGCTTCCTCAACGAGGAGCAGGACCTGCTCGACCAGCTGCCCAACGAGTTCGCCAGCGTCGCCATCCCCAACAACCGCCTCGCGCCCAACCTGGCCAAGCGCGGCATCCAGCTCGTGCGCTACCCGCGCGCCGACGTGGCGGTGTCGTACTTCGCCATGGAGAACCCGGTGGTCGGCGGCTACGAGCCGGCCAAGGTGGCGCTGCGCCGTGCCATCAGCCTGGCGGTGGACGTGGAGCGCGAGATCCGCCTGGCGCGCCGCGGCCAGGCCATCCCCGCCCAGGGCGTGATCGCACCGCAGACCTCGGGCTACGACCCGCGCTTCAAGAGCGAGATGGGCGATTTCGACCGCGCCCGCGCCAAGGCCCTGCTCGACATGTTTGGCTACGTCGACCGCGACGGCGACGGCTGGCGCGACCAGCCCGACGGCTCGCCGCTGCTGCTGGAGTACTCGACCAGCCCCGACCAGCAAAGCCGCCAGCTCAACGAGCTGTGGCAGAAGAACATGGATGCCGTGGGGCTGCGCATCGTCTTCAAGACCGCCAAGTGGCCCGAGCAGCTGAAGAGCAGCCGCGCCGGCAAACTCATGATGTGGGGCGTGGGCTGGAGCGCCGGCCAGCCCGACGGCGACACCTTTCTCGCCCTGGGCTACGGCCCCAACCGCGGCCAGGCGAACCACGCGCGCTTCGACCTGCCGGCCTTCAATGCGCTCTACGAGCAGCAGCGCAGCATGCCCGACGGGACCGAGCGCCTGGCGGTGATGGAGCAGGCGCAGAAGCTGCTCGTCGCCTACATGCCCTACAAGGTGCACGTGCACCGCATCTTCACCGACATGGCCCACCCCTGGGTGCGGGGCTACCACCGCAACATCTTCGTGCGCGAGTTCTGGAAGTACGTGGACGTCGACCCAGCCCGCCAACCCCGGCGCAAAACCTGAGCGGGCCCCGACACCGCGCATCGCCTGCGCCTGCGCCGGCCGACCGGGCTGCCGGCCCGCAGGCTGCGCGAGTCACATCGCTGTCGCGAACATGTGACATCCTGGGCCGGCGTCAGCTCACGCCCGCCCCAAGCGGCCGGAGCTGCGCCGTTTCCACAATGAGGACCACAGATGAAGATAAGCCACGCCTTGACATTGTTGACCCTGGGCGCAGCCCTGCAGGCCTGCGGCGGCGACGATGACCTCCACTACAACACCTTGAATGGCAGCGCGCCGCTGGTCATCGGCCACCGCGGGGCCTCCGGTGAGTTGCCCGAGCACACGCTGGAGGGCTATACCCTCGCCATCCAGCAGGGTGCCGACTGCATCGAGCCCGACCTGGTGCTGACCAAGGACGGCGAGATGGTCGCCCGCCACGAACCGGTGCTCGACGGCACCACCGACGTCGCGCAGAAGTTCCCCGCCTCGCGCATGAGCACGCGCAACCTCGACGGCATCAGCACCACGGCCTACTTCGCCAGCGACTTCACACTGCTCGAGATCAAGACCCTGCGCGCCACGCAGTCCCGCGCCAGCCGGCCGCAGCAGTTCAACGGCCTGTACTCGATCCCCACGCTGGCCGAGGTGATCCAGGTCGCCAAGAGCGAAGGCGCCAAGGCCGGGCGCACGGTGTGCATCTACCCCGAGATCAAGCATTCCACCTTCCATGCCGTGGACGCAGGCTTCGGTGCGCATGTCTTCGAAGACAAGCTGGTGGCCGCGCTGCACGCCGCCTACAGCAACAGCGCCGACGCGCCGGTGTTCATCCAGTCCTTCGAAGTGGCCAACCTGCAGTACCTGAATACCAAGACGCAGATCAAGCTGGTGCAACTGGTCGACGCCGACGATGTCAATGCCGACGGCAGCATGTCGCTCGTGGCGCCGTACCACAAGCCGTATGACTTCGTCGTCGCCGGCGACAGCCGCAACTTCGCCGACCTGCTCAGCGAAAGCGGGCTCACCTTCATCAAGACCTACGCCGACGCGGTCGGCCCCTGGAAGCCCTATCTCGTGAAGACCGTCAACGACGGCGTCGAGCGCACCGGCGACACCACGCTCACCATCAATGACCGGCGTGTCGACGGCAGCACCGGCGTCATCGAGCGCGCGCACGGCAAGGGCCTGCTGGTGCACACCTGGACCTTCCGCAACGACGCCAGCGGCTATGGCTTCAAGGACCCGAAGGCCGAGATGCAGTACTACATGCGGCTCGGCGTGGACGGGCTGTTCACCGACTTCCCCGCCACCGGCGTGGCGGCGCGCAAGGATCTGTGACCCCAACGCCGGGAGTCACTCCGCCGCCAGGCCTGGCGGCGGCTCAGAGCTTGTGAAGTATTCCGGCGCGCCCGAGCGGGAGTCCGAAACGG
>DYOR01000036.1:0-7457 GCA_020720385.1 Rubrivivax sp.
ATGTCGTACTGCTCCGGATTCATCGTCGGCTCCGCGCTGAGCGAAATCGGCCGGCCGATGAACTCGCTCAATCCGGCCAGGTGCACGCTCTCTTCGTCGAGCAGCATCTCCACCACCGCGGCGCTGGCGACGACGCGGAATTCCTTGGGGGCGAACTGGCGCGCCTCGCGCAGGATCTCGCGCAGGATCTCGTAGCACACGCTGCGCGCGGTCTTCACCTGGCCGCGGCACTGGCAGGTGGGGCAGGGTTCGCAGAGCATGTGCGCCAGGCTTTCGCGCGTGCGCTTGCGCGTCATCTCCACCAGCCCGAGCTGGGTGAAGCCGCTCACCGTGGTGCGCGTGCGGTCGCGCGCGAGCTGCTTCTTCAGCTCGGTGAGCACGGCCTGCTGGTGGTCTTCGCGCAGCATGTCGATGAAGTCGGCGATGATGATGCCGCCGAGGTTGCGCAGCCGCATCTGCCGCGCAATCGCCCCGGCCGCCTCGAGGTTGGTCTTGAAGATGGTGTCTTCGAAGTTGCGCGCGCCAACGAAGCCGCCGGTGTTCACGTCCACCGTGGTCAGCGCCTCCGTCTGGTCGATGATCAGGTAGCCGCCGCTCTTGAGCTCCACGCGCCGCGCCAGCGCGCGCTCGATCTCTTCCTCGATGCCGAAGAGGTCGAAGATGGGCCGCTCGCCGCGGTAGTGCTCGAGACGGCCCACGGCGCGCGGCATGTAGGTCTCGCCGAAGGCCTTGAGGGCGTCGCACTGCTGCCTGGAATCGATGCGGATGGTGAGCGTGGATTCGTTGACCATGTCGCGCAGCACGCGCTCGGCCAGGTTCAGGTCCTGGTGCAGCAGCGTGCCCGGCGGCAGGCTCTGCGCGCGCTCGCGGATGAGGCCCCAGGTGCGGCGCAGGTAGGCGATGTCCTCGGCCAGTTCGGCGTCGCTGGCCTCTTCGGCATTGGTGCGCAGGATGAAGCCACCGCCATCGGCGCCGGCGAGCACCTGCATGCGCGCGCGCAGTTGCTCGCGCAGTTCGGGCGAGCCGATCTTCTGGCTGATGCCGATGTGCTTGTCCTGCGGCAGGAAGACGAGCATGCGCCCGGCGATGCTCACCTGCGTGGACAGGCGCGCGCCCTTGCTGCCGATGGCGTCCTTGATCACCTGCACGGTGAGCGTCTGGCCCTCGAAGACCTGGCGCTCGATGGGCACCAGGGGGATCTCGCTGCGCCCTTCGCCCTTGGGCGGCCCGCCGTGCAGGTCGGCCACGTGCAGGAAGGCGGCACGTTCCTGGCCGATGTCGACGAAGGCGCTCTGCATGCCCGGCAGCACGCGCACGACCTTGCCCAGGTAGACGTTGCCGACCATGCCGCGCTCGAGCGTGCGCTCGATGTGCAGCTCCTGGATGGCGCCGTTCTCGACCACCGCCACGCGCGTTTCCTGCGGCGACCAATTGATGAGGATGTCTTGCGTGGCCATGGCGTTTCAGAGCTCCAGCCGCACGCGGGCGCGCGACAGCAACAGGGTGGTCTCGTGCAGGGGCAGCCCCATGATGCCGCTGTGGCTGCCTTCGATGTGTTCGATCCACGCCGCGATGCGGCCCTGGATGGCGTAGGCGCCGGCCTTGCCCTGCGGCTCGCCGCTGGCGACGTAGCGCCGGATCGTCGTCTCGGAGAGCGCGGCGAAGCGCACGCGCGAGACGCTGGTGGCGAGCAGCGAGCGCGCCCCGGCACTCAACGCCACCGCGGTGAGCACGCGGTGGGTGCGGCCGGAAAGCGCGCGCAGCATGGCGGCGGCCTCGCCGTCGTCGCGCGGCTTGCCCAGGATGCGCCGGCCCAGCGCCACGGTGGTGTCGGCGCACAGGATGGGCGCCATGGGCAGGCCGCGGCGGCGCAGCCGCGCGCGCGCCGCGCCGAGCTTGAGGCGGGTGACGCGGCGCACGTAGTCCAGCGGCAGCTCGCCGGCATGCACGGCTTCGAGTGCCTCGGCGTCCTCGTCGGCGTCGGGCCGCAGCGCTCGGTGCGCCACGCCGAGCTGGTCGAGCAGCTGCGTGCGGCGCGGGCTTTGCGAGGCGAGGTAGACGAACGCGTGCAGCGGCATGCGGCGATTGTGTCTTGCTCGCCACGCGGCGCGGCGGCGCGCGCCAGGGCCTCACTCGCGGTGGTACGGATGCCCTTCGACCACCGACCAGGCGCGGTACAGCGCCTCGGCCAGCAGCACGCGCACGAAGGCGTGCGGCAAGGTCAGGTCCGACAGGCGCAGCGTTTCGTCGGCGCCGGCCTTGAGCGCGGGGTCCAGGCCGTCGGGCCCGCCGATGACCAGCACCACGTCGCGGCCACCGCCGCGCCACGCGCGCAGCCGCTCGGCCAGTGCGGCGGTGCCCGTGCGCGTGCCATGCTCGTCGAGCACCACGCGCCGTGCGCCCTTGGGCAGCGCCGCCGCGATGCGTTGTGCCTCCGCGGCCATGCACTGCGCCGCCGTCTTGCCGGCGCTGCGCGGCTCGGCCTTGAGCGCCTTGAGCTCCAGCCGCATCTCGGCCGGGAAGCGCTTGGCGAAGTCGGCCCAGGCCGCGTCGGCCCAGGCGGGCTGGCGCTGGCCGATCGCCACCACCCGCAGTTTCATCGCCTCACGCAGCCTGGGCTAGGCGCGCGGCGTGGTCTTGCGCGCCGGGGCCTTGCGCGCCACGGTCTTGGCTGGGGCCTTCGCAGCGGGTGCGGCCTTGCGCGCCGGGGTCTTGGCCGCCACGCGCTTGTAGGCGGCGGTCCGGTTGCCGGCCTTCTTCGCCGCCACGGGCTTGCTGTCGGCCTTCTTCGTCGGCGCCTTGGGCCTGGTCTGGGCGGCCGGTGCCTTGGCTGGCGCCGCCTTGCGCGCGCGCTGGGGCTCGGGCTCGCTGGCCTTGACGAGCTTGGCGTTCACCGCGCCGACCTTCATGTGCACCGCCTTGCCGCCCCAGATTTCCTCGAGGTGGTAGTACTCGCGGATGGGCGGCTGCATGATGTGCGCCACGGCCGCACCGCAGTCGACGATGATCCACTCGCCGTTGTCCTCGCCCTCGGTGCTGAGGATGGGGAAGCCGCGCGCCTTGACGGCATCGCGCACGCTCGCCGCCAGCGCCTTGGTCTGCCGGTTGCTGGTGCCCGAGGCGATGATCACGCGCTCGAACATCGAGGACAGGTGCTCGGTGTTGAAGACGGCGATGTGTTGCGCCTTCACGTCTTCCAGGCCATCGACGATGGCGCGTTGCAGTTTGCGGATGTCCATTCAGCTCCTTTTTCCAGGCTGCGCCGCGGCGCGGTACAGGCCATGAGATTCAATATAGCGCGCCACCTCGGGCGGCACCAGTTGGGCGATGTCACGGCCCTGGGACACGCGCGCACGGATGTCGGTGGAAGAGATGTCGAGCATCGGCAGCGGCACCACGCGGTGGGTGAAAGCCTGCACCTCGGCGGCCACGGGGCGCTGCTCGCCGGGCCGGTTGGCCACCGCCAGCGTCACCAGGCCGAGCAGTTGCTGCCAGTCGCGCCAGGTGTGCAGGCCGGCGTATTGATCCTGGCCGATGATGAGCACCCACTCGGCGGCGGGCTCGGCCGCGGCCAGGGCGCGCACCGTGTCCAGGGTGTAGCTCGGGCCGGCGCGCTCGATCTCCATGCGCTCGAGCACGAAGCGCGGCTCGCCGGCGATGGCCAGGCGCACCATGGCCTCGCGGTGCACGGCGGGCGTGACCTGGCGCTCCTTCTGCCAGGGCTGGCCGGCGGGCATCCAGCGCACTTCGTCCAGGCGCAGCGCCGCCAGCGCCGCGTGCGCCAGCGCCACGTGCGCCCGGTGCACCGGGTCGAAAGTGCCGCCGAGCAGGCCGATGCGCTTAGCGAGGCTCATCGAGCCAGTTTCGCGCTTGCAGGAAGTGCTCGGTGAGCCGCGCCTCGGGCGTGCCGGGCTCGGGATGCCAGTCGTAGCGCCACTTCACGATGGGCGGCATGCTCATGAGGATGCTCTCGGTGCGCCCGCCGCCGTGCAGGCCGAAGTGCGTGCCGCGGTCCCACACCAGGTTGAACTCGACGTAGCGGCCGCGCCGGTAGGCCTGGAAGTCGCGCTCGCGCTCGCCATAGGGCGTGGCGCGGCGGCGCTGCACGATGGGCAGGTAGGCCGGGATGAAGGCGTCGCCCACGGCGCGCAGCATGGCGAATCCGGCGTCGAAACCGCCCTCGACGAAGTCGTCGAAGAAGACGCCGCCGATGCCGCGCGGCTCGTCGCGGTGCTCGAGAAAGAAGTACTCGTCGCACCAGGCCTTGAAGCGCGGGTACTTGTCGGCACCGAAAGGCGCCAGCGCGTCGGCGCAGGCGCGGTGGAAGTGCCGCGCGTCGTCCTCGAAACCATAGTACGGCGTGAGGTCCATGCCACCGCCGAACCAGCTCAGCGGCTCACGCCCGGCGGGAAACGCGGCCAGCAGGCGCACGTTCATGTGCACGGTGGGCACGTAGGGGTTGCGCGGATGCATCACCAGCGACACGCCCAGGGCCTCGAAGGGCGCACCGGCGAGCTCGCCACGGTGCTGCGTGGCCGAGTCCGGCAGGCTCGCGCCCCTGACGTGGCTGAAGTTGCAGCCGCCACGCTCGAGCACGCCGCCCTCCTCCACCAGCTGCGACAGCCCGTCGCCCTGCAGCGCGCCGCCCGCCGGGCGCTGCCAGGCGTCGCTGAGGAAGGCCTTGCCGTCCTCGGCCTGCAGGGCGGCGACGATGCGGCCTTGCAGGCCGAGCAGGTACTCGCGCACGGCGCGGGTGTCGATCATTGCGGGGCCTGCCTTTCGGGCGGCCGCACCGGCGCGGCCAGGTGGTGACGCAGGCCGCGGCGCCCGGCCAGCCGCAGCAGCGCGCGCGCCAGGCGGCTGCCGCGCAGTTGCACGGGGCGCTGGCTCAGTTCCTGGGCCGCGCTCAATGCTTGATCGCGCGGTGGCCGATGTCGTTGCGCCACTGCGCGCCGTCGAAGCGCACCTGGCGCACCGCGTCGAGCGCGAGCTGCTGTGCCTGGCGCACCGAGTCGCCCAGCGCCGTCACGCAGAGCACGCGCCCGCCGCTGGTGGCGAGCACGCCGTCGGCCAGCGTGGTGCCGGCGTGGAACACCTGCAGCTCGGGCGTGCTGCGCGGCAGGGCGCTGATCACGTCGCCCTTGCGCGGCGTGGCCGGGTAGCCGTGCGCGGCCATGACCACGCCCAGCGCGATGCGCCGGTCCCATTGCAGCTCGGCCTGGTCGAGCGTGCCGTCGGTGGCGCGCATGAGCAGCTCGAAGAGGTCGCTCTTCAGGCGCATGAGGATGACCTCGGCCTCGGGGTCGCCCAGGCGGCAGTTGAACTCCACCGTGCGCGGCCGCCCCTGCTCGTCGATCATCAGCCCGGCGTAGAGGAAACCGGTGAACGGCGCGCCGTCCTTGGCCATGCCGGCGATGGTGGGGTGGATGATCTCCTGCATCACCCGCGCATGCACGTTGGGCGTGACCACCGGCGCGGGCGAATAGGCGCCCATGCCGCCGGTGTTGGGGCCCAGGTCGCCGTCGAAGATGCGCTTGTGGTCCTGGCTGGTGGCCAGGGTGAGCACGTTCCTGCCATCGCACACGACGATGAAGCTGGCTTCCTCGCCGGTCATGAATTCCTCGATCACCACGCGCGCGGCGCCGCGGCTGGGTTGCGTGCCCGGGCCGTGGATGCCCAGCATGTCGTCGATGGCCTGGTGGGCCTGCGCCAGGGTCTCGGCCACCACCACGCCCTTGCCCGCGGCCAGGCCGTCGGCCTTGATGACGATGGGCGCGCCATGTTCGTCGACGTGCGCATGCGCCGCCTGCGCGTCGGTGAAGGTGGCGTAGAGCGCGGTGGGAATGCCGTGGCGCTGCATGAAGTCCTTGGCGTAGGCCTTCGAACTCTCGAGCTGTGCGGCGGCCTGCGTGGGGCCGAAGATGCGCAGGCCGCGGGCGCGGAACAGGTCCACCACGCCGGCAGCCAGCGGCGCCTCGGGGCCGACCACGGTGAGCGCCACCTTCTCGGCGATGGCGAAATCGGCCAGCTCGACGACGTCGGTGATGGGCACGTTGTGCAGCGCGGGGTCCGCCGCCGTGCCGCCGTTGCCGGGAGCGACGAAGACCGTCTGCACGCGCTCGCATTGCGCCAGCTTCCAGGCCAGGGCGTGCTCGCGCCCGCCGCCGCCGATCACCAGCACTTTCAAGCTTGCCCCTGCCCAGTGGCTGGGTGATCAAGGCCATGCGCGGAACCGGCTTCGCCGGGCCGCTGCATGAGCCCCCCCGGGGGGCTGAGGGCCGCGGCTCCAAGTCCGCCGGCGCGGACTTGGACGGCCCGAAGGCCGCGCGACTCTGGCGCGCGGCAGCGAACGAAGTGAGCGTGGGGGCTCATAGCGTGGCGTTGTGGTACACGTCCTGCACGTCGTCCAGGTCCTCGATCACGTCGAGCAGCTTTTGCATGCGCTCGGCGTCCTCGCCGGCCAGCTCGATGGGGTTCTCCGCACGCATCGTCACCTCGGCGATCTCGGGCTTCAGGCCGGCCGCCTCGAGCGCGGCCTTCACGGCCTCGAAGTCGGCGGGCGGGGCGATCACCTCGATGGAGCCGTCGTCGCCGGTGACGACGTCCTCGGCGCCCGCTTCCAGGGCCACTTCCATGACCTTGTCCTCGCTCGTGCCCGGCGCGAAGACGAACTGCGCGCAATGCCTGAACTGGAAGGCCACCGAGCCTTCCGTGCCCAGGTTGCCGCCGTGCTTGGAGAAGGCGTGGCGCACCTCGGCCACCGTGCGCACGCGGTTGTCGGTCATGCAGTCGACGATGATCGCCGCGCCGCCAATGCCGTAGCCCTCGTAGCGGATCTCCTCGTAGCTCACGCCCTCGAGGTTGCCGGTGGCCTTGTCGATGTTGCGCTTGACGGTGTCCACCGGCAGGTTCACCGCCTTGGCCTTTTCCACCGCCAGGCGCAGGCGCGGGTTGGCCGAGACCTCACCTCCGCCCAGGCGTGCCGCGACCATGATCTCGCGGATCACGCGCGTCCAGGCCTTGCCGCGCTTCTCGTCCTGCCGGCCCTTGCGGTGCTGGATGTTGGCCCATTTGGAATGACCGGCCATAAAGGTGCTGTGCTCCTCGCAAAAGAGCTCGGCATTGTAGGCCGTGCGCCCCTGCACACCCGGCGCGTGGCGGGTGATGGCGCCGTGGCGAGCGCATACCGCGGCCACCCCACCCGGCGCCGGGCAGGGTCGAGGCCTTGGCGCTACCGTACGGGGCCCGCAGGAGACCAGGCCATGACATTCGACGACTTCCTCGAACGGGCGTGGGCCGACCACGCCGAGCACGCGATCGCCGTGGCCGAGCGGCTGCACGACCGCGGCGTGACCCTGGCGACCACGCCGCAACAGGTGAGTGCACTGGCGCACCTGGCCCACCACGTGATGGGCGAGCACCTGGGGCGCTGGCAGGACGGCATCGCCCTGCAGCAG